>DDUN01000047.1 GCA_002344825.1 Candidatus Multiplicimicrobium inquinatum | reverse complement strand
GATGACTGAGCGATTTGATTATCATTCAAAAACCGGGCCGTTTCCGGGCCGCCGGTTGTGTAAGTGCATGTCGCTTGGTCGCCGCAAGGTTTTTGTGAATTATAAATAAGCGCCAAATGGGATGAGGCAAATAAATTTCCCGTCTTCACCGCACCGATTGCCGCGCCGGAGGAGTTTTTCACCTGAAGCGAGTTAATGCGTAAGTTATTATCTTGTCCGGAAGCAACTTTATCCTGAGTCCAACTTAAGCGAATATTGTGATACTGCCCCTCTAATGAATCCGGAATATTAACCAAAGCTGTTTTTGCGGTTGTGTTGGCGTTATTCGCGTCGACTTGCACCGTATCAAGATACTCCCAAATTCCGGGTGATTTTTCATATTCGACCTTAATAATAAATTTTGAATTCGCGACAGGAAGATGGTTAAGGCGGAAATGATTTTGAACGTTTAGTTCAAGTGAACGTCCGTTGACTGAATCAGCTCCAAAATCAACTTGATTGTAGACAACCGCTCCGCCGCCTTCGCTTGTATTGAAGAAGTTGACACCGGAAGTTCCAACCGCTCTCCAGCCATTCCAGTATTCACTCGTTGTCCCGGCACTGGTAACCGTTACTGTGTTTTCGACGGTGCGCAGCACGGATGACCCCATGGTGGCGCCGGCATAATTGATATTAGAATTAAGCTGAGCGCCGATTTCTTCAATATAAAGCCATCCGTTATTCGTTGAACCGCTCGAATAAATCTTAATATATTGAACCTCGCGCTCCGAAAAATTGATGGCCTGTCGGGCTTGGTAATGAATCAGATCTCCGCTTCCGTCAAAAACAGTTTCCCAAGATAATCCGTCAACCGAAACATCAACGCGGTAATTTCCATAAAACCAGTTCTGCCAATCGCCAAACTGAAGGTTCACTTCATTGATCAAGCGTTTCCCGCCCAAATCAAGTACGCCCAGCTCCAGCATGCGTTCATCACCCCATAACGGAATTTTTGCGTAATCGCCCTTTGCGCGGGAAGCGTCACTTGTTTCTCCGTCAGTCAGCCAGACAAATCCGGAACTGCTTGCGGGAAGCCAAGCGGCCGGAACAAATTTTGACCCCAGCAGGCTCAATCCAAAATTAACGTTCTCAATGCGCGCCGCGGGCGCGGTTACGACGGGCGGCACCGGGCGGTTACGTATCTGTATTTCTTCGATATGAATATAATTGCTGGTGCTCACCGACGAATACACACGCACGTAGCGGACATTTTGATTGGCAAAGGTAATTGCCGTGGGTCCGCTGTAAACCGTCTCGGTATTGGTGCCGTCGACAACGGATGTCCAGTCAGTGCCATTTTCCGAAACTTCAATTTTCAAATTGCTGTAAACACGGCCATCATCCCAGAAATGCACCATGACTTCGTTGACACTGCGGACAACGCCAAGATCAATGGTGCCGATTTCATGCAATGTTTTACCGCTGGTAGGCAGAAGGGTTGAAAAAGAATTGTAAGTGCCCCCGGAATTGGCACCGTTAATCAAAAAGCGGGATGTCGTATAAACATCGTCCCATGTTTCGGTGTCCTGCACTGAGCAGGTTGTTTTATCTCCGCAGCCAGAAGCCATTGAATAAAGATTAGTGCCTCCAGCCGATACAAAGTCCTTACCCAATTTAGCTGCAAGACTGACACCGTTACGGACGACATTGAGAGAGTTAATTTGAAGATTATTGTCCTGACTGTCGAGCGACTGGTTATTAGTCCAGGTCATGCGAACACGGTGATTGCCCGGCGTGATATCCGCCGGAATGGTTACCGAACCGACCTTTGCGGCACTCGAAACCAACACAGTATCATAGCCAAGGCTTTTCCATACTCCAGGAGCGGTTTCAACTTCGAAAAGAATTCTGAAGTTCGAATTTAAAATGCCTTCGCTTTGAAAATTTTGAACGTTATAGCTGATGGTGCGTGTGCCGCCGGCAACTGTTCCGAAATCAAGTTCGTAAACAATGCTTCCGTTAGTTTTAGCGACCGCCGCATTACCACTCACCGTCCAGTCACCCATATACTTTACGGATGAACCCATCGCAGCCGATGCGTAATTGATATTTGAGCTGAGCTGAGCGCGAATTTCCTGAATATGCCCATGGGCATTTGCAGTACTGGATCCAAGAAAAACTTTTACGTAACGCACAGATCGTTCTGAGAAATTAACCGTTTGCTGTCCCTGAAAGGTTGTATTGAGTCCGGTCGCGTCAAAAACCGTTTCCCATGTGATCCCATCATCAGAAACGTCAATACGGTAATTTGCAAAACGATACGCGGCATGATCATAGAAAGTGAGCGACACTTCATTCAACATGCGCTGGGTTCCAAGATCAAGCGTACCAATTTCCACCATGCTGTCAGTGAGCCAGCTTTCATAATTAGTGCGGTAGCCGTAAGAGCTTGTGGAGTCGATGCCGTCCAAAATACTTTGAGGGCTTACAGTCGCGGCATAATTACCGCTATTGGTCGCTGACTGGTACCCGAAAAATTTTGCACCGCTTTGCAATGTCGCAAAGTTAATATCGGTGGTGCGCGGTGGGTTTTTCACAATCGTCTGATTCGCAAGGGCGGCATTAAACCGGGCATGCACACCTTCGATATGCGCGCCGGTATTAGATGTATTGCGGGAAGCAAAAATTTTAATGTAGCGTACATCGCGGCCTGTGAAAGTAACTTTTTCAATATCGTTGTAAATAACGTTCGTATCCGAGCCGTCAAAAACGGTGTCCCACTTTTCCCCGTCATCTGAAACCTGAACTTTAAAATTGTACTGTCCTCGCCCATCATGCGCCCAAAAATCAACGTCAATCTGATTGATAAAACGTGTGCCGTCCGTACCGCAATTGCCGGAGCTGCAAAGATCAATGACACCCATTTCAACTAAATGACGGTTGGATGTTCCCGCCGGAGGTGTTGCATCCTTGGACCAAAAGTAATCGGACCCGTTGTAAATAACGTTCGCATCCAACGCGAAACGTCCGCCATTGCGATCCGTTAAGGCATGCTTCGTATCATAATAAGAAGAGGCGAACGTATTACCAAGTTTTGCCGCCTGAACTACCCCGCCACTGACGCCCGCCAATGAGTTAACCATTAAATTATTATCTTTTGTATTGGCGCCGGAACCTGTCGATTGATCATTCAGCCAAGTCAGGCGGATATTTTGATACCGGCCGTCAATCTCATCGGGCAGCGAAATCCGTCCGGTTTGAGCCGTGATTGACGCGGGAATGGTAAGTATTCCGATCTCCTGCCACTCACCAAGCGATGTTTCAATTTCAACTTTGATTTGATAGTTAGATCCCGCTACCGGCGGATAAGCGTTATTCGAATAATTCTGCACATTCAATTCGAGCTGACGGCCCACCGCGTCACTGCCGAAATCAACACCGTTATAAACAAGAACCGCAGCGTGTTTCGTAATATCGGTAAAATTAACCGCGGAAGTTCCGACCTGGTTCCAGCCCCACCATGTTGACGGAGCCCCACTCTTTAATACAACATTGGAAAGCGGCGGAACTTCCACCTTATCAATTGCGATCGCCCCCATGCCCGGTCCTGAGTAATCCCGATCCTGCGTCAGATAAGCAGAAATGCCGTTCAAATACGCGTAGTTATTACCATGATCAGCGGAGACAAAAAGACGGATATAACGGACTTCTCTTTCATCAAATTGAACTTGAGTAGTTCCCTGAAAGTTGAGATCCCCTTGGCCGCTCGTGCTGTCATAAACACTTTCCCAAGCGAGCCCGTCCGCAGATACTTCGATACGCAAATTGCCTCCGGCAACGTGACCTGAACTGTCATAGCGCGCTAAATCAATTTGATTGATTAAGCGTTTTTCGCCCATATCAATTGTTCCGACCATTTTCATGTCAGTCGTGGATCCGATATACATGCGGGCATAAGAAGAGTTCGACAGATCACGATCCATAAAACCGTTATTCACATAGAAATAATCAAATGTTTCACCGTTCGGATTAATGATGAATTTGGTTTTATCGCTGCGGATAAAATCAATGCCTTCCACTGCGGGCGCGGCAGTACTGTAAACATGGATTCCGCTCACCGCAATATAACCATTTGCGGTGTTGCGTGAAGACGAAAGACGCACGTACTGCGCTTTCGTTTTTTCAAAATCAAAAGTTTCAAGTCCGGAATAAGTGCGGCTTAACTCTGTTCCGTCGTAGACGGTTTTCCACATGACACCATCCTCTGAAACTTCCAGCTTGAGATTGAGAAATGTCTCGGCCGCATGAGAGTACTGAACCGCAATTTGATCGATTTCTTTTACGCCGCCGAGATTGATAACACCGACTTGGAACAGATTCTTTGTCGCAACTTGAACCCCGGGGCTATTAACATTCAAAAGAAAAGATGGTGTGGGACCTGCCAGAGCCGCAAGATCAATGGGCGGTCTCGTTGTCTTTTGAGCCAATACTTTGTTGAAAGACACACGCGCTTCTTCAATGCGAATCTTTCCGTTGGTCATATCGCCCGAGAGAAAAATTTTCACATACCGCGCATTGGTTGACGCAAAGTTGATGGTTTGCCGCCCTTCCATGCGTATTTGAGAGCCTGTCAGATCGTAAACTGTTTCCCATTCTGCCGGATCTTCTGCGCCGGTTTCAGAAACCATGATTTTCATATTCGTATATTGGCTGGCGACGCCATCCCAAAGATTAAGAGTCACTTCGTTGATTAAGCGATTCTGACCCAAATCAATAATTCCTACCTCATGCAAAGTCGCGTCTTTCGTCCCTGGAGTCAAAACCAACGTATTAAGCTCAAGATTTCCGTTCACATTTTGACCGTCGAGAATATTTTGCAAATGAGACGACGCGGGTGCAGGCGCAATAAAATTTGCGCGGAAATTGCTGCCATCAGTAATCGGGTTTGTGCCTGAGCCGAAAACACGCACGGATTTAATTTCAAGAGGAGTGCCGGTTCCGTCATAAATAAGGCGAACCCGGTGCGTACCGCCGCTGATGCTGTTCGGAATCGCGATACTGCTGGCTGTTTCATTGCGGGAAACAGGATATTGAATTGTGCCGAGTGAAACCCAGTTTCCGGGCTCATTTTCAACTTCAACGGTGATTTTGTAATTCATGGTCGCGAGCTGGGCCGCGCTATAATTGGAAAGCGCGCCGGCCGGCAATTGGACATTAGCCTGTAAATATCGATTGGTTGTTGTCGTGCCAAAATCGACAGTGTCATAGATAAGCGGCGCGTAAGCGGAAGAAATTCCGTTATAAACGGCGGATGTACCAACCTTGCTCCAGCCAAGACTTGCGGCCGCATAGTTGGATAAAACCCGTGAACCTAATAACTGAGAAGCGTAATTGACGTTTGAGTTTCGATAGGCAGAAATACCCTCGATGTGAGCGGTAGCATTTTCCGTGCTGCCGCTCAGATAAACACGAATGTAACGGACATTCATGTCCTGCGGAAAAGTAATCTGCTGAAGACCTTGGTAATCTTTTCCTGAATTAGTTCCGTCAAAAACCTTGACCCAATTTGTTTTCGAGGCATCTGCCACTTCAACAATAAAATTATAATACTGACGGTTATCTCCGTCATAAAGATGCAAATCAACTGTGTTGATTAAGCGGACAGCTCCGAGATCGAGCGTTCCAAACAAAACGGCATTTTCGCGATTAAGCGCGTTCGCGGTCTGAACTTGGTTGTTGTTGCCAGTCGCGCGGTAAGCCCAGGTGTTCGCCGCGTCATCAAAAGCAAGCGCGGGGCTTGTGACACCGCTCGGCAGGTCAATCAAACCAACGCCGGGCTGCCGAGCAAAGTCAACGTCATAACCTGCCAAACTTGAAATGCTATCGCGTTTAACATTACGGACATAAACTTCTTCCATGGTGATCCAACCGTTGGTTTTATCGCCGGAAGATAAAATGCGAATATAACGCGCCTTGACTGTCGTGAAATCAAATGTTTCAAGTTTGCTGTAGGTGCGGTTTAAATTTGATCCGTCATGCACGGGAGGTTCGTTCCAAATCAAGTTTCCGCTTGCGTCGCGTGATCCGTCGGAAATTTGGATTTTAAGATTGCTCCAAACGCGACCGTCTTTGTCGTAATACTGGATGGCGATTTGACTAAAATCCTGCATGGTGCCAAGGTCAATTACGCCGACTTCATGCAATGTTTTTGTTTTATCCGTTTGGTGATGAAAATATTGTCCGTAACTGCCCAAATCAATCCCTCCGTCAACCAGCCAGCGAACTTCCGCGTCACCAAAATCATTTTGCGCGCAGCCAAAATTCACGCATTGTTCCGGATTGGAATATTGTTTTTCGCGATAGCTGGGGGCAAAGGAACTGCCCGAAACCTGCGTTAAAAGGGTCGGTGTTGTTGCGCCTGCCGCCGTATTCGCGACACGCAAAGAATGAATCATCAAATTGTTATCTCCATCCGTCGTTACATCCGGAGTGTATTTACCTTTATCGTCGGTCTTGCGGTATTCATAGTCATTCACCCAGGTTAAGCGCACGTTTTGGTAACGGCCTGTAACGGACGCCGGAATTTCAAGCTGCCCTGTCTTAATCGAAGTGGACGCGTCAATTTTCATCATTCCGAGCTCAACCCATTCGCCATATTCCGTTTCCACTTCAACATAAATTTCGTACCAAGATCCGGGGACCGGAACAGGATTGCTCGGATTCGCAAAGTTGGAAACATTCAGATTGAGTACACGCAAACCGGTGTCGGCGCCAAAATCAACCTGGTTGTAAACAATGGCGCCGTTATGAAAATTAGCGACAGCGCCGGCCGGCATGGAAAGAATTGGGTCATGGGTATTCAATTTTCCGCTCAAAGAACGCCAGCCGTCCCAAATATTTTTGACGGTCGGAGCTTTAATATCGCCCGCTTCCATCTCGGCAACATTCATGTTGACCGTGCGGATTACCGAAACGCCCATGGCATTCGATGCTAAATTAGGCGTTGAATTAAGGCGGACGCCAAAATCATTAATGTAAAGATATCCATTGGGATGGTTCGCGGATGAATAAAGACGCACAAAACGAACTTCACGATCCGCAAAATTAATGGTCTGGCGTCCGTGGAATTGCGAATAATCACTTGAGGTGTCGATAACCACATCCCAATTCACTCCGTCGCGGGAAGTTTCTACCCGGTAATTGCTGGCTAAGTATCCCGCCGCTTGATAATAGCCAATATTCACCTCATTGATCCAGCGCAGCTGCCCAAAATCAAGCGTGGCAACCTCGGCCATGAGTCCGTCTCCGCCGACCAGCATGTGCGCATAAGAGCTATTGGAGGTGTCCCAATCCACTAAATTTTTAGCGTTTGTCAAAGCCGCTTCAATCGAAGTTGTAATATTCGGCTTTCCTTCCAATGTATTGAGTACAGCTTGAAGACCGGTTACCGTCGTTGTTGTATGTGTGATTGCGGCGGAAGAAATCAGAGAAGTTGCGGTTAATTTTGAAAAGTCCATATCGTAGACTTTATCCGCCGGCGGAAGCGGCGCGCTCTGGTCTATTTGACGGATATAACGCGCGGATACTTCTTCGATTCCGGCTTTGCCGTCTTTATTGCTTCCCGAAGCAAAGAATCTCACATAGCGAACCTCTTGCGCGTTAAAGCGCACCAGCTGTTCGCCTTTGTATCCGCGGTAACTGTCTGTCCCGTCAAAAACGGTTGTCCAGGTAAGTTTGCCGTCGGCATCCATGGTTCCGTCGGAAATTTGCACCTTGTAATTCAGAAAGTAACGATTATCAACATTCCAGAAATTCACTCCGATTTCATTGATTAAACGTGTCTGGCAGCGTGTCTGATCAAAACAGAGGTCAATCGTTCCAAGTTCAAACAGCTCATTGGAATCTTTTTCTCCGCTGGCAAACCAAAGATTTTTATCCTTTACGGTCGTCATCTGATTATCGAGTGCGTATACTCCGGTTCCGCCCGCAAAATCCTGATAAAGCGATGCACCCATAGTTGAAGAAGCGTAATCCGGCGCGGAGTTAAGCGAGGCTCCGATCTCAAGAATATGCGCGGAAGTGTTCGCCGTGCTTCCGCCCGATGAAATACGGATGTAGCGCGCATCGCGCTCTTCAAAGTTGAGAGTTTGAAGACCCTGATAATTCATATTCGAACCCGTTCCGTCAAAAATAACACCCCATTGAAGTCCATCCGTGGATGTTTCAATTTTGTAGTTGTAATAGAAACGGTTATCACTATCCAGAAAGTGAAGTTTGATTTCGTTAATGAGTCGATTCTGACCTAAGTCCACCACCCCCATAACTTGAAGACCTTCACCGCCGGAAACTAAAGTCCAATACTGACCTTTATTCGATGAGATACCGTCCATGGCGTACTCAGGATTAGTTGATTTGGGGTTAGCGTATAAAACTGCTCCGTTGGGTGCCGTAATAAAATTGGTGTCATAAATTGCGGGCGCGGTCGCCGCCGGAGCTTGCCAAGGTGCTGTGCCTAATTCGCTCGGTGCGGTGGTTCCGCTTCCGGCCGTGGGCTTGGGAAGCGCATCATCTCCAAATGTTGTCGTTGTATTTGTCGGCGCTTTTGCGACCGGCTTTGCAGGGTAAGTTACCTGCGCGCTTGCAATCGTCTGAATACCAATTTTCGCTACGGAATACTTAACCACATTCTCTTGAAAATCATCTTTTCCGACTAATTGATACATCCAAGAGCGGTCAGGAAGAGACGCATCCACGGCCAAATCAGCGGAGGTATAAGTGTTCATAATTTGTACTGATGTCAAATCCTGAAATACAGTCACTCCGGAAAGAATAGTTGATGTCTGACCTTGCCCATCTGTCATGGTAACCGCACCGGAAACTTTTTTGGAAGAGTAGCGTAAAGTCGCAACCTGATCCTGTGCGGTGGCCATGGAAGCGCCTGAACGGTAAATAGAAACTACGTAGTCGCGAACCGTTCCATCACTATTAAAGTTTTCTATATAGGCTACCTGGTCACGGCCGCCTCGAAAATGCGAACGGTTGGTTAGCTGACCAAGACCGGAATCAAATGCCCATGAACGAACAACAGCCGAAAGAGGCGTACCGGTGCCCGTGACATTGCCGCTTAACGACCGTGATTCTACATGGGAATTTTTATAGTTTTTTCCGGCGGCCTGATAAGCTTGTGTCACGGTTCCGCTGAATGGCTCCTGATAAAAATTACGGGTGATTTCCTTGAACCTTATTTCACCCGCAACAAATTCAACCGAAACCGTATGACTATTCAGTTCACGTCCGCGTCCGCCGGCAAAATAAGACTGAGTCGACAGAGATTCAACGCGGTCCGTCGGATCCATATAGTTGACCGAAAAGCCATAGCTGTCGCGGCGCAGCATCGTTCCGTCTACCGCGTAAGTGGTGGTACTGCGTCCTGAACGGAGGTAATCTTTTACTTTCGCGGCATCATACGCGATCGCGCTGCCGATACTGCTTTTAAAATTTGAACCTTCATAACTCACGGATAATACCTCACCTTTTCCGCGTCCTGAAAGTACCTGCTGAACACTGTCTGTGATCGAAGAGATTTGCTGACGGCTCGCGTCCGCATAGTAAATGGTACGGGAAACATCACCGTCAATCTGGTAAAGCGTTTGCGCTGAGCCGACGGAGAGTTCACGCGAATTAAAATAGCTTTGTGCGCTGCCTTTAATATCTAAAACCGCGCGATTGTTCCGCAACGACCAGACGCGGGTTTCTCCATTATCATTAAACTGCGTATCTCCCTGCAGTGTATAAGTTTTATTGTCCGCGCCAAGCCAGCTATATTGCACCGTCAAATCATCTGAGATAAGACGTATTTCAGTATCATCCGGTAACGCGGTCAAAGCGGATAGAAGTCCGGCCTTTTCCGTGAAAGGCAGCTGATTAATCAAAGCTGTCAAATAAGCGCGTATTTCACCGAGTTTGCTTGCGCTTTGGTAGCGGACGCTGAAGCTGGTTGAATCAACACTCCCGTCGATTTTATTGTCGGTTTGATGAACAATGCTTTGAACTCCGACGAAATCAAGATCCTGATAATTCGTCACCTGCCGTGAGCCTTCAATAAATCCGGCACCGCAAACAGCGGTGGTACATTCCTGCGTAATATTAATTCCGCTGATTTCTTCAACTTCGTTGAAAGTCCATTGCCGCTGTCCATCTTCCGTAAAAGATACTAAGGAATAATTTTTCCCGTCCGTTCCCTTCCATCTAAAAATAGATTCGCCATTGACTGTTGCTGAAAATAAATTAGAAGTTTGTCCATTGCCGTTGTAAGTAATCGCGCTCATCGCCGCGGTGAGTGCCGCGCCCATCGCGGGAGGCATGTCATCGGAAGCGCTGCCGGTCATGGCGTTAAAAATTTGAATCAGGGGCTGGAATTGAGCTGTGACTTGCTCTGCTGTCCAGGTCAAAGCTGTCGCGTTTGGCTCAATATAATAACTGGCTCCGATTACGTATTTACCGTCTCCGTACACATCAACCTGACGGCTCATTCCCGTAATAACTTGATTGTCACCGAAAGGACCGCCGTTTTCGTCGGAAACATACGCCAACTCAAGGTTCTCATAGGCCTTATCATAGGTTGTGCGGCCGGCCGGCAACCCTTTTAACAAACCTGACTGCTGTACCTGCTCGGAAGTCATATTGCTTTGTTTGCGGTATTGCAAGGTTTGCTTGTCAAGGTTCACATCATCGGTAAACTGGTTGTTCTTAAAACCTAAAACGGTATAGCTATTACCGGTTTCAGCGCCGCTCGCATCGCGCTCCTGCATTTGCATTGAATATTTCGTGGTATCGGTGATTTGAAAATTATCGCTCAGGTTTGATTCGCTTCGAACCCAATCACCGATCATGCCGAAGTAAGTTCCAGTCGGTAATGAAGTCTGCCGGGAATAACTCAACATGGGCTTAGACTGCGCGTCTAAAGGCGCCTTAAACACGCCGGCTTCCAGTTTATATCCTGAGATAGTGTAAGCACTGGTCAATCCCGTTGCCGTATCCGTAATCTGAAGTGAGCGCGAATAACGGGAGTCATCTTTTGCGACAAATTCAACATCGAGATTATCGTAAACGCGGACCCAATCTCCGCGGTAACCTTCCAAACGGCGTGTCAAATTCAAGACCGCGTCGGCGTTAAGAGACGTTACCGTTGCGGGGATAAGGTCAATGATCTCGCCCAACTGTGTTAGTAAAAGCGAATCGGTGCCGGTCACGGCGCTGAGACGTGTCTTCATTTCGCTCAGCAATGTGTTCATTCCGCTGATATTGGATGAAGTAATCGCGGAAGGATCCTTTTTGAGAGTCGCAAGAATCGAAGTGATAATCGCTTTATCGGAGTCGGAAAGCTTCTCCATCAGCCCCGCATACGCAACATCCTTCTCCTGAATTTGCATACCGCGCTTCACTTTATCCGTCATCGCAAAGGTGGAATCAAACTCAGAAAGCGTGTAGGTCGTTTCATCGTCCGACATTTGCATGGAATACTTACTGTTAGCCCCTTCCTCAAATCCACGGCCCAAGTTACTCTTAATCTTCATCCATTCGCCCGTAATGTTGTCGGGAACCAGGGTTGTTTCTTTTTCGCCGTTCGGGCCTTTCACCAATTCCTGAGACGAAAAACGTAAACGAACGGTGGGTTTATCTTGAAAATCTTTTTCATATCCGGAAATAATAAAAGTGCGTCCGGTTTCCTTGCCGTTTACTTTTTCAATCAACTGACGTGAGAAATCACTTGTGAGCTGAACTTCAAATCCATTGCCCAGTCTTGAGTAACTGCGTGTCCAATCACCCGTCTTACCCTCATACGTGGCGTTTTTCTCCACAATCTGAATGGAGCGGGAAAGATTTCCGCCGTTAAATTCTTTATTAAAACCGGAAATCGACAAGGTCACTTCTTCTGCATCCGCTTTCATTTTATCGTGCGCCGGATTGCCTGCATGCGGAGGCTCTGTCGTCGTCAAATCAAGATTTTCTTCTTTCCAAAGCTTGCCGGTTTCTTTGTCGATAAAAATTTTCTTACTGCTCAGCGACATGCTGTAATTAGAACCATCGTGCTCGGCAAACCCATAGTTCAAGTTGCGGATTGTTTTCACCCAATCGCCGGTAAACCCTTCAACTTCTTCCCCGCGCATCACTTGCTGAATAACACGATCCAAATCTCCGGCCGAGAAAGAGGCATCGTCGAATCCCGTAATCATAAAGGTCCGGCCAGTGGAAATTCCGGAAGACGATTTCTCTTCCATCTGCAACGTGAAGCGGCTGTCGGTCTTAGGAGAAAAATCCGAGTTAAGCCCGCTCATCACCTGCATCCAATCGCCTGTTTTGGTTTCAACTGTGACATCTTTATATAAAATCTGCAGAGATGTCTCAACTTCAACGCCGGAGTGAGCGGCGCCATTCATAGTCTGATTTAAGCCTGAAACAACGAGAGTGACGTCACGTTCGGCGAGAGCATCCGCTTCAGCCTGCGTGATCGGATCAGCGTCCGCTCCAAACCCTGTTACGGAACCATCTTTGTTAAAAATGGCAACATTCTTGGGAACACCTGTGTTCGGATCGAATTCAGCCTGAACCCGCAGTGGCTTCGTCAACTGCAAGCGGATCTCCGATTGCCCTTCGATATATTGAAATTCGCTATTGAGACTTGACCAGACTTTAGTCCATTCACCTGTTTGCCCGCCATACGTCATATTCACTTCAGCCTGCACGGAATACTCAAGCGCATTGCCCGACCAGTAAGCGGGCGCTTCACTGTCTGCTTCATATTTTGCGATGGTATAAGTTACGCGGGTTTTTGTTCCCTGATCAGCCGGAACAATTTCGCCTTGGCTGTTCACGCCGCGGTCAACCGTCAGCTGACGCGTATGCGTCGTGCCTTCTTTATCAACAAAGCCCGTGGCAAGATTGCTCCAGACCTGTACCCAATCCCCCGTAATACCGCCATTGCCGTTTGCGTCTTGACCGTATGTGGAATCTTTTTCTACTGACTGCTTCGACAAGGTCAAGTCACCAGCGTTAAAAAGAGGCCCGGTGTAGCCCGAAACAGTATAAGTAAAATCACGGGTCACTGTTTTGACTTCAAGTTCGCCTTCTGTATTTTCTTCTTTGGTTTTAATCGCATCCACTTTTTGAAGCTGGCGCGCATAGCTGACTTTTCCATCTTTATTTTCCGCGGAAAAACCTTCCGCTAACCCTGACCAAATACGAACCCAGTTTCCGGTAATCCCTTTAACTTCAATGTTTTTGTCTTCAATGCTGATTGAGCGGTCAATTCCCTTGCTTTCAATTTTAGGGCCGCTGAATGTGCTGTTTAACCCGCCAATCGAATGAGTCACCTGCTTTGTCAATCCCTCGCCTGTCAAACTCAATGATCCATCAGCATTCTCAATTCGCTGATCCGACAAAGTCAGCGAATAGGTGGTATCCGCGCCGACCGTAAATCCGGTGTCTAAATCGTTGTAAGCGCGCACCCAAGTTGTTCCGCCAATCTCTTTGACTTCGTCGTACATCGGATCGCCGCTCTCAATCATGCCAATTTCAACCTGCATCGTACGGTTCGTGTCTTCACCGACCGTAAAATCCGATTGAAGACCCGACACAACATAAGAAACATCCACTTGCTTTCCATCGCCGGTTTTATTTAAAGCGCCTGAAGCATCAATAAACTGCTTTTCAGAAAGCTGAAGCGAATAGCGGGTGCGGTCGGACGCAACCATACCGGCATCAAGACGTGATGTTGATTTTGACCAATCCCCCGTCTTACCCTCATAGGTGTAATCCGGAAGAGTTTGCTGTTGATTAAACTCCACTTCACCGGACGAATGATCCCAATTGGCTGAGCGGGAAATTGAACCGTTGCGTGACGATGTCTGATATCCGGAACGAGCCGGAGCCGAGTTAGCGGATCCGGGGATAACATTTTCATAAGCATTAAACGAGCTGACATCCTGATAGATCCAATCGGTGTCGCTTCCGTCAATATCCAGCATTTCTTCGAGAGTCATTGTCGCGTGAAACTGCAAGTCAGTTGAATTGCGGGCAATCACTTCAGTCACGGACCATGTAAACCCGCCGTTGTTCCGGACACTTAAGGAGTTCGATGTTATTTCGTCCAAATCACTCCAACTGAATGATTCACTTCCGTTACTGAGTGAACGCGTAAATGAGACGCCCTCCGCTTGCTGTTCTCCCAACACAGTCAATAGGCTCTGCTTTTGTTCCGCGGTCAAGGAGCCTTCCATGAATGAAACCACTTGTTTTGCGGTAACAAGCTGCTGTTCCGTGAAGGTCGCTTTGGTGGGAGCGTCCTCTATAATCCGGATCGAATAAGTTGTTAATCCGTTCATGGAGGTCCATGAAAATGACTCCTGCGCCACGCCGGTAACGATTTTTGTAAACGTCAGATATTTAAGCGACGCATCGTTATCATTCGCGGTTAAATTCGAAGCCGATGTGAGATTGAGCGCGTTGAGAAGCTGTTTACGGGGTGAAACATCAGGTCCGCCGCCATCAGGGTCAATATCACTTACCTTAGCGATTTGCGCTTCAATATCGCTTAGGCTGATCGCGCGCGATTCAACAAAAGTCGCGCGAACGCCATCCGGATGAGTCGTATTAATTTGAAGCGTGAAATTCGTTAAACCATCTTCGGTCGCAAATGAATAACTTATATTTGAGCCGGAGGTATTCTCATAAAAATTCGCGCTGCGGTATCCCGCCGAAGTAAGCGCGTCCTGCGCGCGCTGCCGCTCTTCGGGATCACGAATTTGACTTAATTTTGATTCAACCGTATTAAGCGTAACGCGCCGTTGCACGGAATAGTTTACTTTCGGCTTGACCGGGACACCCGCATCGGACGGAACATCATGATTGATTGAAACCGAATGATTCGCGGATTGCCCTGGAAATGTCCACGCATAAGAGACCCGACCGGATGAAGTAACACGGGTTACCGAAGAGGCTAAAAACGCAGGCAGCAAGACTTCCTCGTCACTAATCGCATCGCGCAGAGCAACGATTTCATCCTGATCGCGCATCGAGCTAAAAATAACACCGTCTTCCGCGAACGCACTTTGAATTTCGGTCAAGGTTAGGGTTCGTGACTCCTGAAAGGTAGCGCTTGTCTTATAGTTTCCGTTACCCGCGGGAGTTTTCGGATTAATACTAACCGCAAAAGAATTTCGTTCATCCACGGAATCAATCCAGCTCAAATTGGAAGTACTGCCGTCATAAGTGCGGTAAAGGGCCTGCCCTGCTTTAAGACTGCCTTTGGCGATGGTATAAGCCGCTAAATTACGCGGATCCATCAAGTCCTCCGTCACCAATCCGTCAATTTCGGATCCGGTACGCAGTTCACGGAGAGAGAGATTCGCTTCCGGCCCGCCGGCAATCACGGTATCGACACGCAAAGTCCAAGACTTGGAACCATCGGAAGTTTGCCAGCTTAAAGATTGCCCTTCGAGAGTTTGACTTAGAGAGTAAGACATTTTTCCGCGGTTCGTGTCATTTTGAAGTAAAGTGAGCTGTTCCTGAATGAATGCTTTCATATCCGCGCCCGTACCTTCAGTCGTTAACGAGTTTTGTAAAACGACAATGGCTTCCGCTGAACTCAAAACATTCCTGACTTCCAAAGCAAACTGAAAGGTTCGGCCTTCCTCACGTGAAGAACTGAGCGTAAGCGTGGTCAATGGATTGTCGAGAAAAACAACTTCATAATTGATTCCCAGGCCCGATTCGGAGCGTGAAAATCGTGCGCGTGAATCAACAACCGAATCGGGATTTTCCGGATCACCCACCGCCGCCTTTAGCTGATTAAGCACGGCATCTGAAACATCCGTCAGCCGTCCATTGGCGATTAAAGATCTGATTTCCGCCGCTGAGACCGAGTAAACCAACGACATACTTGAATCCGTGATAATCGCCCCGGAGACCGTCGTCATTTTCTGCTGATTGAAGCTGAATCGGCCTAATCCGTCCGCGGAAGTCCATGAATACGAAACACCGTTCGACGACGTATTGCGGGAAGCAAACGTCAGAGGATCTTTAGCTGCCAGCGCTTTGGCAAAATCAGCTTGTTCACTTATGGTTAAACCCGAAAGATCAAGCGCTTCAACAACCGCCCACTTAACTTTAGTTGTTGAACTGAATAACCAATCTGTTTTTGTGGACTGATCCGAAAATTCTGTGGTTGTCTTATTCAAACTGTAGGAAATAAGACCGTCCTTAGCCTCCCAATTATAAGAAAATGAGTTGGCGGACTGGCTGACCAAAACAAGGCCATCCTGAGATGAAAAAGCACCGTTAAGTAACGCGCGATCCGCGGTCGAAAGCGAAGGAGCCACCGCATTGCGGACATCCGTAAGACGGCGATACTCAGAGCGGCTATAGGTGTATTGAGTTGTTGAAGTTCCGTCTGTAAATCTTTGTTTTTGAATTTGAAGCGAAAAAGATGCCGTACGCGCTGTGTTTTGCCAGCTAATCGACGATCCCTGACTATTCAATGAATGCGTAAATAGAGTCGAAGCTGTTGTTCCGGAAAAGTCAGTATCAAAAGATGCTTTTTCGTCGACTGCCAGCGGAAGTGCGTAGGACGCTACAAGCGCACGGCTCAAATAAACTTCTGCGGTTAATTCGTACTGACCGACAGTCTCAGGCTGCCCGGAAGCTCCTTCGACAGTCAGCTGGACTTGAGATACCCGGTAACTGATACCGCGATCCGCGGATTGCCAGCTAATTGACTGACGTCCGCCCTGGACGGTAAGTTCAAACTCCGTTTCCGGACCAGCTGAATCAAGATAAGCCTGAAAAGTCTGACGATCGAGCTGCTTTAACTGGTCTTTCCAGGATTCCGCGGTTATTTTTGAAATGGATTGCACCGCCGAAAATTGCGCCACAGAATATGAGGTTAGCGCAGAGTTATTTTCAATTACTTTTTTCGGACTGAAAGACAAAGAGTAGCGTATGTTTTGATTGAGCGACTCCCAGCCGAAACTTTTTTGATCACCGTTTTGGTTGAGGGTGATTCTATCTCCAATGTCGGCAATGGCGACATCGTCGATCATAACTGTGGCTGATATAGCCTGCAAAAGATGAGCTACTTGTTCTTCGTCGTCAAAAAAGGCCTGAGAAGCATTCATGCGTTGTTGAATATAGTCGGAAAAATTTGTACCAGCGGCAGGAGTTAATCCCTGAGCTTCGGAAAAAAGACGTTCTTTGGTAATTTCATAACTTGTGTTAAAAGTCCAAGTTTTGATAGTTTGGTTGTAAACATTTTGGTTATTTTGCTCATCCGTTTTGATTTTAACGGCGTTCAAGGAAAGCGTGTAGCTGTCGTGTTTGTCGGAGGAACGCCATGAAAAAGATAACCCGCCCGTTGTCGTTGTACTGTAACTAAAAAAGACTTTCGGATCTGCCCGATCGAGTGCAGCGGCAAGTTGCTGAGCTTCAGCGGGTTGAAGCGCGACACCTGCATTTTGCGCGTAGAGTTCGAGCGCGCGGGCTTTTGTTACGTTCCTGCTGACCTCAAAATTAGCTTTATTCACGGTTTGGCCGTCAATTTTTCCGTCAAAAAGCACTACTTGATATTGGGTTCCGTTCAGTTCAAAACTAAGCGTACGATTTTTACCGGTAATCAAATCATTGAAATCTACTTTTAAATTCTCGGATTCAATCCGATCCAGCACCGCAAGCAAGGCTGTTTTATCGTCCGATCCTAAAAGAACAGCCGCTTCGCGAATAGCGGCTAATGTTGTCTCTTGGCGAACCGCAAAACTAACACGCGTCGCCGGGATCCATGAATTATTATTTTCAAGTTTGTAAGTAATGTCTTGGGACACGGAGTAACCCTTTTTGCTCTTTGCTCCGTCAAAAGTGATGGTCTTAGAACCTGTCGTCGAATCCGAATAAACAAAAGTTGTTTCCAGATTTGTATCTTCAACAATTGCGGTATTGAAAATGGTTTGTTCTGTGAGTTCAAGTCCCATTGCGAATGTCGCTGCGAAATCTTTTGTGACATTTGACTGAGTTGAAAGATCCCAGCGGTAGCGGTGTTCAATGGTATCGTCAATTCCGTCATCGGTTGTGTCAACATCATCCGCTTTTTCATGTATTTGGTTAAGAACGAAAGATTCCCGTTCATTGGCCGCTTCCCAGCGGATGCTTAAGCCTTCAATTCCGCGGTTTGTAAGATCGAAGATTGCGTCCGGTTCGGCACGACCTAAATTTGTCTGAAATAAAGCGTAGGCAAGCGGATCAAGCTTATCGCCTAAAAGTGAATCGTCGTAAATTTCTTCGGCGCGGGTGCGCGTAATTTTCTGGCCTGTTTCAAAACGGTACTTGCCCGAAAGTTCATTTGCGCTAAGACGGTAAGTGATTCCATCCATATCAAATGAAAGCACGCGGGTTGAACCCGTTACCACTTCCGTAAACTCAACATCCGTGCGCTGCGCGGCTGCGGTTAAAGCCTTATTCAGTTCAATGATCTCGTCTTCCGTCAAATTGCCGGCGTCACGGGCCGCCATAATATCCGTGCGGCTGATGGTTCTTCGTGAACTTAAAGAAACTTTCTCCTGAGCAACCCAAATGTTCTGACCTGAAGTATTGGTCGTCATCACCTGAACCGTAGTCATGTTCAGCGAATAACCAACCCCGTCAAAACCTTCAAAAGCGATGCTCCGGTCATTTTTCCCTGCGATCGACATGGTAAACGAAGTCAATTCATCAATCTTTGGAGAACACCCGCCTGTCTGCTCAACACACGCAATCTGCTCCCAACGAGCCTGATCCGTCCCCGGCAATTTTGCAATCATGCTGTCGACGTACTCACGGCTGACATTTTCCTGAACGCTGAAAGTCCATTTCCAGCTTTCCTCTTTGTGTCCGGTAGTCTGTTCCTCCGCGGTT
>DDUN01000062.1 GCA_002344825.1 Candidatus Multiplicimicrobium inquinatum | reverse complement strand
TAACGCGGCTGTACTTGGTGTCACCGTCGGCGCATAGTTGAGGTTGACTGCATCCACTGTGATCGTCCCAACCGTATCCATCGCATTGTCCGCTATAAACACCACTCGGCTGATTTTTGCCGCGTTAAATCCTACAACCCCCTGCGTTAATGCCGCGGCATCTAACATCGCTTTCGTAATAATAAACTTCCCGTTACTGCCGACAAGCTTGATCACTTTCGCGGGCACGGAATCATCCTGCACTTCAACCGTGAAATTTCCCGTCGTCGATGTCGCACTTAAGACAATACTTGAGTTAAGCACTGTTAAATCATGCGGCGCGGTTAACTCAACCACTCCCGCTGCCCAACGATTATTTCCCGTGCCATTCGCTAAGTTGTAACTAAAACTAAACTGATTCCCGCTTGTCTGTGTGAATCCGATCACCGTGTTAAATCCCGCAGGCTCTATCGCGTTCGCGATAGCCGCTCCCATAAAGTTTGTCAATGCATCCGTCGTCGGGATCACAGTCGACAGAAAATAATAACTGCCAAGCCTCACATTTAATATTGCATTAGGGCTAGTTACATTGTCTTGCAAAACAACTGTATTAATTCCACGAATCTTGGTTTTGTCCAAAGTTAAGCTGTCGAAACTAGAAAGTGGAACACGCCAAAATCGCTGTGTTGTATCAACTCCGGTCAAAGTTACTGTATCTTTGTTTCCGTTGATATCTTCTATCTCAAGTACAATCAATCCTGTTCCCGCTGAAAGAGCAAGGCCAATGTCTAAATTTGTAAGCCCACTCAAATCTGAAAACTCTTTCGTAGGATCCGTACCAAAATCATCAAATGTCATAATCCCGCCGGCATAACTATCATCCGTTGCAACATTAAACGTCAGGTTATATTCTGACGCGCTTACTTTAGTGAGCGAGGATGTCGCGGCAGGAGCTGACGAAGCAAAATTAACCGCGTCCTTTAATCCAAGGCTTGTCGTTGCGGATGTTACAGAGGCATCCGGCGCAAGAGCGGCGTTATACTGAATATTATTCGCAAAAACTCGAACGGCTCCGGAACCTCCTGAGCGATCTTTCTCCGTCACAAAGTTAACCATGGCAATTTCGGTAACATCCAACCCGGATGAAGCTAAATCAATCGCGTAATTTTGAGGTGCGCCGGTAAGATTTAAAAGAACGTCGTACTGTTTTCCAGTAATGTCGCGAATTTCAAGTTTGAGTTGTTTTCCGGCAGGACCTTCCAAGCCCAAAGTCAGCGTGTTGCCGACATTCACAGTTTGTCCGACAAATGTTCCAAGCTGTCCTGACATAAGAGAATAACGATAAAAGCGGCTGGGAACTCCCGACTGAAAAGGATGCGGGAGAATCACACCTTCCGGAGTAACAATGGTTCCATCATCAACTGTAATGAGCTGGTTCGAACCATTCACCGTGATATTGGTTTTTGCAACATTCCAGGTTGTTAAATTCGTGCTGTATTCCAACTGATAAAGAGCGCCCGCAAACCCGGTGGCGGCAATCTGCACATTACCGGCAACCGCGGAAATCGTAATGTTTTTAGGAACCAAAGCTGAATTATCAAAACCACCGCCGGCAAAAGTAACTCCCGCGTAATCATCCGAATCAGGAACTGAAAAATTAAAATTAAACTCAGATCCGGAAACAGCTGACGAAGTCACGGTCGCGTCATTATCCCCGGTTGACGAAGTACCTTTAAAAGTGTTTAAGAAAAAGAGCTGGCTAAAACTATCCAACGTGCCCTGATTGAATGCAGTTCCGGCGATTGAAGGAGTAAAAGCAAAACCATTAGAACGAACCGTCACGTGTCCGGTTGTATGCGTTGCCTGATCTAAAACAAAAACGATACCCGCAACGTAATCGGCATTAAAACCGGGCACATTCGCCGCTTGAATCATGTCACGCGTAATCAATAAGTTGCCGTTCACCACGGATGAATTTAAAGAAACTTTGCGATTTTGGTTATCGATCAATTCAATCTTATAGGAAGTAACACCGGTAGCTGTAACGCCCAAAACAAGTCCGCCCGCCGGAATGGACAAACGTTTTCCGGTATCAAATAAAATCTGCGCTCCGGCATAACGACGCGCATCCCCCGCGCCCGCGATACCATTATTCAAATTAAAATCAAAATCAATCTGTGTCGCGCCGGTCTGTGTAAAATTCTGAACCGTATCCAAAGACCCTAAAGCCGGAAGACACGGACTTTGATTTTGTCCGCAAGGCTCAAGCGCAACAACGCTCGGCTTCAAAGCGGATAAGTCGGTAACGGGTAATCCGGTACCGACCGCATTCGGTATAAATTTTAAATTAGCTGCTCCCACGGTTATCGTTCCGGTTGTATCCGCTGCGTCATTAGCCACAAACACCACCCGGCTCACACTCGCCGTATCAAATCCCACAACTCCCTGCGTTAATGCCGCGGCATCCAACATCGCTTTCGTAATAATGAATTTCCCGTTACTGCCGACAAGCTTGATCACTTTCGCGGGCACTGAATTATCTTGCACTTCAACGATAAAATTCCCCGTTGTCGACGTGGCGCTTAAGACAATGCTTGAGTTAAGCACCGTTAAATCTCGCGGCGCGTTTAATTCAATCACCCCCGCTGCCCAGCGATTATTCCCTGTCCCATTCGCTAAGTTGTAATTAAAGCTAAACTGATTACCGCTTGTCTGCGTAAACCCGATCACCGTATCAAATCCCGCGGGCTCAACCGCGTTCGCTACCGCCGCTCCCATAAAATCGGTCAATGCATCCGTTGTTGAAGTTACAGTCGGCAAATAATACAAACCATTCACATAGGCATCCATTGTTCCCGTGTGGTAGGGTTCCCCGGTTGAAGCTCGATCAATAACTAAAACCACATTTGCAATCTGTGTCGACAGAAAACCGCTTGGCAAATTGGGTCCGGTTAGCGGAATCGTGTAAAGGGCAGCGCTCCCAGTCAAAACAAGATTAGAAATATATTTCTTTCCAGATACATCGGTAATTTCAACTTTAACTACTTTTCCGGCGGGGCCGGCAGCCAAACCCATCTTAAATTCATTACCAAAATTCTGCGGAGTTCCGACAAACGCACTATTCGTATCAAAATAACCCCCGATCGGAATAAAAAGAAAGTCCTCTGGACGATTTACAACATAAAATGCCCGCAAAGAATTCCCACTTCGTGTGGTTGTACTAATCGAACTCGTCGCAACACCTGATGTTGTTCCAACGGTCCCTTGTCCCGCGATGATGTTTGGCGAAAAAGTTGACAGCTGTGTCGTATCGGTTTGAGGATCAAATGGAATGCCGAAAACTTGGGGAGTAGAGGTAAAAGGATGTCCGCCCAAATCAACCGTTAAAACACCGGCGCGAAATCCAGTTAAGCTTTGATGGGTCACAACAAAGTTGATGTTTTTAATAAAAGCTTTATTAACATAGGGAAACTTGCTCATCGCAATGTTGTAGTACTTCATTCCGGAGCTGACGCCGGTTAACTCAACGGTATCCTTAGCACCAAATATATCCTCAACTTCAACAAAAACAGAATGGCCGGTCCCGCCATTCATTTTGACTCCAACAACCAAACTGGAAAGACCAGATAAATTTTCAGTTTCTACCGTCCCTGCGGTCGAAAAATCATCAAAAGAGCTGACAAGCCCCGCAAAAGCCTTTTGATCAGACACATCAAAATCAAGCGTTGCAAGACTTGAGCTTGATTGAGTTAAAGTGTGAGGAATATTGACAGCTGCGCCTGCGTTGGTGATTCGAGTATTAAACGACCCCCGATCAAACAAACCCGGCAATTGGCTCACATGGGCCGAAGTCAAAGCGGGATTCGATGCGATCTGGGGTTTAAAATCAAGCCCTGCTGTTTGGACATGCACGGTTCCAATTTGGTCCGGTGTGTCCCAATATTCAAAAACAAGCACGATTTCTTTAACTTTATCCATGCGAAAATTCGCATTTTTATTCAAAATGGATGCCTTAGAAAACTGAAAGTCTTCAAAAGAGTTTTCTGCAACGCCCTTTACCCAAAAAGAAGCTACTCGCCCAGCGGTATCTACAAAGTTAACCTTAAAACAATTCGCGGTTGCAGTATGACAGTTCAAGTTTGTCTTAAATCCAAACTTAATGGGGCCTAACCCATCTAGGTCTGCTCCCGCAGCCCCAAAGCTAATAGCCGTCCCCGCGTAACTCCCCTGCGTACTCACATTAAACTGAACACTAAAATTGGTGTCTGACTGCAAGTTAAGATTAGGGGCACTCGCTCCACCCCCGCTAAAAACACTTAATCCGGGCTTGCCAGGTAAAACTGTTTCACCGGCAGATCGCAATACCTCTGCCATTTCACGGTTTTGATTGTATTCGTCGATAGCGACAATAAATTGGTTCAAAGTATCGCGCGCTTCTTTAGATGAAGCGCCAGGGACATGCGCGGCACCAATCAAATCAGCTAATTCAGCATAAGTTAACGGCTGATCAAAAACGAGCCCATCATGGTTGTAAGCCCAGACACCGCTTGTCGTCACAACGTACTCAGTCTGCTCACCCGCTTCTTGAAAATCAGTCAAACTAGGGTAAGCGCGTTCGCCTTCAGGATGGGTATGAATCATAATTGAAGACTGCTTTAAAAGTTCCGCGGCGGCCGGGACAACGCGAATTTCATTTTCAGAGCCGCTGGTAAACATCACGATCTTTCCTTCAATCACCGCAATGCCTATCTCTTGATCAATTTTTAACAGTTTTTCTAAATCAGCTGCTTCTAATTTATTCACAATAACAGCGGAAGCATAATCAGGAGAAAATTGCGCAACGGCATCATCAAAAAAATACTCCTCACTATCACGCGAGCTGGGCGGCGATAGCGGTGAAATATTCTCAAAATCATAGGCATCAGCCTGTTCCGCTTCCGAAACCAACGGACGGTAGCTGTTTTGGCTCTGCTGTTGCTCAATATCTGCCAGTGTCCGGACAGACTGATAGCCCGCAATCGGATCAAGCTCGAAATTCTGATCTCCGGTTCCGGCGAAAGACATTCCGGGAAACTGATTAAAGATCAGTAAAAAAGCGAGTGCGGATGAAGTAATTTTTTTCAAGCTAGATCCCCTTCTAATTTGGCAATAAACGCAAACATAAAAAATATTTAATTGAGCGGACAGAATAATACCATGCTCAAATTGCCTCTACAAGAGTTTATCTGGCAAATCTACTCTTGTCAAATTTGTAAGTACTTTAAAACAATACACTTATGACAATTTAATCATTATAAAAAGTAATTCTAAAGTTTTTTTCATAATATCGTTAATTATCGCCATAAGGGGTGATTGGCATATCGGGGAAAAACTGAAAGTGCATCAGAAAAACCCGGAAGGATTTTTTTAAAAAAACCTCAATGGAGCGTTTTTAAAATGCCGAGGCGAGTTCCGCAGCAAAGCGAGGACTGTCTGAGCCGCGGTGTTTTAAATAAGCGGAATATGCCCGGGGCCGGAATTGAACCGGCATGGGTGTTTAAATTCCCGACGGATTTTAAGTCCGTTGCGTCTGCCAATTTCGCCACCCGGGCACAAAGATTTATATCGATTGTATTTTGCGGCCAGCAAAATTCCAACTGCAATTTGCCATAAGCAAATTGCGATGTTCCAGCGTAGTGCTGTCAAAATGGCTTAGCTCTCAAAATGAGTTCCAAGCGAAGCATTGGCTGTCTGAATTTTGAGAGCTAAGCCATTCTGACTAAACGTAGCGAGGCGCGGGGGAGAATCGAACTCCCGAATACAGCTTTTGCAGAGCCGTGCATTACCACTTTGCTACCGCGCCGGATAACTAACGAATAAAACCTGACAAAACTATTTCAATTAAAGAAAAAAATCAATTCAAACTAATTTCCAAAGCAAATATGAATTGCTTTTCCGGCTTCAATCAGGCGGTGATTCAAAGGCACAGTTTTGATTCGGCTAACTGCTTTTTCAATCGTAAACGATTTAATTTGATTACCGACATAGCCCACCATATGATTCCATTTTTTTTTGGCAACAAGATCCATAGCCGTCTTGCCGAACAAAGTCCCTAAATTTCTATCGTACGGAGTGGGTGATCCCCCGCGCTGGATATGCCCCAAATTCGCGGCTCGGGTTTCGAGCCCGGTCACCTTCTCAATGCGATGCCGTAAATACTCGCCTATCCCGCCTAACTTAGTCGGGTACGGATTAAGTTTATCCGGTGCTTTCTCAACGGCTTTCTTGCCTCTTTCCATCGCGCCCTCAGCAACCACGATTAAAGAGTAACGCCTGCCATGCAATGAGCGCTCAGTAACGATTTTGCAAATTTTATCCACATCAAACGGAATCTCAGGAATCAAAATCACATCCGCGCCGCCGGCGGATCCAGCATACAGCGCAATCCAGCCCGCATTCCGCCCCATCACTTCAAGAATCATAACGCGATGATGCGCTGAGGCAGTCGTATGCAAACGATCCAAAGCTTCCGTGGTAATCGAAACAGCCGTGTCGAAACCAAACGTGTAATCCGTACAGCTCAAATCGTTGTCGATTGTTTTGGGAATGCCGATAACCTTCACTCCCTTTTTGGAAAGCTTATTGGCAATCGAGAGCGTTCCGTCTCCTCCGACCGTGATCAAAGCATCGACACCCATTTCGTGCAAATGCTTCACCGCTTCATCCGAGCGGTCTTCAAAAATAACTTTTTTGCCGCGTTTAACTGGAACCCGAAAAGGGTTGGCTCGGTTGTCGGTTCCTAAAATGGTACCGCCCTGATGCAAAATGCCTGAAACATCATGTCTGCCCAGCAAATGACCGCGCTTCTCAATAACACCTAAGTAGCCGTCTTCGATCCCAAGCACTTCCATCCCATACGTGCACCGCGCAGTCTTAACAACCGCACGAATGACCGCGTTGAGCCCCGGACAGTCTCCTCCCGAAGTCAAAATCCCGACACGAAAGGATTGTTGGGGCTTCAAAAAGTACCGAGCTTACTGAAGATTCTTAAGCTGCTCGCCTGTCGCAGGATCAAAGGTATAACTTCCCGGAAAAGTTTGTCCTGTCCGAGGATTATACTTAGTGTGAATTTCAGGCGCCGGCGCGGTTTGGTTGTAAACCGGCTGCTGTACGGGCTGCTGATAAGTCTGCGGCGCGTATTGCGGCTGGTACTGTTGCTGCATCATTTCCTGGCGAATTTCACGCTTAGTATTTTCTTTCTGACGGCGCGCGGCTTCACCCGCAACAGCACCCGTTAAAAGACCCGCTCCCGCACCAATTGCGGTCCCCACACCGGCGTTTCCGGTTGCGGCTCCGGCCAAAGCACCGATACCCGCGCCTAATCCCGCGCCAAGCAAAGCACCTGACTCACGTTCACCGATTGATCCGGATTCGGTTGCGCAACCGCTGAAAAGAAGCATAAACGAAAAAAGAACACTTAATGATTTCTGATAAACACGCATACTCTTTAACCTCCGTTAAAAATAAACTCTACTATTAAGACGAAAAACCCAGGGCTTTTTATTCACAAAATATTAGACGGCGACACCCCAAAAGAGTGTCAAAATCGGGATTATGATATAAGGACAGCTTTGAAAATCAAAGATTTTTTTACGCCCCCGCCAAATCTTCCATCCAGCCTAAAATTTTATTGGCCATGCCTGATTTGGAAAGGTTCGTATGCTTTTGAGTGCGTAATCCGGCATCCATAAAAACGGAGGTCATGGGATTATGTCCGAACGGACAAATTTTTCCGGGCTCATAATAGTTTGCAACGATTCCGGTCATTTTTTTCTTAAGAAGTTTTAACTTGGCGTACTCTAGCCACTTTTCGGTTTCTAAACAAAAACCAATCACAATTCGGCTGCCTTTTTTCGGACCCAGTTCAGCCAAAATATCTTTGGTGCGATTCAAAACCACGGATTGAGTTTCACGGCGTTTAATCTTTTGCCGAGCCTGTTTTGCTGGTGTAAAGTCAGCGACTGCCGCAGTCATAATCAAAGCATCGCTTTTTTTAAAGTGCTTCACACAAGCCAAGCGCATATCTTCAGAGCTGACAACCGCCACATGCTTCGTACCAGCAACAGGCTTCAAAGCCGTCGGACCACTGATCAAAGTGACTTCATACCCTTTTTGAACCGCGAGCCGGGCAAGCTTATAGCCAAGCTCTCCGGTCGAAAGATTAGAAATAAAACGGACGGGATCCAGCATTTCACGCGTGGGACCGGCCGTAATCAAAAG
>DDUN01000032.1 GCA_002344825.1 Candidatus Multiplicimicrobium inquinatum | reverse complement strand
TGTTCTGTTGCAACGGCGACCACGAAAAAATATGAGGATTCGCGTTGCTCGAAGATGCTCCTGAGAGGTTTTTGGGGATGGACAGGAAGATATCAATAACCCCATTTACATTTGCAACAATGCGGGTTTTAAATGCGGCTAATGCATTCTTCTTTGTTTCATGCGTAAACTTTTTAAGACCTTCTTTGACGGTCTCAATATATTGAGCTACTTCCTTAAGATCTGGCTTAGCTCTTTCAACGCTAAGCAAGTCTTCAAGATCAGACTGTCTCTTCTCTAAAAGAGTTCTCTCCCCTTTAATTTTGCTTATTTCCTTATTGAGTTGTTCAAGGGTCAGAACTTTATGGCGATACGCTTCAATAATTCGCTGCTCTTCCGACCCCATAGACTCAATTTTGTCATTTACTCGATCTAATTCTTTGGTTAATTGCCGCTGCTGTACAGCAGACCCGCCGTTTTCATAAGCAATTGTCTTTTCTACAACAGAAGGATCACTTAAAAACCGTTCAATCTGCTCCCAAACCAGCGGCTCTAATTTTTCAGCCTGAATATACCGGAGCTTGCAGCTAACGGTTTTTCTATACAAGTTTTTAACAAAGTGAGTGCAGCGATAATAAAGCTTAAAATAAGGGCCGTATTTCTTGCCGTTTTTGATCGTTGTTTGTCTGTCAGCTGTTCCTGAAACACTATTACCGCAATCACCGCACTTAATAAGCCCCTGCAACAAATATTGATACTTCACATTTCTGACTGTGTAATTTCTGCGTTTATTTAGTAATTGTTGAGCTACATTAAATGTTTTCTCGTTAATTAACGCGGGCATAGCTACTTCAATCCACTCGTCACGCGGTTTAAGCTTGCCATTATGCCCGTATTTATTGGCATACCATTTCCCCATATAAATGGAGCTAGTCACAATGTCATGCACAACATCAGTGGTAAAATCTTTACCCAATTTTGTTTTATATCCAAGCTCCGTCAATCTCTTGGCAACTTTTAATAAGGAGGAGTCGGGTTCGTTATAAAGCTTAAAAGCCATCCGAACCCCTTCCGCTTCTTTCTCATGAATATCTAGCTTGCGAGTTTGGGGATTGTACACATAGCCATATTTAGTTGGATTTGAACCGGAGTAATAACCTTCCTTGGCTCGACGCATTCTTCCCATTTTAGATCTCTCCATAAAAGTATCGCGCTCCAATTGAGCGAGCGACCCAAATAAGGAAAGAATAAATTTGCCCAAATGATTGGAAGTGTCAAAAGGTTCGGTTATGGATTTAATACCAATCCCGCTTTTTTCTAACTCTTCTGAGACCGTTAAAAGCGCCCGATTATTCCTGAAAAAGCGATCCAACTTATAAACCAATACCAATTGAAACTTTTTCTTGGCTGCATCTGCTAAAAGTTTTTTGAAAGCAGGCCTCTCCATTGTTGTGCCAGAATAGCCTCCATCAACATATTCCTCGTAAACGACGTAGTTCTTTTCCGCTGCGTGCTTTCGCAAAAGCTCACTTTGAGCAGCAAGTGAGAAATTTTCTTTTTGCTCTTCTGTAGATACTCGCGCATACAACGCTACTGATACACTTCCGTTTTTAACTGTCACAATGGCCGTCCTGTTATTGCTTTGATTTTTTTCAGATCCTCTTGAGTGTAATAGCGGTAGTTATTCATAGGATCACGTTTTGCCTGGGGAATCTTCTTTGCCTTTTCCCAATTCATTAAGGTACGGGCACTAACCCCTAAAACCGCCGCTACGTCTTTTATGGTGAGGTAGGATTTCATCAAAATCATCTTACAATGTTTTCATAGGTTTTCAAGGTATGTTTTTTGTGTCTTTTCGGCTTCTTCTTGGGACATGGGCGCAATTAGGATGGCTAACGCTATGATCTTCATGATGCGCTCATAAAGATCGGGATCTTCATCATATATCAGACAGGTATTAGTTTTAAATTCCTGCTTATTACTCAAAGGTTGACCTCTAATCGATAGTTAAGCTCCTCCTTAACCCCTCAAAATTCATGGGTTATTTTCTAAGCTCTTTAAGTTTCTTTTCAATTTGCTGTTCGCTTGGTAATGTAACCCGATACTGCGCCACAAACACTTTCTTTTCTAGGCCGCCGAGCGCATAGACAGCTTCCTCATAACCAATATCTTCGCAGAGAATAAGCCCTATAGTCGGATTATCGCCTCGAGACTCCTGATTATGCCTAAAATACTCAATATAAGCATTCATCTGCCCGACATATTGCTTTTTAAAAGTACCCTTTTTCAGCTCAACAAGAATATAGCAATGCAATCGCGTATGATAAAAAACCAGATCGATCCGATCCCAATTACCATCGATCAAAATTCTCACCTGCCTACCGACCAGAGAAAAATGCTTTCCTAGTTCCATAAGGACTTGTATCGTTTTTTCCGTCATAGCAGTTTCAAGATCATATTCTTGAAACGGCTTAGGTAGAGCCAGGAAATCAAAGTCATAAATATCTCTGAAAATATTTTGTGCGTTTTCAACAACAGGTGGAGTCATTACAGGAATTTTATGTGGCGGACCTGATGATTTGAATAAATTCCCTTTTAATGCTTTTTCAAATTGTCGGACCGACCAGTTTTCTTCATCTGCTTTAAGTCTGTAAAATTCTCGCTCCGAATCATTCTCCAAATATATTAAACGCCGCCAGATCGACCAGCTTAATTTTCCACACACTGTGTGGAAAATTGGATATCGTTTAAAAAATCGACAGGCGTCATACAGAGTAGATTTATCAATTCCTATATCCTGGGAGAGCTTCATAACTATTGCCTCACCGTAATCCGCCCTGTCTTTATTGTCTAACTCACCCTTAGCAATTCTCTGTCCCGTCTCCCAGTAGGCTTCGACTTTAACCCTATCAACCGCCCGAAATACCCGGGACTGACATTTTTCCAGGATCAGCTTCACGTCCCGCAATATCTGGGAGTAACCATCCAAATCGCCTGAAATCTTCAACTTGGGCTGCTTATTCATTATTAAGCCGCCATCCTATCGTTGAAGATTTTTTGCGCTAATTCATATGACTGGATAGTCCCGATATCAAACCAAACACCATCAAAATCAACGGCATTTAAAGGCTGTTTTTTGGTAAGCCACGCGATAAAGTCTCCAATTCTGTCCGGATTGAGTTCATCAATAAAAAGATATTCGTATACCCGAAGTCGATATGGCCCGGGGAAATAATAAACACCTATCGCCACTTTTGTGGACTTGGGGCGCCGAGGTTTCTCAATAAAGCTCGTAATGACATTATGAGAGTCCGTCGTTACCACCCCACATTCAGAAGCAAGATCGGGATCTTTCACATCGTAAATGCCAACAAATACATCGTCCCGATGCCCCAAACATGGCAGAAGAAAGTGTGATAATGGAAAATCGAAAAGATTATCCCCACAAAAAACCATAAAATCATCACTACCGCAAAAACCAGAGCGTAAAGCAAAATTCAAATCTCCAATCGCTCCCAAGCTCTTCCGAGGTTCAAAAACACCATTTTCAATGAGATGAATTTGCTTTTTATACTTTGCTTCATTCAGCCATACACTAAAATCAATATAAAAGCGGCTATTTGAAACAATAATAATTTCATCAATAATCGATATCGCATCCAACTTCTCGATTAGATAATCGAGAATGCTTTTGTTCCCCACTTTAAGCAGCGCTTTTGGTGTATTCTCGGTTAATGGATAAAGACGGGTCCCAAAACCGGCCGCAAGAATGATTGCTTTCATAGATATTCGATCCTCCAGAGTAATTTTGTTTTAGATTTTTTCCAGCTGGCGGACAAAGACGAATGATCTCAACAACATCCTTCTGGCTTCTCCCACCCTCGCGCTCCCTTTTCAGCATTAAAAATTCTGTTTCAAAGCTTGAAAGTTCCATCAAAGTCAGACTCCCCTTTAGGCTTAGAATTTCTGATAAAGTTTGGGATGATCTTCCTTGCGCTATGAATTACCACCTTGGCTTGCATGCCAAAGCGAAGCCCCGAAACATCCTCATTTAATTTAATCTCACAAACGACAACATGCTTTACCTTAAAAACCTTTTCGACTTCTTGATCGGTTTTGACCCCAATCCCTACGATAATCCCGCTATACTTTCTTAATGGCACGGCATCGAACTGAATAGCCGCGGAATCACCAATATGAACACTTCCGATCTGACTTTCCCTAACGGGCATCTCCACATAAAAGCTGGAAGGATCTCCAATTTCGAACGCTTCAGCTCCTACATCAAAATGGGTATAAATCTTCTCGGATGGATCACTGAGCAACACACCAGCAATGGGCGCCTTTAATTTAAGTTTTTCAATTTCGCTTGTGAGATAGGCAACTTCTTCCCGGAGAGCTTCGACTTGTTTTGTTTGCAGCAGAACCTCCTTTTGGGCAGACTTATACTCGAGCGAAATGTCTTCAAAATCAGATTTTCCAATTACCCCGTTTTCAGACAAAATTGAAGCTCTGTCGATTTTAGCTTTCAGATGACTCTCTTTTTCCTGTATCCCTTTTAAATTTTCTTCATTGATCTCCAGAGATTTCTGTTTAAGAGCTAGTTTGTTCGGAAAGCCTGAGTTCTCAAAATGAGCCAGAATTTCGCCCATCTGAACTGCTTCGCCCTTTTTACGCATAATTTCTATAAGCCTTCCCGGAACTTGCGCCTGAAGAGTTACGTGTTTATAAGCCTTGAGCGTTCCCTCGCCCCTTGTTTGTCCAGTACCACTTAAAAGGTAGAAACCACCTGTGAGAAGCAAAATGAAAAACCACGCCCCTCTGACCTTAGTTGATTTTTTATCCGGCTCCTTAAACAAAATCGGTTCCTCCAATTTCCCATCTGATTTTTCCTGTGTCATTCTTTCATTCTCCTTTTCGCTCAAATCCATTTTTTGAAACTTACAGGCATAGCCTTGGACGTAAAATAAACAAGCGGAACGGAAAGCATGAGGCTTCCCATAATCGGCAGTGCCTGCCAAACAAAGTACGGCGTTGCATGATTGCAGAAATAAAAAAGAGCTACCCCGAACAATGTTCCAGGCCAAAGACTTTTGAACGTCTGCAATAAATTTACTTGTTCAAAAGGATTTTTCTTCATAGGCCTCCACATCAGCTTTTTAAAAGGCTGCGTAGCAATAGCAAGAGGCACATAAAAGAAGTTATTGAGCGTGATTAAGCTTGAGATGATGATCTCGTAAGAAAACTTTCGGAGATCATCCGCATTTTTAACAATGACTGCCTTATGAAAAAATGTAACTGCCATACAAAAAATTAGAACCGTTTTCAAAATACTGTTAGTGAAGAGTCCGAGCCAAATCGTGTCAATCTGGAAATGAATCAACTCACCAAACCAGATGCTGTGAGCTGACAAACCAAGTAGAACCCATAGGAAGAAAACAATATCGCCGAGATACAGATAGATCCCATAAAAGGCAAGAAAGCGTGAAGCCAGACTGACATTGTTTTTAAAAATTAGCGGCCAACCCTGAAGCGTACCCTGAGCCCATCTCCCAGCTCTTGCGCGAGCTTCCAGATAATTTGAGGGAACTTCGTCATACCCATAGACATCCGGACAAAAAACAACTCGATACCCCTGCTGATCTAAAAGTACCGTGTCCCAATTATCATGCGAAAGAAGTCCTTTAGGTAATTGAATGGATGCGAGTAGATCCGCGCGAACAAGGTGATGATGCCCGAACGAAATCAATCGCCCAAAAAGACCTTGAAGAGCCGTGAAATACAGTCTCTGCCCAAACTCCGCTCCAATCTTTTCAAGCCGAGCGTACCAACTTGTGGCATGAGCAATACGAATAAAACACTGAAAAATTGCTACATCACTATTTGCTGGATGCACGGCTTTGCGAAGGAGCGTCAAAACGGTTCCTTTTGGAACCATACTGTCTGCATCTGCGATATAGAGCCATTGATACTCGGGATGATTTGTAAGAAATTCCTTAATATTGCCCTGCTTTCGCTCAACAGGTTTCAACCTTCTGCGGTAATAAATACGATTTGGATACTTGTTTCGTAACCTCTGAACCAGTTCGAGCTCAAGCTGCTCATAAGAAGCATCTGAATCAGAGAGAATCCAGAGATCAAGATTCGGAAGATGATTGCCCGAAAATGAATAATCCATTCGCTCGTAAAGACCGTGATCTTCGTTACGAATTGGATAAAGCAAAGCCGTTTTAGGAAAATCCCTAATAAAGGATTCCGCAAGAACCGGCTCCTTGACGAATCGCCTGACAACACTTAAGAAGAACAGATATGAGATGTTAAAAAAAAGAAAGCTGAATCCGCCGAGCCATAAAACACTAGGAATAAGGGATTCCCTTGTGAATATCATGGTTGACGCGATAAGCACACTGGCTCCCAGTGTGAATGCAGCGACTATTAATAAGAAGAGGTGGCCCCCGTACCGCGTCATGACAGGTCACCAACTTCCTTTGGTTCAACATTCTTTTCAACCGCGGCCTGACGATTAAGTGCCGAAATGGTCATCCGATATTCGGTTATTGCCTGGATCTGTTCGGCATAAGCCTGTTGGAGCGCAAGGAACGATTCCACCATTTCCTCAGTTCCTTTATCACCTGCAATAATTCTAGCCTTGCCGTTTTTATAGCCCTCTTCCCGCTCCGCCACCAAAGCCTCAGATAGCCGAATTTTTTCTTTTAGAGCTCGAGCCTCATGATATTGTTTCCGAATTACCTTTTCCTTTTCCTTAATCTTGACTTCCCCCGCCCATTTCACCTCTTCCATTTCATGAACTTTTGCTTTCACCTGATTCCCAAGTTTTCCAAAATCCCAAATATCCCATTTTGCGACAATGCCCAACATAAACCGATTAGCATCTACAAAAATATCTCGATTCACATTGGTCTTTGCTACAAGATCGAAATGCGGGAACCGTTCAGCCTGAATCGATCTCTTTTCAAATCCCTTTTCTTGGATTTGTAATTCGGTTATCTGATAGAGCGGATCTTTTTTTGAGGAATTGAGATAAGATTCCACCCCCTCATCCAAATCGGGAACATCCTTCAATGGTTCTAGCTCAAGAGATTCATTTTCACTAACACCCATCACGCTCTTTAAGATTTCTATAAGGTAATCATGCGTCTCCTTATGCTTTACAAGTCCGGATTTTGCTTTCGCAAGTAAACTCTCGACACGAAGGCGCTCGTAGTTGGTAATTAGTTCCTTTTCATACAGAGACCGCGATGCCTGATAATGTCTCTGGAGCTCTCGTACCATGTTCTGAAAAAGTCTCGTCAGTTCCTTTTCTTCCAACGCCTGGGCATATAAATTTTCTATTTCCTGTTTTAAGTTAAGCTTCACCTCTTCAAGGCGGAGTCCTTCCTGTTTTACCCGTGTCTCTTGGCGGGACTTTTCAGCCCGCAGTTTTCCGCCTTGGAAGATAGGCTGCGTAATCCCGGCATCGAAGTAAGTGACGTTTTTCTTGCCGCCTGTGGCAACAGCTTGAAAAAGATCCATGCTAATCGTCGGGAATAACTCTGCGCGCTTGCTTTTATAAAGAGACGACTCCTTATTGAGTCGCTCAACAGCTTCTTTCACGCGAGCATCACTATCAAACACACGAGTGATTGCCTGACTCAGCGTTAAAAGTGTTCCATGTTCATTAACCAAAACAGGCTCATTGAACGCTGCCGCCGGTCTCACAAAAGATGTGCACATTAAAATTAAAACCATTATTTTTCTTACTTTAAGTTTTCTCATTTTTCACTCCGAAAGGATTTGGGGAGAGAGCCCCGGAAGAGCTCTCTCCCCAGAAAGCTCACTTCTTTGAGAATCGGTCCACAAGCTTACGAATACCACTTTCAATTTCGGTAAGCTTCACAGGATCAACCATGATCCCGCGCGGAGTAGGTCTCATCCCATCCTCAACTTGAGAAAAATAGCGGATGTCAGCCCGCGTTTTCCCCTCCACCTCCACAACCGAAAAGCGAAGCTCTTCTCCCTTGCGCATGGGTACTGAAAATAGCGCCTCTTTTTCTCTGAATTCCCCTTTTCCCTTTTGTCTGCTCATTGTTTGCTTTCCTCCTTTTTTAAATTTTTTCAAGAATCATGACATCGATAGGCGTATAGGCTTCTGCCGTAATTGATTGATCAACCCTGACGCTTCTTAAATCCTGCGCAGCTTGACTAGTCAAATTCTGCGTGAGATTTAGCCTCAATTGATCTTCCATACTGAAAGGATCTCTTCTAACGCCTCCAGCAAATAGACTTACGCCGCCTAGAAGCGCCTCACCAACCGCTTTCAGAGCTTTAATATCACGGTGTTTCTTAACTTTCCCCTTGATCCCGCCTGAGCCGTCAGCAGATAGAGCCATTGCACGGATACGGAGCTCGCGACCATCCGGAAACACAAGAGTGTCAAAATTGACATTAATACGGTCGATGGATTTAACAATGCTGGCTTCCCCTAAAAACTTTGCTCCTTTTGGAATCACAACCTTATCCTTCCACTTAAAATCATGACCAAGAACTGCAATTACCGGCGCAGCCACATTGAAACTGAAGATTCGGTTTGAGAGCAGCGCAGGTATCCGGGTCCCAGAGGGAATACCCATGAGCTCTGACTTTGCATTGCTTCTTACCCGAGCACTACCAGATGCCGGCTTATCCTCTTGATAGACAAAAGCTTCTATAGGAGTGGAATAATTCCTTTTGGTCTTCTGTTCTAAATTTTTACTTATTGGCTTTAGCGTGTTTTTTTTATTTACAGATGCCTGTTCTATGGATTGCTCAACAGCTTCACGGCTTACGGTCTCCCGTTTTTCATCGTTCCCTATAACCCCTGAACCTTTAGCTCTGGTTTTAGGAGAGCTAACAGATAAGACCAACATCAAAAGCACACCAATACAAATCACAGCAAAAAACCAATTTTTCTTTAGCCAACCATTAAAAGGATTAAGACTCGGCATATTTTCCGGCTTATCGTAGAAAGTAGGCTCCGGCGGTCGGCTTTCTTTGGGTTTAGGTTTTGGAATGTTAAAAATCATTTTGTATGCTCCAGCCATTTAAATCCCGTAATCTCAAAATCTCGCGGCGTTTTTTCAAGTCCAGCATCTTCAATAATTTTAAAAACCGGATTTTCGTTTTTCCCAAGAACGCGGTAATCAAAGACAAGAACGCCATATTCATAACTATCAGGATTAATTACGCGCGGAAGAGAGAGTTCACTTTGAAATTCAGCTATCCCGGATTTTTCTTTTTTGAGAACTTTTCGCTCTTCCGTAACAGCGCCAAGGACTACTTTCGATACGCGGTAAGGCATTGGGGAGTAGTTAAGGATAGAAAACCTCAAATATCCTTTATCCTGGCTCCGAGAAAGCGAGAGCAAGTTAACCTGGACTTTATCCTTTGCAGCCGATGCTTTTAATGGAATAATTGTGATTCCAGAAGCTATTTTGGCCGTTAATTTTTCTTCCGAAATTTTCTCGGCTTTCTCATTCAGTTTTTCTTCTTTTGACTTAAATTTCCGTTCCAACTCATTGCTTTTTTCTTTTACTTTCTTCTCAAAAGCATTTTGAACTAGCGCTTCGTCTTCTTCGGGCAAACGGAAATCGACCACAAAGTCCGCTGTTTCAGGAGCGCCGACCGACACATCAAAAGCAAGCCGCCCCGAATCCGTGACAATTACTAAATTAGAGCGAGCGTCAACTTCATCCGTAATGGGTTTAATCAAGACTTGCTTTTCATAAACACCGACCTTAAAAAGCTCCTGATCGCCAATGAAAACCTTAAGTGCCTTCTCCGGCAGATCAATCGTAGATACATACCCAAGGGCCGTCTGAAGTTTAAAGACCACCCCAGACCGCATCGTGACCTTATAAATGTTCCGTGTCGAACGCTTCAGCTTATTGAAATGCTGCCTATCTTTAAGAACAGTCTCCGGCTGAACAGAGTCATCAGCTCTGGCTAAAACTGAGAAACCTACAGTAATTGCGAGTACTACAATGCTTAATCTCCAAAGAATTTTTAAAGAATTCACTTTACCCCCTCAAGTTTGTTTAAAATTATTTCTCGGTAATCTTCAACAAGAAGCCCGGACGGCACAGAGGCACTCCGCTGTTGTTTTCGCAGGACGATTTCCGATTTAAAGAGATTAGACTCCCGAAAGTCTTTGTTCTTAAAACTCAGCAGTGTTTTTACACCGATCAGCGAAACGACCACATAATCCGCAGTTTCGCGTTCTATAGATTCCTCTTTAAACTCAATCTGAGCATTCAGCCCCGCCTCTTTTACTCGCGCCAAAACTCCGGACTCAATAAGCTCTCTTCGGGCAGTTTTTTGATATTGCGCGGTCATAAGATTCATTGCTTCTGATATATCTCGAGGTAAGGTGTAAGCGTTATATTCAGAAAACCGGCGAACAAAGTTTTTTGCAAAATAAAGCACTTCGGACTCAATCGGTGCGTTATTCATCTCTAGGCGGCCTACCGATTCCGCCTTTCCAACTTCGGTGACCCGAATAACCACAGGAGGACGGCTCGTTAAAACAAACGCCCCTGCCAGCGTCAGAAGAAGAAGCACACAAAATCCAAGAAGGATAATTCTCAAAAAGTGATTCTCCGATTGGAGATCACCAAAAATCTCAAAATACTTTCTTCCCACCCGCTCGAGTTTTTCATGCAATCTAGTTTTCATTTGTAACCACCCCCGACGCCCTTAGGGGCTTGATTGGGCTTTGAAAATTTCGGTTTAGTAATTGTCTTTGCCATAAATGCAGTTCCAATGCCGATCACCGCTGACCCCAGACTGCTCAGTGTTCCACCAGCTGTAATCTGATGTGCAATAATCGGAACGGATATAAATAGAAGGATAAAGAGAATATTGGCCGCAAAGACAGATGCTGTATTTGTCTCCTGCGGCAAATAAATGGCCGTAATATTCATGACCGAAATTACTTTCATGAGAATGGACAGAACAACCGTCCACAAAGAAACTGAAACAAGGCTTTTAATCCAAAACCTGAGTCCCTGTGAAACCTCTTTATAGACCGATACGCCAACCAAAATCGGTCCGACAACAAAGAGCAAAGACAAAAACACAAAACGCAGCCAGGTAATAACCCCCAAAAGAGCCAATGCCACAGCATAGGTAATGAAATTCATCGCCGTCATGATGGAAAAGAATCTCAAAATTCCAAGATCCTTACCCTTTTGAATTTCTTGAAATATCTGGCGAACAACCTCCTTAAACTCTTCTTCCGGAAGAATCGCCTTCGATAAAAGGTCCATCCCATAAACAATCCAGGTAAAAAACCTGTCATAGACCACCAAAAGGCTTACCACCAAAATCACTCGAATTAGCAACCCCGGATAATCAGAACCATCTTTAATTGTTTGAATGTTTTCATGAAGGATGGCGACCGGCAACATCAACGAGAACAAAATGAATGCAAGTCGCATCGTTGTCGCAAATGGCGCAGAAAAAAGATCCGGAATTTGAAGTGCATTAGTGAATAAAAACTGATCTCCCGGCATCATGACACCCCGCCAAGCAGTTCAGAGATATAGTCTTTAGCATCACTCATGTATTTAAGGCGTTCAGACTCGAGTCTTTTTTCTTCTCTCGATACTTGTTCCACCTGCGTAGCCTGGAGTTCTATAAGCTTTGCCATTGCTTCTTGATTTTCTTGGCTCGCAACAAGCACGCGGGACATAGCATCAGCTTGCAGACGCGCTGCTCCTTTGGGACTGGCAGTTTGTGCTTGCTGCGAAATCGATCTTGCTGTTTCTCGAACTTCCTCACCTGCACGCCTAATCTCCTGAGCGGTATGGAAGCCGGAAACAACCTGCATTTCCTCAAATGGAATGTATGCCCGAACTTCTGAGTTCGGAATTTCGCCGGTTATCGCTTCGAGCGAATCTCGAATCTGAGAAACCCCGGAAGAGTTTTCGAGTCTTTCAAAATGCGGTACGACAGCGCTGAAATCCCAAAATGCGTCGGAGACCTCAGCCCCTCTCGGAAATGGCGGCAAAGATGATCCATTAAACAAGCTAATGACATCATCAATTCCAGAGTTAAAGCGAAGGGTCTCAAGATACTGAGCTTTTAACTGGTTGAGCCGCTCTAGTGCTCCGGCCATATCTTGTGCAAACTGGGATTGCATAAGAACATTTCGAAGTTCATTTAGAGCAGCGTTAACCGCATCGAAAGTGGGCATTCCTGTTGCTCGGGAGACTGGGCTCCAAAGAACGATTGAAGCAAACAGCATCGTGGTAAATAAAATGCTTTTCTTCATGCCGCAGCTCCAGCCGGCACAGTTTTTTTAATACCGTTAGGATATTCTGATGCTAGGTGCTCAATGAGAGCGATTTCTGAACCAGAACGGAGAACGGCTCGCTGTTTCGATTCCTCCGCTAAATCTTGCGGGTCTGTTGTGGAAATCCAGTATTCCAATGGATTAGGAGAAAGGCGGACCAGGACACCATGCTCGTCAAACTTGATAAAGCATTCCGCATAATGTCCCGGCTTTACTTCAATCTCGCTAATCGCTCGTATTTCATTTTCATTGAGACCAAAACCTTGAAGCTTTTCATGCCCTTTTTTAAGACGGAGAATGTACTTCACGGATGAGTTATTGATCATGACCCCAGAAATTTTCGAATCCAGAAAGTCTTCAGGATTCTGTGAGATTGAAAGAACTCCAGCGTTCATTTTCCGAGCGGTTCGATAGAAATTCTCAATAAGGTCGCTTCCCTGCGCTTCCTTTAAAAATCTCCAACACTCATCAAGAACCAGCATTTTCTTAGTACCTACATTCTCAAAGCGCCGCTTGAGCGCGAATGGAATAATCAGAAGTAAGATCTCTTGAAGTTCCGGGTAATCCGATACTTTACGAAGGTCGAAGACGGTAAATCGGGCATCAAAATCAAAACTTCCTCGCTGATTTAAGAGTTTTCCGTACTCTCCTAGAGTAAAAAGTGAAAGCTCCTTGGCAAATTGATAAGCCTTCCGCTTGTCGTCGCTATCTCCAAAGGGATAATCGAGCAGCAGTTTTTCAACATCCCCTAGGATTGGGGTCTCGTCGGGTTTTAGAAGACGATAAACTTCCCTAACCGCTCTCTCGAGAATCATCTTTTCGCTAGCGGACCAAACTCGCTCCGGCCCAATCATCTGCTGGAGAAGTTCCTTTAAAAACTGAAGGAATGTAGCATCCGCATCATTTGTCGGAAAAAGAATCCGTTTTATTGGAAAGGGATTTAAAACATATTCCCCAGAACATTCGAGCTCTACGTAGTTACCATTTAAAATTCTTGCAAGTTTTCGATAACTCCCACCAACATCCATCACAATCACTTCATGATCTTGGGACTCCACCAGAAAATGAAGTAGCAAATGATTTGTAAAAAACGATTTTCCCGATCCGGTACTTCCTAGCATTAAAGCGTGTTTTGCTTGAAGCGCGGGATCAAAAATATCGAGCTTTAAGGCCTCATCACGCCATGTCCTTAACAGCAACCCTGGTTTTTCTGTTCCTTTCCAGCTCGCTTGGAGAGGAAGTAAATGAACAAGTGCTTCAGAGCGGATCAAAAAAGAAAGTGGATTATCTGCCCCTTGAAGCGGGAGCATCGAAAGAAAGAGCCGGTCATGGTTCATATGGTCCTCAAGACCACGAGCATCTCCTAGTTTTGGAAATGCCCGAAGAACTTGAAGCGCCAATTCACTTACAGATTCTTGAGTCTTCGCTTTCACCATAACCCCGAGTGAAACATTAAAAAGGCGATCTTCAGTTTCTGCAATTTCTGCTAAAAGTTCACTAGACTGCTCGGCCTGGTGATGAGCTTCGTGATTTTTTGACTTTGAGAAAAATCCTCCAGCCTTTGCAAAATTTCCCCTACGCTGAATCCCCGCCTTTTCCCTGTCTTGATCTGGAGAAGAAAAGGAGAGTGAAATCGTATATTCTCGACCTAACGCAATTTCAAAATTTCTCATCGACCTCAAATCTGTTTCATCAGGACAGAGCCGCAAATTGATTCCTTTGTGGAAATAGCCGTCCAAATAAAAGAATCTCTCATCTACAAACGGAGGCGACAGAAGGAGTTTGGATCGCAGACTTTCATTCATGTCAGGCTTTAATACCGATTCTTGCGGTCTGGCGACCAAATCTGAGTAAGAGGGATTCAAAAGTTCGTGGTGATATTCCAAAATTTCGTGATCTCTCAGACGAACGAGTGTAAATTTTAAATCCTCAAGACCCTTCTGTATTTCCTGGGCAGCTTTTAATAACCGATCTTTAGATTTTGCAAGTATCTCTTCAGACAATTTATGTGCTTTCTTTCCAAATGCCATTGCAAGATCGGGCATCATAAGAGATGTTTTTTGAGCATCAAGAAAGGATGCAGTCACATAAATGAATATCCGTCGCTGCTGAAATGGATTAAGTCGATATCCCTCAACTTTTGCATCTGAAATCTTTTGAGCTAATAGGTCGCTGACCGTGACATTTGTTCTATATTCTTTAAGAATTCCTTCGTCCCCGGTTCGACTTTGAACAATGAAATGGATCTCAACTTCTTCCGGCAGATGATTCAAAAAACGTCTCATCCTTTGCTCAAAGTCATTAATTTCAGATTCCCCCTCAAGCAATAAATCCCTACCTTCGACAGAAAAGCCGACTGCCATCTGACCAGAAACCCCTATCAAAAAATCCTCTTCAATTCCGAAAAGGTCAATGCTGCTAAAAAACGGCTTCTGTTTTTCCTCTGTAAGTAAATCTTTGATGCGTGAGAGCGAATTACTCATGAGCATCCTTTTCACGATCAGCGCGATATCGTTTAGGTGTAAAAAGAAACCTTAAAACCGAAGAGGTCCAGTGAGCGGGCTTATTCTTTTTGTAAAGACGCAGCAACAGATAAAAGCCGGCAAGAATCACAAAATTAAAAACCAAGTTTCCTGAGAACAGGAAAAGAAATAAATAGGCCAGGATTAATATCAGAAGGTCAGGGAACTCCAAACCTAGTATCCGATTTTTTTGGAAAATGCTTCGATAGCCTTTTATTTTCTTCACTATAATCACCTAAAAATGAGTTACGTTTTGAATGAGGTCGAGCACGGCCCGGGAGAGCATGATGAGAGCACCTCCGCCTGCCGCTAGAGCGCCGCGTCTCATCCCCTGTTCATCCCCGAGGGCCATAGAAACCCCTGCAACCGCCACACCGATGACAAGGACTCCCGGACCGATAGTACGAATCAAAAAATCTCCGATTCTTTCTAGGAAGTATCCGAGATCATCTTCTGACCCAGCCGCGGCATATGCGCTTTGGGCCAAGATCAGGGATACAAATCCCAGAATTTTTACCGCGTATAAAATTCGGATTATTTTTCGATTCATGCTCGAACCTCTCAAAAGTGAGGGAAGGTACTTCTAAACCCCTAGCGAAGGCCCATGTAGCCTTCTTTTTTTAGTGGATTTTTCCTTCCCTCATAGTATTGGGCACTTTTGAGATATCTGTTCCAACCTAGTCAAAGTTTTTCCTTGGAAGAGATTTTTTTTGGATGTTTTTTAAAACCCCATAAACAGCCTGTTTAGTCCTCCCTAGCTTCCGAGCTATCTGAACGGGAGATAGCTTTTCTTTTCGATACATCATCCATATGTTTTTCTGATTCTTTGTGAGGCTGCCGTATCGGACTTTTGGAACAACCGCCTCCTTCCCTTTTTTGCATTTGACCGCTCGATTCAAAGCTTTTTTTAGCGCCCAGCGCAGCTTACGCACACGGACCCTGGAAACTCCCATTCGTTTTGCAGTTTCCACATCTGTTAATCTTTGAATGTAAAACAGCTCGTAGAATTCCCTCTGCCGGACTGTCAAAACACCCTTCGATAAAAGCTTTCGAAACTTTCTCTTTAGAATGCCTCGAAATCTAGACTGACTTTTATCTTCCTGACTCAAAGAGTCTCTAAGACTGTCTTCCCCAGCTATTTTGTTCTTAATTTCCATTTCAAATGGACTTAGCGCATCCTGGATGGATGCATCCTCAACACGCATGAAATCCACTTCCCGCACTCGGGCGCGGCGACGCCCTCCTGAATCTGTCGTTTCGTAAAACACCTCTTGTTCCTCGCTTTCCGCCGTGCGAGGAACTGAAAATAGGCATAAAAAAAGCGGGCAACCTCGGAGGGTTACCCGCTAAAAACAAAAAGACGGATTTTTAGTTAAAAATGATTAGAAGACACACTATGGGGGTGGAGAAAATACTGGATTAATTAAAGGGAACTATTTTGGGGTGTGAGGAATAGCCGGGATTCTCCGGGTTGCCGCGTCCAAATCAGGACCACACACGGCACTTTGTGGAGAAATCAGCTCGGAGAACCGCTAAGAGTTCCCGCCCCCAACTTCTGATTGATTGTCATGCATGCTCAGCGCAGATGGCCTCGCGATGCAACGTTGAAACACAGCAAACATTTTAGCTAATTTCTACTTAAATGGAATGGTAAAAAGTTAGCTTTCGGAAAGCAATTCATAGCATACTCAAACACAATTTAAAGCGGGTTCAAATGGTACGTAATTTTTCAAACCCCATCCTCAAATTCAGCGATTTTCAAATTGAGCTGCTTAGAATTTTCTTTCACAGTGCGCTGAACGTTTTCGGTGAAGCCTTTTTTAGAGTCTGCGACAATTTCTACTTTAATCTTCACTTCAGCTGAGGGGTCAGATGTGAAATGAATAGCCACTTCATCAACCAGATCAGCAAATTGTTTCTTTGCCAACACGGGATGAAGGTCAACCATTCCATAAAAATGCTTTTTGGCTTTTTTCGTTGTAGCCTGAGTTACCTGAGTCGGCTGGCTCTGTGTTACCCCAGGAACTGCTGCCGAAACATCTACAGGTTGAATTTTCTTAGCCTGTTCCGTAGCCGCCGTAGGCTCAATCAAAAGTAAGTCTGAATCGAGTATTGCGTAAGTAGCTTGTCCAAAAGAAAATCCCACGTACTTGTCGCCGTCTCTCCCTTGAGCTACTCCGTAAAAATCAAAAGAAGAGGCGCCAGCAAGGATTGTATTCTTATATACACCATCGTCTTTGAGTCTCGGCAGATATAGATAGTTGCACATTTTCTCCCAAACATCCAAGGCGCTTGCTTCCTGCTTACCATCTTTCCAAAACCAAGTCTTCAAAACCTTTGACAAATGAATCGGAGCCCATTCGGTTATAAGCAATTCACCTTCCTTTAGAACCCTTTCAATCTCCTGTGCGAACCCAGGCGAACCAGGATTCAATGGAAAATGCTCCCAGATGATCTCACTTACTCCTTTACCAGCCACCTGCTCCTGCATTGGTACTAAAAGCCATTTGTAAGCTTCACGAATCATGCGATGTAGCGCATCCTTCGCTTGCGCAAGAGCACCTTCAGCATTTTTCGCCATCAAATTATCGAGAACTAATTTATTCTCACGATAATCTGAAACAATTGACTCCCAAGCCAAAACTGAACGCACCTGATCATTCAATCGGTTAACGCTTTCAAATTCCGACGCCAGAAATATCAATCTATTTTGTTTCTGCCTTGGCTGGTCTCCGCGTTGTTTTAAGAACTTGTCAACTTCTGGCCGCCATAAGCGTTCTTCCTGACGGGAGAAGGGTATAGTCGGGGGCAACGCAACCAGCCTTAGAGTTTTATCATCTGGAATATCGCCGCTTGCCGTAAAAACATGAACCCCGCCAAATGCTCCAGCGCCAAGTGTCTGTTGAAGCCTTGCTCTTATTGCCGGCAAAACATCTTCCTGGTCATTAAATCGACGTTTGCGCTCTTCCATTTCCTTTCGTAAATTCGGTCGGACATCAAACCAGCATCGTTCATTAGCAATATTCAAATAGTGAAGCCGATCCGTTAACCGTCGCAACGAATCCTTAAATACTCCAACCTGCTGACCGGGCTGCACGCATCCAAGAACAACACGCTTTGTTTCCAAACCTCGCACCATTTGATTTGGTGTAGTTGGAGCACTACCCAAGAAAATTGTACGAGCGACTCTGCGACAAGCCTGCAAACTACCTAGACGGGTATCTTTCTTTTCAATTTCGGTCGTCTCCGCCTTCTCTCCATCAATATCGCGCTCCAAAACAGGGTCCCAGCCTTGCGCCAAATAGTTAATGACTTCATTGCGTGTGTCACCATCGTAAAGAGGAATGCTACCGGGCATAATCATCATGTCATTGTTGCCGTCTACCCATAAACGATGAATCACTTTTGCCATTAATTTCAGCACACCACGAGTCCGTTGGAAATTTTCCAGCGACGACCAATCTTCATAAAGTCGGTCAAACACCTCCGGATGAATCGGATATGCATGCATTAATCTCTCAAAATAACGACTTTCCTGCGTTTCCTGTGGCAACTCGTCAGAATTTTCAACATACGCATCAGCAAACGCACGACAAACATTTTCTGAAAGCTTGTGATCACTGACTTTCGTAAAAAGACGCCGCCTCACAATCTCAAAAGCTTCTTCGGTTGCCACTGGTTTCCATAACGCTTGGACTCGTCCAAAATAATGTGCCAATGTGTTAAGCGCTTGAACACCTCTTTGCCCCCCAGCCTCTTTGTCAGACTCGGGCAAAGACGCTAGCAAAACAGCGGTAGGAACAGCTTTTACAGCTTCAGTTAAAGCTTGGATAAAAGAAAGATTTGATTCATATGTGCCGCCAGAAAAACTCTTGCCGTCAGAAAATTGACGGATATATGCAACAAGCTCATCAATCAAAATGACGCAGGGCGCATACTCAGCGATAATCTTTGCCAGCAATTCTTTGCCCGGTGAAGTTCCGGATGCATCCGCATCTTTAAGTTGTTCATAGGCAGACTCTTTACCAAGCTGCCAAGCCAACTCGCCCCATATGGTTCTAACTGAAATCTTGCCGCGCTTCTGTGGCTGATTTGGTGAAAGACGAATCCCATCCAAAACTACAATATTCGCTTTGGGTAAAGAAGCTACTTTGGCTGCTGATAATATCTGTTCTATACCTTGGAGTTTAGCAACGGGAGCATCTCCTTTTGCCAGATGGTAAACAGCTAGCATCGTATGTGTCTTACCACCGCCAAATGCCGTTTGAAGCTGTATAACCGGGTCACCGCCCTTACCTGACAATCTTTTAACTACCGAATCAAGCAGTAAGCGCATTCCCTCCGTGATAAATGTTCGCTTAAAAAACAAATCGGGATTTTGGTATTCAGACGTAGCGGTACCCTCATGAACTCTCGACAAGTCCGCGGCAAACTCCGCTTGTTGGAAAGTTCCTTTCAGAACATCTTCATGAGGGACAGCAACTTCGCGCCAAGGTTTCAATGTCATATTATTTTCTCCCGATTAAATTCCCATCTCCATTTGCTTCCCGGTTTTTTGAGCGACGGTCTGAGATACAGCTTCTGCCGCATTCCATGATGTAATAAGTTCATTGTAAGCTCTCGCATCATCAGACCATCCCTTACGCTCACACAGTGTATGAAGACGGTATGCAAGCTGCCGAATCGACTCTCCACGCCCAGGCATTTTAGCCAACAATTCACCCGCCGCAGATTCCCCAGACTCTTGCAGAACACGGACCAATTGATGCAATGCTTCCCAAACCGGTATTCGTTTATCCTCTTCCGGGTCCCAACTCTTGGGATACTCACTAAAACGCATTAGTTTAACTACACTTTTACTTGAAGCTAAAACACCAGATTCTTGAACTCCTGAGACACTTGTACCTTTCGCTCTAGCAAGCACGTCAGCATCTCCAAACTTTCCTTCTCCCCATCCATAATTTTCAAACCAATGTAGGCAAAACTGCGAATCGTGATCGAAATCATCTTCAGCAAGAAATCGATTTATAAGCTGTAATGCTGTCTTAACTGTCATTGGTTTTCCATCTGCTTCAAGAACTGCTGCATATTTGGAGAAAACAGCCATACCGGGACCAATGATGGCTTGCGACAAATCTACTGGGGCTACGGGAGAATTCACTCCACCTCTTGTCATTTCATCAAGCGCCTCTGGTAAAAGCGCGTTTAGCTCTCGTACAAATTCACGACGCGAAATAGTAGCAGCATTGGCGTCTCGCTTGCGACACACAAGAACAATGCTCGATGCCAATGCATTAGTTCCCATGCTAACCATCCTGCTTGACTGCTCACTCCGCATCGGCCATGTTCCGGTTAAAGAAAAACCAGCTTTCAAAACAGCGTCGAGAAACGTTTCCCAACCTGTCGAAGCAGTACCTTCAGTTTCGGTTTCTGATTGCTTAAATGCATAATAGATTGTCACCGGAAATGTAGGGTGTCCACATTGGGCCAGGTTGTGCATCGCTTGCGTCATACCTTCTAAAAAGAATTGCTCAGCAGCATCTTTACTACCATGTCGAAAGGGTGTCGCTACCAACTCTTCAATTTTAGGAACGGCTATTGTTGAATATAGTTTTTTAAAAGTATCTTTCAAAGAACGTCGCAGCCAGAAATAAAAAAAATCGGATAAATCAGCATACCCAATATTGTCGTAATAAGGAGGATCTGTAGAAATAATTTTTTTGATGCAGGATTGATTTGTGGAGGCGTTTTCTTGCAGAGCAAAACCAGCCTTGCCGTCTAAAGGCAATGTTAGCAAACATTCAGCGATGTATTTAACGGCCGGATAAAACCCCCCAACAGTTTCTTCCAAAATAGACGCTTCTGGGAAATCCCAAGTCATCGCTATGGCTTGTTTGCCAAACAAATTCATGACTTTCTCGTTGCTGGAGACCCATCTAGTACATGTATTCGAGAAATCCGCACATCGATCTACTGCAAAGGCCAGGTAAAGCCCAATGGCTTCCGCGTAAGCAAGGCCTCCAGCACCGCCCTCTTCTAATCCCGCACCTTCCTTGAATCTTTTTGCGATCAACAAATCCGATTTAATCTTATCTATCGTCTCGCTAATTAAATCCGAAAGAGTTGTCAGCGCAACTAATTGTCTGTTAGTAAAAAGATCAGCCCACTTCAGCATACCGTATTCTTGAACACGAAAACCTAGCGCTTTAGCAGGTAAAGGCGTGTCGGATAAATTGTCCGGCTTGTTTACAAGAGCAGCCTGTTCATGCTGCTTGTTTGAAGGCAAATAAACCTTCCGTCTTTTTCCCTCAGCAACCACTGCAACTAGTCGCTGCCCCAGTCTTCCTTTTTTCGCCTCATCGCGAATGTATTTGAAATCTATTGGGGATTTGGACATAAGACACAAAAAACTGCTTCCGCTTCCAGAAGCTTTCGTTCCGTTTTTTGCGTGAGCGGGGGCAGGTCCGATTTTAACCTTAAAAGAGTAGTCATCCTTTTGGATTACCGGTTCAATGTAAACCTCTTTTCCAGATTTGCTTGCCAACACAAAACTTGAAATTAGTGGCACATCAATGTGAGAAAAAGCCGGGTTAGGACTTTTAACGGTTCGGGCCCATAACCAAGCCACAACGGATAGTTCCCGCCCACACAAAGATTTAAGGTCTTCTCGATCTTCAACTGTTTCGGTTGTAATCTTGTATTTAGGATAAAGATTCCCGATTCTTTTTAGCGCCTCTTCATTAATCCACGCACCATATCTGCGCAAATCTTCCGAAAAACCTCTGAGCCCTTCCCAATCGTTTATTAAAGTTGGCTTTTCATTTTTGGGTAATGGCCCTACCGGTTCTCGATTTCTAAACCTAGGGGGAATTTCTATCATTGCTTTATTGATGCCAACAGCAACAGGATTAAGATCAGATGCAAACGCTTCAAGTCCTAAGCGTTGAGCCTCAAGTGGAATTGCTCCTCCTCCAGAAAAGGGATCATGAAAACCGGGCAATTTTTCCGGATCAAATAATTCCTCAGCCTGCGAGTGATTTTTATTTAATGCGCACGTTTCTCTCCAGCTATTTTTAATTTCTTCACGAGCTTCATCAAGAACCGATTTGTTATTTATATTTTCCCATAAAACTAGCTTTTCAATAATTCGGAATAATCTCTCGCGTTCAGCGGCAGCTTTTTCTTTATTCATACCGCGCTGAAGATTCCTTTCATACCCAGGATCATTAACCATCTGTGAAAAGATCACCGCACGAGCAGCAGCAAGAGGACGACGCGCCCACCATAAATGAATCCCGCGGGGATGCGCCCCAATCCCCGGCATTTTTTCATATGCACAAGCAGCGTTAATCGCATCCAATGGAAGCGCAACCTCGATAAGTTTTTTAGGGACTTTTATCTCTGTCATGCATTTACACTTTGCTTTTGCGCTCGTGCTAATAATTGATTTAAATCCAAATTAATACTTGTAACTGCCCAATCAGGTTCTTGGGTAAATGGATTTTTAATGTAGAAGGGCCCCTCGCACTGATCACCATCAATAAGAACAACAGCCAAAATGAACTTGTCCGCCTGGTTAAGTCCATAGAGGATTTCGTTTCTTGTCACAGTAATACTACCCTGTCCTTTAGCGCGACCTTTCACTTCAATGTGTCGTGAGGGTGGAATTTTTCCGTCTTTGCTTTTCGGTATACTTGTCACATCCCAACCGCACTTTAAGTGCGAAACATCCTCCACATCATTCCCAAGGGCTCGTTCAGCATTCATCACAGTTCGCATCGCCATTTTTTCAATCCGCGCACGCAGCTCTGCATCGTCGCTCCATCCCGATTCGCCTTTTCTTTGCGCCAATAAACCCGCTGGAATAATTAATGCACCGCCAACAACAACTGGTGTCGCTGAAACGACGTTACGCATCGTGCGCAATTCTTTTGTCCGCGTATCAAGGCGAGCCATCAATTCATTGATTTTCATTTTGGCATTATCAAGGTTTAACCTGACATCACGACCGGCCGCCGCATCCTCTTTAAGTTTAATCTCTCGGTCTTGCCAAAAACTCATTTCCTTAACAAGGCGTTCGTGCACAGCAGCAAGAGTTTTATCAACATGTCTTTCGCGGCGAGTTCTAACTTCTTCATAATGTTCGGGTACCAACTTTTCAGAAGCGTGCGCCAAAGCTAGCTGTTCGAGATTCTGCTCAATCCAAGATGCATTGAGAATGTCTTCGACTAACTTTTTATCACTTTCCGTAATCACTTCTAAGTCAAGATGCGGAGCCCAACCCGCATTTATAGTTTTCCCCGTCGGGTCAACTTCCACAAATTGCATTCGTCGAGAAATTACTCGGTTAGTGTCATTTCCCTCACGAACGGAATGATCAATGATAAGCATTACGCGAGGCACAATACCTGTATCTTTGGGATCTACCAGGATAGTGCCTTCTTTAAGTTTTAAACGATGTTGCTCCATAACAATATCTGTCACAGCTTGCATGAGAGGGTGGGCAGGATGAATCAAACTAGCCATTGGAGAACCTGGGCGGCTCATAATGCGTACAAAATCTTTTTCAAAACAAATGCGTTCATATTTCTTCAAAACCGGATCTATATAACGATGATCACGACCCGTTATTTGCCGGTCGCGCTCACGGATGACGGCTGGTACATGTGTAATCTCCCACCGACCTGTCTCACGATCCCGTAATTCTCCACCCAATTGGCTGAAAGCTTGACTGAAAAACGAACGAATAAAATACGGCTGGAGTTTACGAGCTTCAGCTCTTTCCATTTCCTCTTTAATTGAAAAAAGTCGTTTTTCATCTAAAATTTCTTCGCTTAATGCATTGCGCTCAATAATTGCCTTCAAGTGTTCGGTATCTAATGCGCCCTCCACGGCACGCAATAGGCGCTCTCTTATTTTCGGGTCTTCGCCATAACGAATGGCTTGAATCAAAAGGTCCTTCAAACTTCTTTCTTCAAACACATCTCCCAAAATGTCAAAGACTCGACCACCTAGAGCTTTCCGCTCAACCTCTAATTTTTCAAACAAGCGTTGAAACACATCGCCCTCACGGGTTTCAAACGCAACCATGTTCCACAGATGACAAACTTCAGTTTGACCAATTCTATGGATTCGACCAAAACGTTGTTCAATGCGGTTAGGGTTCCACGGCAGATCATAATTGACCATCAAGTTTGCATTTTGAAGATTGACACCTTCTCCTGCCGCGTCTGTTGCGATTAAAACACGTACCGTAGGATCATTACGAAATTGTTCCTGAACTTTTCTGCGTTCTTCGCGCTTAATTCCTCCGTGAATCAGCGTCACCGCCTCCTCACTTCCCAAAAGCCCACGAATTTTCACTGCCAAATAATTCAATGTGTCCCGATGCTCTGTAAATATGATCAACTTCCGCTGTCTGCCGCTTGCATCGTGCATCTCTGGAGTATTTTGAAGGAGCTTTGACAATTCATCCCATTTACGGTCCTGACCAGAGTGGACAACATCTTTGGCTTGTTCTTCCAGCCCCTGCAAAATGACAATTTCAGCTTCGAGCTCCTGAATGGTTTGGGCTGCTGTCGCTTTATCAACGAGTTCCTCTTCTGCGTTTTCTTGTTCTTCCGCATTTAAATCATCTGGATCTTCAGATATATCAGAATAAGTTGTATCCGCCGCAAAACCACTACCTCTTTGCCCAAGCTTTTCTTCTTCCACTCGACGTTTTAGCCGATGATGACGTCTTTTCAATGATTGATAAATAGCTTCCGGGCTTGATGCCAAGCGACGTTGAAGGGCAGTAAGCGCAAATCCGACGGTACCACGTCTTCCTTCGTCTTCTAATCGATCCGCACGATTCATTTCTTCCCGAACATAGTTTGTAACCGCCACATAAAGGGCTGATTCAAGCGCAGATAATTTATAGTTAACAGTATTGGCTCGACGTTCCGGGAAAAGTGGCGTGCCATCAAACTTCAAAAGATCTTCTTTAACCATACGCCGCATTATGTCGGATACATCCACTTTATGTGCACCATCACGGAACTTTCCATAGAACCGATCTGAATCCAAAAGCGACAAGAAAAGCTGGAAGTCTTCCTCTTTACCATTGTGCGGAGTTGCCGTCATCATTAAGAAATGTCGGGTTTTTTCTCCCAACAAGCGCCCAAGTTTGAACCGCTTCGTTTCATTGATTTTCGAACCATACCAAGAAGCTGAAAGCTTATGCGCTTCATCTACAACAACCAAATCCCATTGTGTCGCTGCTAGCTTTTCCTGCAAATCCTCATTTCGCGACAATTGATCCAGCCGGGCAATAATCAGATCTCTGTCTTCAAATGGATTTCCAGATCGAGATTCCTCTATTTGCTCGCGTGAGAAAATCTTGAAATCTAAACCGAACTTTTCAAACATTTCATCTTGCCATTGTTCGATCAAACTTCCCGGTGCGACAATAAGAACTCGGCGTGTTTCTGCTCGCATTAAAAGTTCCCGAATGAAAAGACCGGCCATGATTGTTTTACCAGCGCCTGGATCGTCAGCTAGAACATAACGAAGTGGCTGCCTTGGAAGCATGGATTCATAAACAGCTGTGATTTGGTGCGGAAGCGGTTCCACATTTGAAGTATGAACCGCCATCATGGGATCGAAGAGGTAGGCGAGATTTATTCGGTAAGCTTCGGCGACTAATTTAAAGTCTTGGCCAGGAGCAGCAAATGTCCACGGGCGACCTGCTTTAGCGAAAGATAAATTTGATTCATCTTTGCGAAATAGCAACCGCTCATGCAATCGCCCATCACTGGTCTTATAGTAAATCGTTGCTGAATTATCCCCTACAAGCTCCGTGCTAACAACACGGACAACCTGCCCAGGTTCAATCCCAGCTATTAGAGAGTCTTTCTTAATTTCTTCAAGTTTCAATGTTTGCCTTTTTTCTTTTTCTGCTGCTCAAGTAGCCATTCATCAACTTGCCCAATTTTAAAACGCCATTGCCCCCCAAGCTTTGAGGCAGGCATTTTCCCCCGCTGGCAGAGTTTGTAGATCTTCTCTTTTGAAACCTGAAGGTGATCAGCGATTTGATCAATTGTGAGCCATTTTTCGGGCATCTTTAAACTGTCCATTTTTGGCTAGATTCTACCAGAGGAACTAAGAATGCGGGATCATTATTTCAGATCGAAGAAGCACTATACAGCTCAAGCCAAGGACCAGCTCTCGGCTATTTAGAACCTAAACTGTCTTCTTACATATCGTCGTGGTAAAGCGTTCGGGTACTCTCTCCTGGTATGAGCAAAAGCACTCTGACGCTTGAGCCGAATGTATTCCGAAATATAACGCAGATTTTCATGCGCAAAAAGCAAATGAGAGGCGTTAAAAGATAATTCCATAAATTGTTTACACAAAACGCCCGCAATCACGGCATATCCATCCAAGCGATCTGGAAAGAGGCACCAAAAAGCCCGCTTCTCATCTAGTTGATCAATGGGACTATTGATGCCGTCAAAATCAAAATAAACCGGCTTTGAACTTTTAAGCCAGCTCGCAGGAAAGCACTCACTAGGAATAAGGGAAAGAAAGAATCCATCAACAATCAAATTCCTGCTGTCATTAATTCCTTCGCGAAAACGCGGGCAGTCTCTCTTCAGCCGTGTGCCATCAACAACCCATACCATATTTTTATAGAAAGCTTCCCTGCTTTGTATTTCTGCGGGTTTAATTGCAGAATGCTGAAATTCAATTACGAGCCCGCTGGCCGTTTTAATATCTGCAATATGCTTTTCTCCAGTTACGGAGTCCGCATGAATATGCTCCTGCCACTCTTTGGGGAAATGATTTTTCCATGCTCTATGCCATTCGGTTTCGTTCTCCCACCACGAATCACACGAAACTTTACTTTTGTGTGCCCAATGCCAAATTTTCACATGCCCACATTTGGCAATCGTTTCGCTTTGGCAATATAAACAGTTACCTCGACGCATCTCCGGTTGAGCTTCCGTCTTATTTTCGTTTACTAGTGCAAATTTCATATTGTTTTCGCGCTATCAAATTTAATTATTAGAAACTTCTGTTTCAAGATTTGACTGGCTTCTTACAGGATGCGTTCCGCCACCACACCATTCTCCGGTCGCAAGCCAAACTTCGTAGTGAAGCAACCACTCAGAGGTCCAAGGGAGGATGGAATCTGAAAGAATCATGTTAGGAGTCCATTCGTCCGGATAGTGCAAACATAAATTTCCTTCATCATAAAGGTGAGGTGCACGCTGGCCGTTTCTGCGTTGGAGTTGTGGCTCTCGAACAAAAACCTTCGGACTACCTTTTTGTCTATAAATCAATTCGACCAAGTAACTGTCGCTAAGACAAGTCGGACAAATGCGGCCCTTCCACGTCAAGGTGTTTCCATGGATTTGACAGTCAGCATCTGGAAACATTTTTTTTAAATGAAGCCGTTGGATTGCTAAAGTTAATTCACTTCGATTAAAAAATTTAATCCCCATGAAAATTATGTTTGGGAACCGTGATGGCACCCGCAACTCCTAGCGCTCCCGTTACCGGACTCATTCTCAACTTACCAGAATCTCTGGCTTCTTTATATTCTCCGCCTAATTTGACGCCAAATTTTTTTACGGCTTCTTGAGCAACTCTTTCTCCGAAAATTTTACTTAGAAAATTTGAAATCTCAGTCAGTCCCCTTTTCTCTTCCAAGGCTTTGATGTCGGCTTCCAGCCATTCTAACCACTGAAAGAAAGCCTTCGCTCTCGCATGGTTGTCCTCGTGCCAACGATCCGCAAAATTTTCAACCGGATTAACTGGATTTGGAATGAACCACCGCCCATCCGAAGTCCGTGTAATTAGTCTCATCTGAGTCATCTTTTCATTGAGGAGCCGGAATTGAGGATTTTGCAAAAGGCCGGCATGCAACAACAGCTTTGAAGTGACGTTTTTTACTGTGCTAAACAAATCGCTCTCGCCTTCGTAAAGGTTTGCCGCGAGCGTCGTAAGAATTACGGATATGGGTTTAAAATCCGAGTTTTTTTGAAAGCGAACATCACGGTGACGCTTAAAAAGTTGTATGGTTCTTTGAAGCGGTGTACGGACAAGTTCATCCGGAACCTCTGCGATGCTATTAAAAAGCGGGCGGCCGCTTTGACCGGTTGTGGACTCAAAAATTCTTTTTTTCTGTACGCTTGAATAGACTGTAAACGTTTGGTTTTGTTTCCTAAACCACTTTGAGTATCCAGCCGGATTGCCAGACTTCCATTCATATTGGGGAGCATCTTTCCGTTCCTTATGTGTCAGCGCTATTGTGCTAACAGTGAACTCCCATCCCGTATCTGGATTGCCAGGGAAACTTTCTGAAATGCATTTCCCGGTAGCAGCGTCAAGAACGCACGGTAATATGTCCATGTGAAAACCGATTCCTTCGGAAGCGGCGTATTCCATAGTCCAGCATCGTCTCCCTTCCGGCTGAAGTTTTTGCTTATAAGTACCGTGAGCTTTTAACCGGTCTCCAACATGATTTTTAATTTTGGAAGCATTTATTGGATTTTTTTCTAATGATGACACGGGTAATTCGCATACTAAATCCAAGTCATAATCTCCCTCGCTGTCTTCCTTCATCGGACGAGCGACCGTTCCTAAAGCCATCGACCCCTGGACCGTTATCCGGGGTCTTGAATTGCAAAGAGGATAAGCCTTGGCAGCATATCCATCTTCAAGCCAGCAGCCGACTGCTTTATAAGTGGACACTGCTCTTTCATAGTCAGACGGGCTAATGTCGAGGGATTCCGCTGTTTTTTGTAATAAGTCGTCTAATTGATTTTGTTTTTCGTTAAGCATGTTTCTTCTCCAGACTTAAAAACTGCTGTATGTTTTTTACGTTATGAGTGAAATCTCGGTCAGCTTTCGAGATTAAGTTTCGCATCTCCGCAAGGTCGTCAATCGCAACATTCAGGTCCGACTCGAAATTGATACGGAACATCTGCTCGGGGTTCAAAAGCAATGTGGCCATATTGCTTGCTGCCTGCGATTGAAGATTTAAAATCATTTCAATAAAATTTCCGTGTTTCCAACGGGCAATAATGCCCCATCCCCAAAATCGATGCCACCAGCGATTCTTTCCCGAATAAAATCGTTTAATATGTCCAGTTCCGACGGAAAAAACTTTTAAATCGTTCAGGTTTTGTCCCAAGCGCCGCTTTGCATCAATGACTGCCGCGAGCGCTGGGTTATTCGCCCACAAGCCACCGTCAGCTAAAAAATAATTGTCACAAACTATTGGCGAGAAAAAAGTAGGAGCGGCACATGAAGCGAGAACGGCCTTCCGAACCAAAACATTCTTATCGCGAACAAAATCCTTGTCGTACGATGACTTAAAAACGTGTACGCACCCATTGCCGACATCAGTGGCAGGAAGAATCAATGGGGTTTCGATTTCTCCAAGTTTTCGGTCATCAAAAATCTGCGTGAGCGCACTTTCTAAATTTTCATTTTTGTATTTACTTGAAAACAGTCCGCATCGTGGAAGTATTCCCTTGGCAAAAATCTTGGGGGAGTAACTTTTATAAAATTCAAGAATTTGGTCAGCGGATTTTTTACAGGCCAAGCCAGCAGCTATAATTGCGCCAGTACTGGTGCCCGATATGAGATCAAATTCTTTGTGCCATTCAATCTTGAACTCGTCTTCAATACGCTTCAACAGATGCGCGGTATAAATGCCGCGAAAGCCGCCTCCATCGAGCGATAAAATTTTAAAAACTTTTCCGTCTTCGGTCGCCATGGTAATTTACTTTTCTCTCCAAACATACTTATGGCCCAGCGGAGCAATGGGCTTAATGGGCCTTATCGCTTTTAATTTTGGTAACTTGGGTAGTTTGGGAAGGGAAGGTAATTTGGGAAGTTTGGGTTTGGGGGGATAAAACTTCGGGTCTTTAACAAGTCGCCATGGCATTGTTGTTTCTCCTGCTTTAGGTTAAATACTACATCTAGTTATAGATTATGCATTATACCACTATATATTGATTATGTCTAGCACTCTAAGGTCAAGACTGCTAATTCTGCCTTACGGCCCCTTTCACAGCCACTCAAGGCCGGTCCTCATTCCTGCTCCCTTCCCTCATTTCCTTTAAATGTTGAAATATCATCCTGATAAAGTATAATAGCAAAAGCTCAAAAGCGAGTCAACTCAAAAAGGAAAATATATTCCTTTTAAAGGATATTAAACGGGGGTGCCGTGGACACTAAAGAGTATGTAGCGAAATCAATTCGAGACCTGAGATTAAATTACGGGAAGGGCGAACTTTCCCAAGAAGCTTTGGCGAAGGAACTGGAAGTAAATACAAACACAATTTCTCGGTGGGAAACCGGGACTTATCGGCCAAGCATAGAAGACCTAGAAAAAATTGCCCGTTTTTTTGGAGTTTCCATAACTACTTTTTTCCCCGCAGAAGAACCCTCCGCAGATGTTCCTATTAAAGCTCTTTTGAGAGCGGCCCAAGATTTGCCCGAAACTGATATAGAAGAACTGAGAAGGTATGCCGAATTTAGACGCGCTCGCAGTCTTTATTCGGACGGGAAAAAACCTCGCGCAGGGAGGAAAAGGAAGACGGAAGAGTGATTCGCTCTGAATATTACGATCAGCTCAAGGTATTAGCGCGCGAGACACGGCAAAAATACGGTTTAAATACACCGCGCGTCCTCAAGTCGGACTTGAGGCGCATCTATCGAGACCAAGGCATTAAGATTGACCTTTGGCCTTACAAATTTAAAAAAGTGCGCGGTGCTTATTTCAATGATGAAAACGGAGGCCCATCAGTCTTGATATTAAAAGGCCTTCCGGATGAGCCTTTTATTTTTACGATGGCGCATGAATTAAAGCATCATTTAGCAGACCAAAGTCTTAATGTGGCTATGTGCGATGACACTAACGAGAATCAGCCGATTGAAATTGGCGCGGAAGTATTTGCCGCAGAATTGATTTTTCCAGAAGCGGATTTTTGCCATTGGCTACGGTCCAGAGGAATCGGAGAAAATCAGTGCACTCCAGAAATTTTAATTAAGCTAAAGCGTGATACAAAAACCACCATGAGTTATGCGGGTCTAGTGAAAAGAGCCATTTTTAACCGCTTTGCACAAAAGTCGGCATTAGCCGGTATCCAATGGAAGAAACTCGAAGAAAAACTATACGGCGAACCAATCTACAAAAGAATTCAGCGTTTCAAAAAAAGGCGCTCTAATCCTATCCAGCCTTTTTAACTTTCCTGAATAAACAAAAAAAATAGCCTTTTAAGGCAGGAGAGCGTTAGCTCCCCCGCCCTAAAAGTTATCACTCAGTAATCTTCCGGCCGCAGGAAGGTAAAACCCTCCCCCACATTCCAGATGACCCAGATTTTTCCTTCTTCGATAACTCGAAGGCGCATATCCGGCGAGTCCTCCGGATCTTCACGACACAGCAGCTCCATGCCCTTTTCAACCAGAGCTTTTCTTTTCAATTCATCTTCATAGCCTTGATCGAACAGTGCTCGGGTTAGTACAACTCGCTGCTTCCCGATATGACCAACAAGCACCAACGCGCCATCTTCAATCGCTTCATTTTGCGTGTATGACGATATGATCTTGCCGAAAATCGGATGCTCATATTCCTTTATTTTGTTGTTCATTTTATTTTTCCTCCATTTCAAATTGTTCTCTACCGAAAGCTGAGTAATCGCAGCTGCAAATTTCACAAATAAACTCCCCGTTCGAATCATCAAAGAAGAGCTTCCCCGCCTCCACTTCCCGCTGGCATCCTCCGCACGGAATTTTTGAACGCTCCGTAATTCCTGAGCCTTCCAATAATCCGAAGTCTTTCATTTCTTCAAAATCAAAGAGGTACGGCTGATCACCAGGCTGGAAGTCTTCTTCAGTTGCGCTATGCCAACGCTCCCATTTCGGCGGATCAATCTTGCAGGGCAATTTGGTCATATTGCTTTTACCGTTAAACTGCCGCACATCCGCTGAGTAAAGCTGATCGGATTGAAGCTCATATACCTTGGCATCGAGGTCATTTCGGACAAGCGTAAATTCCAGATGCTTTTGCTCGCTTGCCCAGAACAACACCTCAAGCCGTTTCACATATGCAACATGTAGCGGGCGTTCATCGTTACGCACAAGATAGAGTCGGAAAGGATCAGCGAGATTGGCAAAACCAAGAGCGAAATCTCCAGACATCTCTTTCAGTCTTGAAATAACCCCTGGCATTGAATTCTCACCGTCCAGCACTCGGAAAATCGCCTCGCTATCCACCGGCGTCTGAACCTCCTTCTGATATTTCTTCAGGAGATCTTCCCGGTTCAGAAAATGCCCGTTATGGACTCCCACAAAATCATCTGAGACAAACGGATGACAGTGGTTGTTATGCACGCTTCCGACTGTTGCAAGGCGGGTGTGTCCCAAGCAAATCAAAGTCCGGGAATTAATTCTGCGGATCATTTCTCGAAACCTTTTAGTTTTAATAAGCGCACTCACTGGCTTCGCTTCTTTCAAAACTGTCAGCTCGGACTTTGATATCAGAGCAATCCCGGTTCCATCTTTTCCACGAGTTTCATTGAGACACGCAAGATCCATAATGATCCCGCGAAGCTGATGTTCCCCAACCGCTGACAGGACCTTTTCACTTTTGGCAAACCCAAAAATTCCACACATAGACATACTCCTTCTGTTGTTTTTGTTGATTTTGAATTTTGTTTAGAGTTGTTGTTACTGAGCCAGGACTGGCGTAAGAGCGAAGCGATCAGGATGGAATTTCATAATCCGCTGCTTAACATAGAGAGCAATCTCAGGAGGAAGATCAAGAAATGTCACAAAACTTTCGTAATGTTCATGAAAGTTTTCAAACTTCCTGACCTTTGCGGATTTGATCGCATGCGCTTTATCCACAAGCGCCTGGCATATTTTGATGAAATTCGTGATCTTGATAGGGTTCAAAGTGCCCGAGTGATAACGAAACTCAATCGAACGCCTGAAAAACCACGAGTGGATGTTCACACCGTAATAGCGGGAGTGATGGTACTTTGATTTTAAATTCACATTCGCTTCACGCGGTCCATACCACACTGACTTCATATCGCTTTCATCTTTGACCTTCCGCCGGAACCGGCTCTTTGGAAACCTGCTGAGAGGAACAGAGTATGTTCCTGTATACCGGGCCTCCGGGAGCATGGCGTAAATCACGGGCTCATACGTCAGGACGATTTTGAGCACCTTACGGATATCATCAAAACCGAGATCACGTCCGTCGATATGAACATGCAACCCGCAGCACTGGCGGATGATGTAGCCCCAGGATTTAAGACCTGCTGTAAATGTCTCAATATCCTGAAACCCTTCATCGCCTTGTAAAATCGGGCTGGCATATTCTCGTCCGCCATCACCAAGCGACCCATCATGCTGACTGCTCCACTTACCCACCTGATCCATTGGTAAGTGGTCTGACCTGTCTTCCAGACACGCCTCGATTTCTACTCCAAACTTTCTTTGTGAAGTACAAACCTTAAAGCTCGTGCCCGAAAGCTCGTGATGCTGAAGATAATCCGCCGATTCATCATCTTCGTCTTCCTGATTACGGTCATCCCAGCAACTGTCACAATAAGGATCACCACAATCATCATGGCAGCAGCTGTCGTTATTGACTTCATACTCACAGGAAGTGCAATAAGTGAGGCAATCTCCCGCGCAGTTCTGGCAATAATCCGCTTCGTTGAGTTCGGAATAAACCGCCAGGTTTTGAGCGACATACTCATCGCAATTCGCACATTGCCTGAATTTGTCATCAACGCATTTCTCGCAGTACCATTTCTCCTTAATTTCCTTAAGATCATCTCTGCGGACCGGTTCATTGCAGGATTCACAATATCCGATTTCATGATCCCAGCAGGATGGGCACAGCACCTGTTCTTTAAAAAAGCGGGCTTTGTCTTCCTCCACTTTTTCCCGGCAGTCGAAGCATGTTCCGATTTTCTTTTCTTCAACGTTTTCCATTTCGAAACCCTCCTTTAAAAAGAAAAAGGCAAGGCGGGATGCCTTGCCTGTTATTTTTTGATTTTTTTTTGAGTTAAATCAGACCGTGCTCACGGAATGAGAAATACGAAGAATCACCTCCGATAATCAGGTGATCCAAAACCTTGATATCCAGAATCTTTGCAGCCTCCAAAAGCTTGGAAGTGATATTCCTATCTTCAGGCGAGGGTTCCACTCGCCCTGAGGGATGGTTGTGAATAAGAATGATCGCAGCAGCACTAGAAAGAAGAGCTGTCTTGAACACTTCACGAGGATGAATTAGAGCTTCGCTCAGTGTTCCGACCGAAACCCGGTCCCAGCAAAGTGGCCGGTTCCCCTTATCCAAGTGCAGCGTGACAAACTCTTCCCTGTCCCTGCTTTCCAGATACTTAAACTGCTTCACTACAGCTTCAGGATCTTTCGCCGCATCCCCGATGTAAGGCACATCTTTTTCCCGAACAAAACTTGCAACGATACGCTTCAAATATTTTTGGTTCATGGCAGTTCTCCTTTTAAAAGCAAAAAGCGGAGACGGCGCCGAGGCGCACATCTCCGCTTTCGCTATTTTTTTTATGTTCAGACTGGATTATGCTGTCTGAACGAGTGATCCTGCCGCTTTGAACGACACACCCTGAAACGCTTTTTCAAGCTCAGGTGCGAGTTCCGCCGGCAGAATGAAACCCTTCCGGGTAGGCTTAAATGCATCCATTCCTCCAGACTTAAAAAACGTCCGAAGGTCCAGATAGGATTTCCCCTTGTAAGTCCGCAAGTTCAGCCGGACTTCCTCGGTTTCACTCTTTTTGAACGCATAGATTGTCTTGTCATTTGTTGTTTCCATTTTGATTCTCCTTAGTTTGGTTTTTTGTTTGATTTTGAAACTGACTGCTTTACTGCTCTTTTTTTTGTGCAAATCACCTCCTATGTGCAAAAGAAAAGGGGAAGACCGCACAAGTCATGCAGTCTTCCCCTGTCTTCTAATTTGAATTTTTATGAACTATTTATGAAGCCTTCCTAAATTCGCTTACTCCTTTCAATGTTCCGAATGACTTCAAGATCGTCATCCGAAGATGTATTGGCTTGCTGCGTTATCTTCCCTACCGCTTGATATGGTTTTTCGACAATATCCACATAACTCACGCCGGGATGCCCAAAGAAATCCAGCTTCACGTAATCGGTATGAAAGGATGGGCTTTTCCAAATCACAACTGCTTCTCCTCGCTTTAATGCCCGGATCAAATCAGGGTCGATTCTGAATTCCTGACCCGCCCGGATAGAGCCCGTTCCTGTAAATCCTTTTCCGAGAAGCCTGTCTTCGGTTTGATAGGTTGAAATCATGGTTCTGCGAGTACCGCCGACCTTTGTAAATTTCTCGACCGATTGGGGATCGTCTTGCCGCAGAATGATTTTGATATTCGTGTTTTCTAGCACTTGCTGCTGGAAAGCAAGATCCCTGCGAATCACAAGGTCTCCAAGAGATTGATGCAGAAGCATGACGGCAAATTTGGCAGACCTTGCCTTATTTAAGAAATCAATAAAGTTAAGCTCAAGAAAGCTCGAAGCATCATCCACGAAGACCGGGAAGAATTTCCGATTGCTGTCGCGAATATTGGATTGAATGTAACTGGATGCTGCCCGTATATCCTGAAGAATCATCCGACCTAGTCGTTTGGCAGTATCACCATAGCCTTGCAAATCGAGCTGGAAGTAGACAATCTTCTGACTCCGATAGACGTCCAGTAAATCGATCTCGGGTTCCTCTACATCCACCAGATGCGAGAACTCGCTATGAGACATCAGATAAAGATCTGCTATTAGCCCTGAGAGGAACTTTGAGTTATTCTTAAACTGCTTCACCATTTTCTGAAGTTCGGACTTCAGTTCCGGATCAGCTGTTTTATCAGCCAAGGCTTTTAAAACTCCAAGATCCGTGATGTAACCGTGCAACGATTTAAAGCTGGCCCGGTCTCGATTGCTTATGATCGCATTTAAAATCAACAGCGCGGCCTGCTCCGCCATCCGCCTGTAAAACTCTTCACTCCACTGCATGCTGCCAATCAACTTATCTTTTAGCTCTGTCGCATTCCCTCTTAGCAGCGGATTATAACTATTCGATTTATCCGTATGTGAAAGGGAGAAGAACCGGAAGTCTTCCTCCCGCTTGTTGCGCTTGATGATAAAGAGAATACGGTCATAGAGCTCAAGGTCGCCCTTCCCATCGATAATCACAGCTCCTTTTCCATGCGCGACATCGTGCCCTAAAAGCGTAAGCAGTACAGACTCTGTCTTTCCAGTCCCCGTCGAACCAACTACTTCCGCATGCATCAATCGCTGTTCGTTCGTCAGGAAGATGGGCTTTTGTGTCTGAAAACTATCTCCCAGATACACCTGGTTGTAATTCGATAGAAACCGCCTTCTCCTCATTCTTTGTCGGTCGGGTTCACGATAGTTTCCCGCCTTGTCAGAAAGCTTTGCTTTCTCCCTTTTCTTCACATAAGCAAGAATCAAGAAGAGGGGCCAGGACAGGAAAACGTAAAGGCCGTACAGAACTAAGGCCTTTATCTTCACATCAGACGGAATAAACGATTCAAGCTGGGCATATTGCCCTGCCAATAAAACAGCGGCATACGCCACAACCAGAAGAAAACCAAGACCTCCACGAACCGCCCAAGAACTTGTCCAAAAGAAAACTGCCACAGCAAGTTCTGAAAGCGCGAGCGGAATCCGGAAGAATATCAGCTCAAGAATCTTGAGCGCGAGCCCTCCCCGGTTTCCGGAATGACGTTCCGGTTCCACGCTACAGAATCCGGTTCAGAAGAAAACTTGCGTTCCGGTTTTCGAAAAGCGTCTCACCCTCGTGCTTGAAAAGATCGTTATACCCGGCAAACCAAATCCGCTTCGTGTCATAGTTCATTTTGAGAAGCCAATCTTTTAGCCCCTCATCCATAATCATGAACACTAGCGAATACTCTTTGTTCTCGCCGTAGTATTGGAAAATTTCCCCATAACGAGGAGCACTCTTCATGTAATTTTCCATCTCTATTGCGATTTTGAAACCTTTGACTATCAGCACACCATCCGGAATTCGATGTTTAGAATCCCGCTCTTTCAACACTCTTTCACTGCGCCAGTTATCGAGTCCCATGTATGCAAATAACAGACGCAAACTGAGAACCTTCAAATCGTGATCTGCATTCCGGTCGAAATCATCCGTTTTCTTGTAAAGGACCAAATCCGAATCAAGGCCTCGCGACCGAAGCTCCTTAAGCGCAACCTCTGTAATAAAAAAAACTGGAAGAGACCGGCGCTTAGAAACATCTTTTTCTAAATAACCTTCCTTCACAAGCCGCTCTATCCGTCCGTAGCAGGAGTTTGATTCTCTTGAACGATCCCGCCAAAAAGCGATTCGAATCTGGTTATACGGACTGAACCGATGCTCATGAATTAATTTAAAAACCGCAATATCTCTATGCGTCAACACAAGCGGCTTTTGCGGATCGCCCTCTAAATCCTGCTTTGTTAATTCCACATCTTGTTCCACCAACGGTCACGCTCCTCGTACATTGAACTCGCCGCAGGAAGGGGCACGAAACGCCCCTTACCTGCCTTTTTCGCTTACTTCGAGAATCTGGAAAGTGCACGCACAAAACTTTCCACTGAACTAACAAAATATCCCGATTCACGGATCGCATCCCGGGTGTCCTGGGTCTTATTCGAGCGGGTATAAGCCCCGCTGTTATAAGGTTGAGGATTCACACGATACGCTGACACGGAAACCGGAGACTGAAAAGTTTGAGCCTGCTTCACAGATCCCGACTTGCTACCATTCGAAGAAATCCCCAAAAAATCCATTCCGCGATTCAAAAGAGACAAAGTGGACAGCGCTAAAAAAAGCACGAATCCGAGACTTAAACCTCTTCCAAAAAGAATCAGAATTTGCTGAAGGATTCCTTTCACGAACACTTTCAAAAACGCATTCAAAGAACGTTTTTCCTCATACTCAATTGCTTCCATAACTCCCTCTCTCTTTCTCTCTCTCGTCAAAAAACAGGCTTTATGGCCTAGCAACAACCAAGGTTTATGACTTAGCTGTTGTTTTTTTATCTTCATGGTATTGGGCAAAAAGAGCCTATCTGTTCCAACCTAGTCAAGGTTTTTAGAGGGAGAAAAAATATTTTCGAGATTTTTAAGGGTGCCGCAAACATACCCCAGACATCCTTCCCGAGCCGCCACCTGACCACGATACCGAAACAATTTTATGAAGAGGGATCGTGGTCAGGCGGTTGGTACAGGCTATAAGCCTGGACCCGGCGAGGGAAGGACACTAAACAGGGGTTGTTGAATGCGTCAGGCGGGAGTTTCCGCGTACTCAATCTCAGGAAGAGCTGAAAAATGCGAGATTCCTATGAAGAGATAAAAAAAGAGGTGCATGTAACTCTTGCAGTGGTGGCAATACTTCCGGATTGAAGGAATTCTTCGGTCGAACTCCTCCAGACAACCCGGACACCAAAATCGAATGACCAACTGCCCCATCTGCTTTTCGTTGTAATAAGAGAGGAGCTGAACGGTTTCCCCTTCACACTTTCGACACTGGGAACCTTCCGGCTCTTTGATCCAGAAACTCTTATCCATCTCAAAAAGCGTTTTACCACATCCCGGCTTGGGACATCGAAGCACACCATAAGGCTTGGTTTCCGATTTTATCGGAACTACTGTAGTCTCCACCGCATTGTACCCCCTAAGTTATTTTGAAATTTGGAAGCCGCAGGATCGCGTAATCTCTGCCGGTTTCGCTGTTGCGTTTCAACTAAGCCGTCTGACGAACAATCAATTCAGGGGAATATTTCCTCTGAACCGGCTCCTTATCTTGAAATTCTATTTTTTCAATAAGCACATCCACGCTTTCCTGCCCCATTTGATAGAGGGGCTGACGGATGGTCGTAAGCGAGGGCGATACCACCCGCCCCCGTTCAATATCGTCATAGCCCACCAAAGCTATCTTTTCGGGACTCCACAATTTTGCTTCTTTCAAAGCCTTCATCGCTCCAAGAGCCATTTCATCGTTCGCACAAATAATGGCGCGTGGAAGCTTTCCCTGCTTGATCCAATCTCTCATCGAGTTATAACAGTCGGTATCTTTATAAGAATTGCATTCCCGAATCCAGTCTTTGCGAACGACCAGCTTTTTGTCCTTCATCGCATCAAGGAACCCTTGGAGCTTTTCACGTCCGTCAATTGAGGGAAGCTTGATTGTTTTCCCGTCCGCCTTAAAAACAATTTCAGAAGGTCTTGTAAGAAATCCGATTTTTTTATATCCCTTCTCTGCCAGATAAGAAACAGCCAGCTTCATCCCCTCGCGCGGGTCCACATACAAAATGTTGCTATTCAGCTTTGAGTAGTAATCGTTAAAAATAACCAACGGAAGCTTTGGAGATGTCTTTTCAACCAAATCAATAAGTTCCAAATCCATACGCCAAGTGACTATGAGAAGCCCGTCTACTCCGTGCTCACTCAGGACATCTTCAAGATTGCGATAGGACTTCCCTTCCCACAGCTGAAAAATCTCAAGTTCGTGTCCCGTACGAAAAACACGGTCTAGAATTCCAGCCAAAAGCCCCATGTGATAACCCGATTGCATGATGTGCTTTGATAAAGATGTCAGGATGCCGATCTTGTACTTCTGAAGAGCCCGACGCTTTCTGGCAAATATGTTGGGCGTGTAATCGAGCTTCTGTATAGCCATCTCGATTTTCGCTCTTTTTACTGGAGCCACTTCCATCCTCTTCCGAGGATTCAGATAGCGGCTCACCGTCATTTTAGAAACGCCAGCAGCCTCGGCGATATCCTGCAACGAAGCTTTCTTTTTATAATTTTCGGGGTTGTATTCTTCCGTCATATAAGACCTTTTCGAGTTATTTAAAGTCTTAAAAATGTAACGGGAAAATACCGTTACATCAACGGATTATAGTCCGTGGACAGATAGGCGACATTGGCCGAGCATACGCCAATGGGACGCCAGTCAGTAGGAGAAGAAGAACGAAAGTTTGGGCTCGTAGTAAGAAAACTACGAGAGCAGAAAGGATTTACTCAGGAATCTTATGCTGATCATCTTGGAATCGACCGCAGTTACGCTGGTCGCATTGAACGAGGTGAAGCTTCGGTTACTCTGCACAAAATTGCCCTCATAGCCAAGAGCTTCGGCATGTCGAAGTGGGAACTGCTGAAAGAAGTCGAAACTAGGGCGATTTAATCCCTCCCCCTCCCCTTTACCAAAGTTAAAATTTTTTAGCTTCGGGAAATTCAAATCTTTATCTCTGTAGAGATCTCTCGATTAATAAAAATAAAAAGAACTATGAAAATTAAAAACAGGTAATTAAAAACATCACTATCTATATTATTGCCCCGCACCACGCTTGGCACTCTCATCTTTTACAAGTCCCACCATATCCTCTTCCCTCTCATACCCCTTTAAGCGACCCGACAAAACCCCTAACCGATAAAAAATTCCATCACTCATAAGACGCCAATTAGAGCCCTCTAAGGTTTTCTGGATCAACTTACGCAATTTCTGGATACTGCTTCTTTCGTTCCTTTTAGTATCACCATCCTGCACACAAAAAGGGACAATTACAAATCTATCCATCTCAGGCTTATCAAAAATAAGCTTGGAATACTTTTCTTTGCCCAATACATCAAGGAGACGACTTTCGAGCTCTGCCACATTCCACCGATCCAAATTTTCAGCTCGCTTATAGTCAAGGTCATTCTGCCTTAATTCGGCTTTTTTAAGCATCTCTCCCAGCTGCTCGAAATTGCTTTTGCTAATGACATACTCGGAGCCTTCTTCGGCACTAAAACAAAACCGACTGCGATATTCTTTTAAAAGACGAGCCTCTTCCAATTCACGATTTACACGATCAGCCTTACTTTTTTCAAAATCATCAATCTCTGTCTCCTCGAAACCACACGCCGAACATTTTTTAGACCAGATAAGATTTCTCCCATCCTCCGTACAATCACATTTGATAATTTGACTGCACCGCGGGCAATGCTCCGGTGTGGCTGCGAACTTTTCTCCGTTATCAAAAACACCCTTCCTCTTTTTGCACCTCCCGCATTCGAGCATGAAAAGCACTCGCAGAGAAGACTCCGACTTCTCATAAAGCTGTTTTAAAATTACACGCATATTGCCGGAGCATTCATCACATTGCATTTCGGAGGGAGCAGTAACGCTCTGATAAACCTCGTCCCGTTTTCGATCCTTATCCATCCACGCACGGACGGTCTGAGTTTTATTGCAATATCGCTCTCCCTTGATAGCGTATAGATTTAATTCTAAAACCTGAGCAACACATTTTGTTTTCTCTTCATCAGAAAGCTTTTCATTGCTTAATCGTATCTTTTCTAATGGGATCGTTTCGAAAGCTTTGATGCGCGACAAGCATTCTTGGATAGTTCCTAAATCATACCGGTCAACATAGTATGATTCGGCCTTCAAATTTAATCTTTCATCAATCATAACTTCTCATCCAGAAACGCATGAATCACTTCCACCTGCTCTTCTGTTGGTTGAACTTCATTTCTTTCGATACGAACTAAATAAGCTTGCGAGACTCCCATTCTTGCAGCGAGTTCAATTAGGGTAACTCCCTTTTCCTTCCGGATTTTCTTTATCTGATCTCCATGATTCTGCATATTTCTTCCGCTTTAAAAGGAATCTAATCCTGTTTGTTTTTTAATTTCCAAAGGAACTTCGATCGAATCATCCAAGTCTTTGAGGAAATCTAATCCCGTGATTGATTCAATGTCATCCACCGAAATCAGGTAATTCTCCAGCTTCCCGCCATCAACTTCCCAGTTGGGAACTGCAAATGCGATAACATCATCATTTTGGGGAATGTTTTCTATCTTCAATATGATTTTAAAATAATGTGAGGGAACAAAAACCTTACCTCGGCCAATTGTAGAAATCTCTGGAACTCCATCACTATTGGAATCATTCCCAAAATATAAAGGCCCAGTGATAACTCTTAGACTCTTCCCCTCTTTTGCCCATTCACGTACCTGCGCTTCTAATTTACTCCAAATGCCCCGATTTACACTTGGTGCCTGTGGTCCCATATTTGTAAGCAAAAAGCTTTCACTCATTGCTACTCTGCCCCTAGCCATGTCAGCTGCGGGAACTAAATGTCCGCGATCATAGCCACTTCCCCTATAATCAACCAATTCCGATCTCTGACCAGCCCGCAAATCAGGGTCCGCCCTAAAATCATCGTCCCGCGAAATATCATTGCGAAGATCTTGTTGTGTTAAAGCGTACTCAGTCCAATCTGCCACTTTCGTCTCCGTGTTGTAACAAGCGACATAAGCGCTTCTCTTTAACTCTATACAACCCTTAGATTGATAGACCGCACCTTGTTTTTTCGGAGTACCAGTGATGGTAATCTTGGTAGTCCCCCCAGAGTCATCAATTTCCACATGATCAGACTCGTATTGAAAGGTCTCTTTTTGTGATTCTGATGAGGGAGCTTTTTCAGAGACAGATACCTGAGTGGAACGGAAATAGAGGATAGAAAATAATGCTATTAATCCAACCAAACATACACAGCCGACAAATAGCCCTAAATTGCCTTTTTTCTGCATTTAACGCCCCATTTGAGCTTTTCTGCTAACCTTTCCTATTACGTCGTTAAATGGCAATTTCTGCATGCTAAAGGCCATTTTGGGTTAGATAGAGTTCGATAGCCCCCAATCTGATAAGTTTTTCTCTATTTTTTCAGACAGTAAGTCTTATTCATTCACTCTGATCCTTACTAATTGTTAACGGAAGATGTCTTAGCAATACACCACACTTCGCAGACCACGATTATTCTTAATGCCTGTTCAATGATAAAGCGTAATTTTTTATTTATAAAATAATTCCGCCATTCAGTGCCCGCAGCATCCAGCCCTGCGGCAGCGATTTCGTATTAGTCCTCTAGGCCCGGAGGTGTTTTCCTCCAAACATAACCTTGCACAGCTTGATTAAACCCGATCTCAAAAAGAGCTTTCATTGCAATAGGATCAAAAAGCTCCCGGCCTTCGGGAAGATGAGATTCTGGAATATATGCTAAATTAAAATCACCATGCGTCCGTTGCGTGAAAACATATAGCTGATAAATATCACCGACACTCTGTGCGCCCGTCATCGTATCCATAGTTCTTACGGCAATCGCTGAAAGCTTGTTGGGCACTTCTTTCCATACCGGACTCACGAAACCATTTTGGATGACATAAATTTTGTAGTGCAACTTTGAAGTATCCACGCCCTTTTTCTTTGCCGCGATTTCAACTCCTTGTACAATTTCATGGATAAAAAACACCTGCTTTGTGACACCCCCGTCAACATGCATTTCATCATAGCTTTTATCTCCAGCTTGCACTTTTAAAATAACCGGTGGAAATACAACGGGGATGGATGCGGAAGCAAGAATAATTTTTCGAAATAAATCCATCGCCTGAGGCGTTTCCAAAGAAGCAATCTTCCCCATATCCCAAATCACAAGCCTTTGGATATCCAAATTCGTCGTTCCGATATACAGTCTTCGTCCCTTCCGATATTCCAGAGCGACTTTCTTGATTAAGTCATCATCAATATTTTGTTCGATGAGGTCTTTAAACGGATTCGCTGTCGCTAAAGCATTTCTCAAGAACCGTTTCTTAATAATGTCCTTTGTGGAGTATTTAGTATAAAATTCTCTGAGCCTCATATCATAAACGCTCCCAACAAAAGCAAACGGTGCAATAATCGCCCCCGTGCTAATACCGGTTACGATCTTAAACGACGGACGTGTTCCCGCCTGCGTCCATCCATTTAACAACCCCGCGCCGTAAGCCCCTTTATCACCACCGCCTGAAATAGCCAGCATTTCATATGTGCGATCAGAGTTAAAAAACCAAGAATCATGCTGTTGTTCTTCCTGCTCCATTAATTGGACTATATCTTGAATGAGATACTCGCTTGGAACGCCCCCGATTGCCCTGATGTCTTGCATTCCGAGTACTGAAGCTTGCATTGTAAGATCAATCGGCACGGCATGCCGCGTACTCGCACATCCTGGCAGAAGAAATAAGATTAGAAATATTTCCGACAAGTATTTTCTGATTCGACTCATGATTCAACCCCGAGTAAGATGGAATGCAGACCGGCAGGCCTAGAAATAAACAAATGGAATGATTACCGAAGAAGCTAAAGTATTACGAGTAGGTGGTAATATTAATTTCGATCTGTTTTTTTCAAAATCATCTTCTTGCCCTCATTTATAAAACACTCGCTTATATATCTTCTCGATACTTTCTCCCATTAATTGAGCTGAGAATTTATTTTTCAAAATGCCGTAAGCGATTTCCGTTAGAGAACGCCCAAAATTTCGATTTGAAATAAGTTCATCCAACGCCTTCTCTAAAGCAGAAACATTACCCGGAGGAACAACAAGCACACTTTCATGATCCTTGTACACATCTCGTAAGCTCCACGACGAAGAAGTTACCACCGGTATCTTCAAGGCCATTGCTTCTGCTATCGAAAGGCCGAAAGCCTCGTCCCAAAGGACCGAAGCCACGAATATATCCGTGACGGCAAGCGTTTTCGTAATGTCCTCTAAAGGGCCTGTGAACGTAATGTTACTATTGAGGCGAAGTTCATTGGCTACTTTACGGACATTCGTTTCATGGGCACCTTGCCCCGTAAGAATCAAATGCAGTTCTGGATATTTTGGAATCAAACGGGCAATGGCGTGCAACAATACTTCGTGCCCTTTGGCAGGCACGATTCGGGCAACGGAACTAACAACAATCGGGTTCGATACGGAAATCCCAAACGATTTGAGGATTTCGGTGCGATTTTTTAATTGTTTCTGATGCTGGAGACTTTCGATATCAACCCCGTTAAATACGACTGTGACATTCTTATGGGGCAGGTTAAAGTCCTCGATAAGGTGATCTTGGACGTCATTACTTATAGCAATTACATGATCGCCCCATGCGGGATGGATTTTCCGACCGAGACGATTTTTATAGAAACCATGCGCTGTCGTTACATAAGGAATCCCTGTAAATACTTTGATCCAAGAAGCCAGCACTTGCCCCACGCGAGTATGCGCATGCAAAAGATCATATTGGCCTTGCCCGATCATCTGAAGGATTCGCGGCAATACGAAATAGAGCCGTGGATCTATTTCGCTTTTTGTGCGAGGAAGCAACGAATAGACTGAGATACCCGCTTCCTGAAAGCGCCCTACCAATGCCCCTTCACTTGTTAAAACGGCCGATTGATGTCCCCGACGTTTCATCTCGCATGCAAGCACATAAACATACGAGCTAATCCCGCCTGAATTAAGATGATTCGTTAAGTGCAATATTTTCATTATTTCGGAACGTCGTGTTTAAAACAGAAATCCTTTTCATCTTTGTTGAGCTTGAAAAAAAGAAGACTCGGCTTGCCGAGAAAAAAATAGCATCCTTTTTTGAATGTGGTTCGGCAGTTCGCTAAAGATATTTCTAAGCAAAAATCTTGTTTGCGCTGAATCGGTAGGGGAAGGTGCCTCGCTCTTGGTGTCACTTCGAACCGAACAACTCGCCGGTCATACTCTTTCGAGAAATTTATAACTTCCCGCTTGTTTGCGTTTCTTAATTTCCGCCGGGCCGATATTGCAGACGCCGGGAGTATATTAATTTCTTGTTTGTTCCATGATTTTTCTCCTTCACAGTCTCAAACAACTCGAAGTTTGATCGCGCCTGAAGGAAAAGACCCGTCAATGATAATGTGGCCTTCTCTGGCAAGCCATCCCATTGCCATCAAAATGGTTTCCTTTGGCGCGTTGATTTTCGAAAACAGAATATGAAATTCTGCTTTACCATCGTGCATGTCCAAACAATTCCAAATTTCCCCGGCGCAAAGACCGATCCATGTAATCATAAGTTTATTTTTTCAGAATATTCTTACTACTTATTCCTGCGCTTGATTCTTCATGAACCGGCCGGAGGGCCGCTAAAAGTTCAGCCAAAGCATGCCGCTTGTCCGGCGGCAGACGATTAAAGTAGCTTTGCAAGAATTTGAGCCGCGTTCTTTGAAGGTTGTTCATAAACTTTTTTCCACTCGCCGTAATGGAAACCAAAACCGTCCGTCTATCCTCGGTTCCCTTCATACGCGTCACAAGCCCCCGTAAAACAAGCCGGTCAATGTTATTTGTGAACGAAGGTTTGGAATGAGGATAATCCTTAACAAAGGAGAACATGGGCAGTGAGGCGGCATGACTCAATTTGGAGAGAATAAAATACTGGGCAAGGTTAATCTTATAGTTTGCCAGTAGTTTCAACCAGCGCCCCAACAAATAACGCATGAAAAACGTCAAGTTTTCTTCAAACACCTGAAAATCATGCGCCTTGGAATATCTGGCTTTCATGACTTAATTTGTTCCTTCACCGCTGGTCTGAGTGTTTTTTGTTTTGCGCTCAAAGAAACGGGATATAACGACAAAGAACAAAGGAATAAAAATGAGGTCGATAAAAGTAGCAGAAATCATCCCGCCCGTGACGGCAGTCCCAATTGCATTCATTGCGCCCGCACCTGCCCCGGAAGCAAGCGCAAGAGGCAGCGTTCCAAAGAAAAACGCGAGAGATGTCATGATAACCGGACGGAAGCGGATCTTTACCGCAGCAAGAGTCGCCTCCACCAGGCCGAGCCCCTGCTGCATCTGCTCTTTGATGAACTGAATGATAAGAATGGCGTTTTTCGTAGAAAGTCCCATTGTCGTGAGAAAACCGATCTGGAAGTAAACGTCGTTAGTCAGGCCTCTCAGGGAAGTCGCAAATAAAGCGCCGAATACTCCGAGCGGCAGCATCAGGAGATTCACAAACGGAATACTCCAACTCTCATATAAGGCCGCGACGCAAAGGAAGATCACGAGAATGGAAAATGCGTAAAGAATCGGCCCCTGGGCCGTGGACATCCTTTCCTGATACGACAGACCCGCCCAATCATAGCCGAATCCTTTGGGCAGTTTTCCCGAAAGTTCTTCCATGGCCTGCATCGCCTCGCCGGAACTTTTGCCGGGCGCGGGTTCTCCCCAGATGTTCATGGATGAAAATCCGTTGAAGCGTTCGAGGCGCGGAGATCCCGAGGCCCAGCGGGTCGATGCAAAGGATGCAAAGGGAACCATCTGCCCTGAAATGTTGCGAACATAAATTCTTTCGAGATCATCCGGCAGCATGCGGTAGGGAGTATCCGCTTGAATGTACACGCGTTTCACGCGCCCGCCTTGGATGAAATCATTGACATAGGCCCCGCCGAAAGCTGCTGAGAGCGTGCTATGGATCGAAGTGATCGGAATCCCCAGCGTGCCTGCTTTTTCCCAATCCACATCGATTCGAAATTGAGGGACATCCTCCATGCCGTTAGGGCGCACTTTCGTAAGCCGCGTATCTTGAGCTGCCATGCCGAGCAGTTGATTCCGGGCATTCATCAAAGCCTCATGTCCCAATCCGCCTCTGTCGATTAGCTGGAAGTCAAAGCCTCGGCCAAAGCCCAGTTCAAGAACGGCAGGCGGAGGAAAAACAAAAGCGATGGCCTCGCGAATCGCTGAAAATGCTCCCATTGCTCTTCCCGCCACGGCCTTTGCCGATAATTCTTTGCGCCCGCGCTCTTTCCAGTCCCTGAGTTTGACAAAGACCATCGCGTTATTCTGCCCTCTACCCGAAAAACCGTTACCCACTATTGCCATAGAAGATTCCACGGCATCTTTTTCGTTTTGCTCAAAATGCTGTTGGACCCGGTCCGTAACCGCTTTCGTTTGCTCCAAAGTCGAGCCGGTCGGCATCATAACCTGCGCAAGCAGGATTCCCTGGTCCTCGTCCGGTAAATAGCCCGTGGGGAGACGGAAAAACATGAATGCGATCACTCCCAAGATGGCGGTGTACAAAACGATATAACGCCGTTTATGTGCCAAGGAGTGGCCTACAATCGCGATGTAGCGTTCACGAATCCGGAAGAAAAAGCGGTCGAATTTCAGAAAAAAAGGACGCAGGAACCAAACTGCATTTTCTGCCGGTTCATGCCCTTTTGGCACCGGTCTCAGCAGCGCTGCGCAGAGCACCGGCGTCAGAATCAAGGCGACCACCACCGAAAGCATCATCGAAGCAATAATCGTCACGGAAAATTGGCGGTAGATAACCCCCGTTGAACCCGGGAAAAAGGCCATAGGGCCAAAAACAGCGGAAAGCACCAAGCCGATACCGATCAAGGCGCTTGTGATCTGGTCCATTGATTTGGCGGTGGCATCCCGCGGCGAAAGACCTTCCTCCGACATCAGGCGCTCCACGTTTTCAACCACCACGATTGCGTCATCCACTAGCAAGCCGATCGCCAAGACCATGGCAAACATGGTCAGCATGTTGATCGAAAACCCGAAGAATCCAAGTACGGCGAAAGTGCCCAAAAGAACGACCGGCACGGCAATCGTGGGAATCAATGTTGCCCGGATATTTCCCATAAACAGATACATGACAAGGAACACCAGCACGATGGCCTCGAAGAGAGTTTTGACAACCTCATGAATCGCCACCTCAACAAAGGGAGTTGTGTCATAAGGATAAACTACCTTCATGCCATGCGGAAAATACCGGCTCATCTCTTCGAGTTTCGCCTTGACCGCTTCCGCTGTATCGAGCGCGTTTGCGCCGGGAGCCTGTCTTATCGCCATAGCGGCAGCCGGTTTGCCGTTATATACATTGACGATATCGTAGAACTCGGTGCCGAGTTCGGTTCCGCCAATATCCTTGATGCGGATAATCGATCCGTCCGTATTGGCTCGGACCGGAATAGAGGCAAATTCCTCGGGGGTTTGCAGCAAATTTTGAATAATGATGGAAACGTTAAGCCGCTGGCCTTCAACGGCCGGAAGTCCTCCGAACTGACCGGCGGATACCTCGACGTTATAGGCATCCAAAGCCTGGACAACGTCTTGAACCGTGAGGCCGTATTCAATCAGCTTATCGGGATTGATCCAAACGCGCATCGCATACTGGGTCCCGAAAGTCTCGACCTCTCCGACTCCCGGAACACGCGCCAGCACCTTCTCAAGATTCGATTGGGCATAATCCCGCAGCGCATGGTCGTCCATACTGCCGTCCTCGGAGACAAGGCCGATAATGATGAGATAATTCCTCGTCGATTTGCTTACCGTCACTCCCGAACGCTGCACCACTTCGGGAAGGCTGGCCATGGCTAATTGGAGTTTATTCTGCACTTTGGCCCAGGCCAAATCAGGATCTGTTCCGGGCTTGAACGTGAGTTCTATGCGCGAAGCGCCAGCCGAATCGCTTGTCGCAGACATGTATAGCATCTCTTCGAAGCCGGTCATTTTTTGTTCGATGATCTGGGTTACGGTATTTTCCACGGTTTCGGCTGACGCGCCCGGATAGAAACTCGTGATGGCAATAGAAGGCGGGGCAATAGGGGGATATTGCGATATCGGAAGCTGGTAAATAGCCAGTAAGCCCAAGACCATCAAAATGATGGCAATCACCCACGCGAAAACCGGCCGGTCAAGAAAGAATTTCGATAACATGTATTTCCCTTAATTTATCCATGGCGTCGTTTATAAAAATAAAGTTTAAGCTACGCAGACTTGGTTTGCTCCTTAGCAATCGTAACTTCGGAGCCGTCGCGGATCTTCAGGTGACCGGCTGTCACCACAACTTCGCCGCCCTCGAGCCCTTTGGTAATTTGAACTCTTCCGATTTGCCGCATGCCGGTCTCAATACTCCGCCTTTGTGCTTTACCGTCTTTGACAACAAAAATAAAGGGTTTGCCGCTCGCGTAAGCAATGGCCTCTTCAGGGATCATCACGGCATTCTCGAAAACACGCGTGACGAGTTCGACACGTGCAAACATTCCGGGTTTCAACCGGTAGTCAGGGTTAGGAACCTCGATTTCAATCGGCGCTGTCCGGGTCTGAAGATCCACAATCGGACTCACTTTAATGACTTTTCCTTCGAATCTATCTTTTGGAAAAGCATCCACATAAACATGGGCGGTTTGGTCTTCCTTCACATCCGGCAAATCTTGTTCGGGCGCCTGTATCAAAACACGCACTTGACGCATATCCACAACAAGCGCTACAGGCGTATTCAACTGGATATCCGCACCCGCATCCAAATAAGTACGTCCCACGACCCCATCAAGCGTCGTTTTTACCGAAGCCTCCTGGTATTTGAATCCGACTTCGTCACGGTCGAGCAAAGCGACAGTCTCGTCTTTTTTTACCGCCTGCCCTTCTTTCACCGTATACTTGATCAGCTTTCCGGTTACCTTAGAATACAAAGTTGCTCCGTCCTGCGCCTTGATATTGCCGACAACTTTTAAAACATGTTCCAGCTTTTCCGGCCGCACTTCAATCGCATCGACAGGCACACTTGGCGGCCTTTTCTCATCGTGTTTACCGCATCCGGAAGCCAAAACTAAACACAGCAACGGAAAAATCAAAATAAAAACATTTGTTTGATTTTTAAACTTTCTTTTCACAAAAAGACTCCTCATTTTTTTTGCGGCTCTACGTAAGACTGCCCGAACAGCCCGGCCTGCTTCAAAAGGTTAAGAAGAGAAAGCTGATAAGCATATTGTTCTGTTACGGCGCTGGTTTTTGCATTGGTGAGCTCCGCAAAAGCATCAATCACATCAAGGCTGGAGGCTTGTCCGGATTCATATCGGCTGAGAATCACATCGTAATTTTCCTGGGAAAGCTCTTTTTCTTTGAGAACCGCGTTCAGATTGACTTTGGTAGTTTGGGCCGAGCGCCAGGCCTCTTCAACTTGAAGCGCGATATCCTTCCGGAGCCTTTCAAGACGGAGCCGAAGCTGTTTGAGTTCGTATCTTTGCTCACTCACATTGAGTACTCGCTCTCCTTTGTCAAAAAAAGGAAATGTAAACTGAAATCCGGCTGTCCAGAAATTGTTCTGCCGCGAAAAACTCTCGGGTTCGAGCCAGGATTGTTCAAATATCAACTCCGCATTAGGAAGAAACGCAGCCCATTTCTGCCGGACTTCCCATTTTTTGGCATCGACTTGCTCTTTTAAACTCATGAGATCATTGCGATGGTTTCCGGCAATCTCGATATATTTTTGAAGCTCATCATTTTCTTCGAGTCTGACGGTTGGATCAGATTCAGGTTCAGCCAAGCGGGCCTCTTTGATTTCCGGGACCGGCATACCAATAAAGCTGGCCAAAGTACTGCCCGCAAGTTCACGGTTATTACGGCTTTCCGTCAAAGTCCTCTCGGCACGGCTCACTTCAACCTGGGCACGCAGAAAATCATTTTTGGGTGCTTGTCCTGCCTCGTAACGTTCGGACAAAATCCTTAGCTGCTCCTGTGCCAGCCTCAGAGATTCCTCGGCAACGTCAACAAGCTTTTGATTTTGCAGAAGCGAAAAATAGGCCTGCGCTACATTAAAGAGGACGCGGCGGATTTCGAAATATTTGCTCTCAGATGAGGCATCCGAAAGGTTTCTTGCGCTTATGTAGGCAGGTAGCGTCTGGCCGTTGAAAAGAGGCTGCCTGACCGTGATGCTTGCTTCCTTGAGCGGGTCTGCTACGATAACGGAATCCTGAAATGCAATCTGCTCTTTTGGATAGGTAACCCCGGCATCTCCCGTCACGCTAGGCAAAATTGCGGAAAAAGCGCGCCACGGCAAAAGCCCCTGCTCCTTTTCGCTAAAGACAGCGATTTGAATCTCTTCATGATTTTTGAGAGCAAGCTGAAAAGACTCTTCAAGCGTCAAGGACGGTCTTTCATTTTTCTCAACAGTTTGGATTGCCTTCACATTTTCGCTTACTGGTCCAGGCAAAGCGGTGTTTTGGGAAAAAACTTCGCTCCCTGAAAAAAAGCCGCCAATACTTAGACATGACAAGGCTAAAAAAATGCGGCTCAGCTTTTTCAAACAGTTTTTCCAAATAGATTTCGCTCGGTTATCTATCATTGCTTTCATGATTGGCCGCTTACGCGCCCCTTTCGTTCCGATAATAAAATGCCTCCGCGAGCCACATTTTCATCCTCATTCTCACGGATGATCACGATTACATCTTCAACTTTCCAGTCATAAACATAGGCCACAATCGGGGTCAGTTTCTGGACCAAGTCCTTCTTATTTTCAGGGCTTAACCGTGGGCCTTCAATGATGACGGTCGGCATAACGGTTTTCCTGAAAAGATGTGGAGGAAAGATCTTTGACAAGCTTTTCGATGAGTTCCATATACTGCATGCGGTCTTCGGGACCTAATCTGCCGAACAATTGCATAATCCCCTTGCGCTTTTGCTTGTATATTTCCCGCAAAATTTTCTCACCTTTGGAAGTAATGGATATTAGCACGACCCGCCGGTCGGCTTCGCTCCGCACGCGCTTTACAAGCTGGTGCTTGACCATGCGGTCGATAAGGCCTGTGGCGGACGAAAACTTGAGCTTCATATACTCCGCAAGTTCGTTCATCTGCGCTGTCTTCCGGTCTTTCAGAAAATCGAGAACCCAGACTTGCGGAACGGTGATGACTCCTTCGGTTAAAGAATTAGTCTCATACTGCGAGATCTCCCGCATCAGTTTCGGGAAAAGTTCAATCATCCGGTCTCCGAAAGCGTCAAGGGTAAGCATTTTCACAAATCCCTCTCTTCCATAATTTTGTTATACGAATATTTCGTTGTATGAAATATAGCACGTCATTTTCTGCTTGTAAACATCTATGATTAATTTATGTCACATATCCGATCTATTCCCGCTTCACTCTAAAATGCTTTGTAGAAACCCATATGATCAGACCCGTGTAAAATGATCTTTTCATGATTCGGATGAAGGTACTCCCCCAGTATAGATACTTGGAAAGAACAATTGAGATAGAGAATAAAAAATGCTATTACTCCAACCAAATATAAACAGCCCCAATTGCTTTTTTCTGTTTTAGAGCTTTCCCTGCGAAGCTTTTACTCTATTACATCGCTAAATGGCAATTCTTGCACACTAAAAGCCATTTTGAGTCAAATAGAACTCGATAGCTTCACGTCCCAATCTGCTCATTTTTTTTCCTGTTTTTTCAGACATAAGTCTCATCCACTCACTCTGATCTTTACGAATTGTTAACGGAATATGTTTTAGCCCGATTATCGGGTCTTTCTCACAAGATCCATGCACTCTTAACGGTGCTTTATTGACCTCTAAAAAATACGCGTCAAGAGCTTCTCGAGAAATATGAGAACGATTTTTTCTCGTCTTTTCTATCATGTTTTCCAGCCTTTTGCATACTTCGTGAGACAGTCCAAAATAAGCGTGCGCCATGTTTCCGCGAAAATTCAAATCAGTCCTAACTCCTTTGCGCTTATTATATTTACGAGCTTGCATTGATAACAAAGTTGCTTGCAACCGAACTCTCCAAAATTCCCCTGTTGGGCATTGCAAAGACTTG
>DDUN01000011.1 GCA_002344825.1 Candidatus Multiplicimicrobium inquinatum | reverse complement strand
AAATAAAGGGCTGAATATTTTTAATTCCCAGTATGTTTTGGCGAAACCTGAAACTGCGACCGACATGGATTATCAGAATATCCAGGGTGTGATTGGCCACGAATATTTTCACAATTGGACCGGAAACCGGGTGACTTGCCGCGATTGGTTCCAGCTGACTTTAAAAGAAGGTTTGACCGTTTTTCGCGACGAAGAGTTTTCATCCGATATGAATGATCGTTCGGTTAAGCGTATTTCCGATGTGCGCGTCTTGCGCGACCATCAATTTCCCGAAGACGGCGGCCCCAACGCGCATCCGATTCGTCCGCAATCGTATATACAAATCCGTAATTTCTATACCGCCACGGTTTACAACAAGGGTGCGGAAGTAATCCGCATGATACAAACTTTTATCGGAAGTGATAATTTCAAAAAAGGCATCACCAAGTACTTTGAACTTTATGACGGTCAAGCCGTGACGACCGATGACTTTGTGAACGCCATGGAATTGGCTTCGGGTAAAAATTTATCCGCTTTTAAAAATAGCTGGTATGAGCAAGCCGGAACTCCGACGCTCAAAGTCCGCGGTATTTATGATGCGTCAAAAAAAAGTTACGCGCTTGAAGTTGAGCAGTCTGTGGCGCCGAATGTGAAGCTGGAGAAGCCGAAGCCATTTGTGATGCCGTTAAGCTTGGGTTTGCTTGATTCCTCCGGCAAAGAAATTTTAACGACGCAAGTTTGCGAAATTAAAGATTGGAAGCATCGTTTTGAATTTCCAAATATTACCGCCAAACCTATTCCGTCGTTGTTGCGGGATTTTTCCGCGCCCGTTCATTTAGACTATCCGTATTCGGAAGAAGATTTAGCGCATTTAATGGCTTACGATACCGATGATTTTACGCGTTACGATGCCGGACAGCGTTTGGCGGAAATGGTGCTTTTTAGGCGCATTGAAGCCGTGCAAAAAGGGCAATCTTTTGCGGTTGAATCTGTTTTCTTTGAGGCGTTTTCTAAACTGCTTTGCGATATAAAACCGCGCGCCGCTTTTAAAGCGGAAGCTTTACTTTTACCCAGTCTTTCGGGATTGGTTGAAAAGATGAGCGTATGTGATTTTGACGCTGTTTTTAAAGCGCGTGAAAGTTTGCTGACGGATTTAGCTTCAAAAAATGAAGCCGCGTGGCTGGCTTTACATGATCAAAATGCCAAATCCGGAAAATATGAAATCACTTCGCAGGCCATGGGTGAAAGAGCTTTAAAAAACCGTGCTTTGGCGGCTTTGGTTCAGCTCGAAAAAGCTTCGGCGTATGAGCTCGCATGGAAGCAATTTCAAACCGCAACCAACATGACGGATGAAATCGCTTCGCTTAGTATTTTGGTGAATTCCCGCGCGCCTCAAAAAGAGGAAGCACTGAATCGTTTCTACGCCAAGTGGAAGCATGAATTTTTAGTGATCAATAAATGGCTGATTGTTCAGGCCGGCTCCAAAGAAGAACAAGTGATTGACCGTGTCCGCAATCTTGCCAAGCATGAGTGTTATCAGACTAAGAACCCGAATATGATCCGTTCGCTTTACGGCGTGTTTGCGCGCAACCTGCCCCGGTTTCACGCTTTAAACGGAGAGGGTTATCAGTTGATTGCGGATCAATTAGTCGCGATTGATGAGTTTAATTCTCAAATCGCGGGGCGCATGATTCCGGTTTTTAATCATTACAAGAAACTGGATCCCGCCCGCAAAGGTTTGATGAAAACTGCGCTTGAAAAGATTTTGAACCGCAAAGAGTGTTCGCCCGATGTTTATGAAATGGTCTCCAAAACCCTTAAAGATGCCTGAAAAGGGAACGCCTTTTTGTCGGACCTTTTTAAATAAGATTTTAGGAGTTTATTGACGATGCTTGATTCCGTTATTCTCGAAACTTCAAAGACTTCCGATGCGGCTGTCATTTGGCTGCATGGTCTGGGAGCAGATGGTCATGACTTTGAGTCGATTGTTCCCGAGTTGCGCCTGCCCACAGATTTAAAAATTCGTTTTATTTTTCCGCACGCGCCTTCGATGCCCGTTACCGTGAATGGAGGTTACGTGATGCCGGCTTGGTATGACATTGCCGGACAAAACATCTTATCCGGAGAAGACGAAGCGGGAATGAAGCGGTCACAAAAACAAATCGTTGAATTGATTGAAGCTGAAAAGAAAAAGGGCATTTCGGACGATCGGATTATTCTTGCCGGATTTTCTCAAGGGGGAGCGATGACTCTTTTTACCGGATTGCGCTATCCGCAAAAACTAGCCGGGCTTATGGTTTTATCCGCGTATTTGCCGTTGGCTGAAAAAACAACGGCTGAAATGAATGAAGCGAATTCAAAAACACCGGTTTTCATGGCGCATGGAAAGCAGGATGGAGTGGTTCCTTATGAAGGCGCGCGTATTTCCAAAGAGTTTCTTCTTAAGCGCGGTTGCCCTGTTGAATGGCATGAATACAACATGGCACACTCGATTCATCCGCAAGAAATTCGCGATATCTCCGCCTGGATTCAAGCGGTTCTGCGCTAAGTTCGGGGCTTAAAAACGAGAGCTGTGGGAATTACCACAGATTGTCTTTTCGGGAGCCCTTCGTTTTATTCATTCGGACCTGTTTTTCCCAAGGGTCATCCGCAAGCGCGTCTTCATCCTGAAGCGCCTCATCTTCTTCCGCGTCTTCTTCTTCATCGAGATGATCTTCAAGTTTTTCTAAATCTTCTTCATCTTCAAGATCGTCTTCGTCCAAATCTTCGATTTCTTCAAAATCGTCTTCATCTTCGTCTTCAAACATGCAAAAAGTCCTCCTTAGAAAATAAATATAACACGGAGTATGCCAAATAAAAGTTCAGAACAACATTTTACTCAAAATTATTGAGCGGTAAAGAACGACGGTGAATTAATGGTGTTGAGCGGCGTTCGCTGAAGAGGCGGGGGCATCAGCATAATGATGCGGCGAACGGGTAATCCAAGAGTCTTTTTCAAGCTGACTGCCCCAATGGCGTGTGGCATAGTCATTGAGGGTCATACCGATTAAGACAGCGAGGAATGCGAAAGCACTGAGGACAAACAGCTTTAAAAGGCCGGAAGAGCCCTTTAAATGCATAAAAAAGAGCATAACAAGCGTTGCCTTGAAGAAAGCGATGGCAAGCGCGATAACCGTGTTAAAACGACCGAAATCAATGAATGCCGCCCAGACCGTAACCGCGGTCAGAACCAATAAAGCGGTGAGAATAATGACATAAATACCGATTCCGCCGTGATGCTGACTGTCGTGTGAATGAGCGCTCATGCGTGTCTCCCGAGCAAATAAAGCAGAGGAAAAAGAAAAATCCAAACAATATCCACGAAATGCCAGTAAAGACCGAACATATCAATCGGTGAGTTGTATTCCGCGCTGAAGCGGCCCTGCATGTTTTGGATCATGATAATGACGAGGATCACCGCGCCGATGACCATATGCAAAGCGTGCAATCCGGTTAAAGCAAAGTAAATCGAATAAAAAATACGGATACCGGGACCATCAAACCCTTCAAAGTGGAAGGTATTGTTGGGGACCAGGTGATGTGTGAATTTCTCGGTATACTCGACGGCCTTAATTCCCAAGAAAACGCAGCCCAAGATCAAAGTTAAAAGTAAAAACCAAGTCGTGGCATGTTTTTTTCCGAGCCGCGCCGTGTGAACGGCCATCACCATCGTGAATGAACTTGAAATTAGCACCGCGGTATTGATACAGCCCAGCAAAATACTTAAATGATGGCTTCCCGCGGCAAAAGCGTCCGGATACATTTCGCGGTAAATGGTATAAGCCAAAAAGATGCCGCCGAAAAATAGAATTTCGGTGACGAGAAAAAGCCACATTCCAAGCGAAGCGCACTCATACTGCTGGTTCAGATTTGCGAAATGATGCTGGAGCGGCTCGAATTTTTTTGTATTAGCTGTACTCATCAGTGGCCTCCCTTATCGTGCGGAGCGTAAGCATAAGCTTCTTCCGTCACAATCGGAGTTGTCTCAAAGTTATGCGTGGTCGGCGGTGAAGGAATAGTCCATTCCAAGCCCTTGGCATTCCAGGGATTGGCCGGAGCATCTTTGCCGAATTTGAGAGACCAAAGCATATTGAAAATCGGAATGATGAATGAAAGCCCCAGCACCATCGCGCCGCCGGTGGAAAGAATATTAAAAATTTGGAATTCTTCCGCGTAAATGTGATAACGGCGGGGCATTCCCAAATAACCGGCGATAAACTGTGGAAAGAAAGTGAGATTGAAACCAAGAAAGATTCCGATCGCGGCGATGCGTCCCAAAGCTTCGTTGTACATTTTTCCCGACATTTTCGGCCACCAATAATGCAGACCGCCCAAGTAACCCATGACTGTTCCGCCGACCATGATGTAGTGAAAGTGAGCTACAACGAAATAAGTGTCATGGACGTGAACGTCGATTGCCATAATCGCCAGGAACAATCCTGTTAATCCGCCGACCATAAAAAGTCCGAAAAAACCGAGAACATAAATCATCGGCGTTTCAAAAGTGATCGAACCTTTGTAAAAAGTCGCCAGCCAGTTGAAAATTTTAACGGCAGAAGGAACTCCGACCAAAAAAGTGATAATGGAGAAAACAATGCCCGCGTACATGGATTGGCTTGAGACAAACATGTGATGGCCCCAAACGAAAAACCCGAGAAGCGCGATGGCAAGGGAAGAACCCGCGATAAACTCATAACCAAAAGGGCGTTTTTTAGTAAAGGCCGCTACCAGTTCACTGATCACTCCCATCGAAGGCAGAATCATGATGTAAACCGCGGGATGCGAATAAAACCAAAATAAATGTTGGAAAAGAACCGGATCACCGCCGAGCCGAGGGTCAAAGAAGCCAAAGCCGAAAGCACGCTCAAGAAACACAAGCAGAACTGTCACCGCGATAACTGGCGTTCCCAAAATCATGATAAGTGAGGTCGCGTAATGCGCCCAAACGAAAAGTGGCAGGCGGAACCAAGTCATTCCCGGCGCGCGCATTTTATGAACCGTGACGATAAAGTTAAGCCCCGTCAAAATGGATGAAAATCCCGCGATAAAGACGCCCAGTGCCGCGGAAGTGACCGCCGAAGTGGAGTAAGTACTGCTGTAGGGCGTATAAAAAGTCCAGCCTGTGTCGACACCGCCCATCACGATACTGACGAAGGCCAAAGCCGCGCCGATGATGTAGAGATACCAGCTCAAAAGGTTGATGCGAGGGAAAGCCAAATCTTTCGCGCCAACCATGATCGGCAAGACAAAGTTTCCGATGGCAGCCGGAATGGCGGGAATCATAAAGAAAAACACCATCGCGACGCCGTGCATGGTGAAAATACGGTTGTAAATGTCTGAAGTAAACAAATCTCCGCGCGGCGTTAAAAGCTCGAGACGCAACAAAAGAGCGAAGAATCCGCCCAGCATAAAAAAAGCGGTGACCGACAAAAGGTACAAAATACCGATGCGTTTATGGTCAATCGTCAAAAGCCAAGACCCGACCGTATGTCCGTTCGTTAAATAATTCTTTTTCGATTCCATGGTTACCTATCTTTGCAAGCTCAAGGCTTACAAATTAATTCTTTTTGCTTTGCAAACTTTTAATATAAGCCACTAAACTTAAAAGCTGTTCTTCGCTGACCTGACCTTTGTAAGTCGGCATCAACGCGCTGTAGCCTTGCACGATTCCGTCCGCCGGATTGATGATCGAGTGGCGCAAATAAGTTTCATCCGCCGGCACCGTGCGACCATCTTCTAATTTTACGTCCCGGCCGAAAAGCCCCGCTAAATCAGGCCCCATCGCGCCGGAAGTTTGGCTATGGCAAGTAATACATTTCAGTTCAGTAAAAAGTTTTTCGCCATGAACAACCGGGCTTTCCACTGAAGATGAGGAAGCGGGTTGATTCGCAACCGGCTCCAACGGGTTTTTAATCCGCTCATCAAGCCACTTTTGATAATCCGCGGGCTCCATCGCGTAAAGCGAGCCGATCATGCCGGAGTGTTTGGTTCCGCAGTACTCCGCGCAAAAAATATGGTACTTACCGGGCTTGGTAGCCTGAAACCACATAAAGCTGTAACGGCCCGGGACGGTATCTTGCTTCATGCGCATCGCGGGAATATAAAAACTGTGAATCACATCTTCCGAAGTCATCGTGAGTTTGATCGGCTGATTGATGGGGACATGCAATTCATTCATTTCGCGCGGACCTTCACCATGCTGAATTTTCCACATCCATTGTTTGCCGACAACAAAGATTTCTTTCGCGTTTTCAGGAATACGGACTTGCTTGATATAAACCGCCGTGCCCCAAGCAAACATAAAAAGCGTCAGAAGAAGGGGAATTCCTGTCCAGGTTAGCTCTAAGACTAAGTTACCGTGAATGGCTTCCGGCATTTTTTCATTGCGTTTGCGGTATTGGATAGAAAAAATAACCGAGAGAGCAACGACTAAAACGGTGAAAAAAAGACTCACCGCCAACATAAAGATATAAATAGCGTCGACTTCGGCGGATAAAAGACCCGCTTGTTCCGGAAAATATTGAAGCAAAAAATCCATCATAGTTATTCTGACAATACCTTATTTTGTTTAAAAATCTTTTTGCGCCTGATTAAGAAACGGCAGCCTTGCGGCGGTCATCTCTCAAACAACTAAAAACAAACCACGCCAAACCCAGAGCCGTTAAAATGCCCGTTGTCTGCAAAATCCGATCAACTGCCATGCTGTACTTACCGTTGGCAGGATTGTAATGATAACAAATCAAAAGAATCTGATCCCAAAAAGAACCGACTTTGCCGTTGGCGGCTTCCACCAAACCCAGCTTCATACTGCGCGCGTCAAATTCAATTCCGCTCATGTAGCGCATGATTTTGCCTTCGGGGCTCAAGAAAACCAAAATCGAAGAGTGAACATACTCTCCCGACACGGGATCTTTTTCATATTTAAAGCCCACGCTCTTCGTCAGAGTTTGAATCGCGGTTTGGCTTCCCGTGAGAAAGTGAACGCCCTGCGCGTGCCGGCTTTCAGTGTACTTGCTTAGAAATTCTTTTTTCGCGGCAGCCGCGTTTTCAAGCGTTTCATCCGGGTTGATTGAAAATACAACCAAGTCAAAAACATTGTCCGAGACAAAATCAATTTGATTCAACCCTTTAGCGAGACCTTTTAATATTAACTGACAGAGCATGGGACACTTAAAATAAACCGGGACGAGAATAACCGGCTTTTTATTAAAAACCGAATTCAGAATAATTTTTTCGCCTTCACTGGTTGTCCAGGGCGTATCAAGCGCGGCCATGGCTCCAAAGCGTTTTTCAAGACCGGTTTTTTTCAGCATTTCATCCGCTTGAGTCTCCGCAAACGCCGAAACACTGACTAACGACAAAAGACTAAAGACTAACGACAAGAACAAAGGAGCTCTTGTCATTTTTCGGTCGTTGGTCGTCGGTCGTTGGTCGATTCTCATGATTTCACCGGATAGCCCTCGGCTAGCGCTGTTTTGACGGCCGCGTCAATTTTTTCGGAAGCATGGCTGTCTTGCGTGTTCTTTTTAAAGTTTTGATAGTCACGGCTCGGATGCGTTTCCAAAATGACTGTGGGCGCTGAAAGAGAAACTGTTTTTTCCACGCGCGGATTCGCGGACTCTGCCCATTCCCAAAGATAGTGAACCAACGGAATCATCAATAATGAACAGGCTCCCATCACGGCAAAAAGCCAAATACCCAAAATAAAAATCTTTTTATCCTGAGTATCCCGTCCCTCGAAAAGAATGTCTTTGTTTTCGCGGCTCATCTCAATGATGCTCCTCGGCATGAAAAATCGGGTCTTGCTTAAATGTCAGCTGGGCGCTTGAAAAATTACGAAGCACAAACCCGAGCCAAATGCCGCCGATGGCAACCCAAGTTGCGACATCTACCCAGGAAAATGAAGGGTGATCGACAAGCGTTGGTTTTACGTGCCAAATCAATTCAACCCAGCGCATGATCAAAATTAAAATCGCGACTTTGACGAGTCTTTCCGCTTTGCGCTTAATGAAGCGCATCAGAAGTAAAAAGAAAGGCACGACGAAGTGAAAAATGAAAATGGCCGCCGCGACCCATTCCCATCCGCCCGTAGAACGGTGCAAATACCAGGGAACTTCCTCCTGAATATTGGCCGACCAAATAATAATCAGCTGTGAAACGGAGGTGTAAGCCCAAAGCATGATCGAAGCGAACAAAAGACTGCCCAGGTCATGCATGCGGTCTACGGAGAAAACAGTTTTCATCGGTTCTTTTTTGCTGAAATAAACGCCGAAGAGAATAGAAACAGCGAGCGACGACATTGCGAAATGAATCATAAAAATTGCGCCATAAATGGTCGAGAACCAATGCGGTTCAAGCGACATGACCCAGTCAATGATCGCGAAAGTAATTGTGAGCGTATAAATCAAAACACCGGCTCCGCCGTATCCGGAAAGCTTTTTCGCGGTGGCACGCGTCGGGTTTTCGTCCTGAATCGCGGAGTGTTTACGGAGCTTCGCGGCCATCCAAAACCAAATCGCGAAGTAAATCGGAAGGCGAATCCAAAACCCGGTTACATTCAGGTAAAGCGACTTGGATTGTAGAATCGGGTCATGAGCGATGTGTTCCGCGTGCGTCCACTCATAAAGCGAGTGCATGCTGAGACCGATTGGAATAAATAAAACCAAGCAAACCGGCAAAGCCTTCAAAAGATTTTCCTGAATGCGGCGAATCGCGAAACCCCAGCCGCCGGAAGTGAGATGGTGAATCATGATGAGCGGAAAAGAACCGACCGTGATCCCAAACCAGAAAAGCCAAGCCGGCATATAGGCCAAAGCAAAGGTATCGCGGTTTTGAAAAAAGGCAAAAGCCGAAACGGCGGCACCGAGGGCGCCCGCGATGAAAGCGATGTTTGAACCTTTTTGTAAATTGGCGTTTGTTTCCGTCATAAATTTTAAGCCGTCTTGGTTTCCGTTGCCGGATGCGTTTCAATCTTTTGTAAAGCGCGGATATATGCCGCGACCGCCCAGCGGTCTTCCGGAGTCAGTTCCGCTTTGTAGCTCGACATGACGCCGAAACCTTCGGTCATTACATTAAAGAAATAGCCCGCGGGCATGTTTTTCAGTCTTTCATCCTGATAAGCTGTCGGAACTTTATATCCGCGTTGTACAACCATGCCATCGCCTGCGCCCGTCGCGCCATGACAAACGATGCAGTAAATGTTGTAGCGGTCTTTGCCGCGCGCTAAAACAGCCTCAGTAATCGGAAAAGGAAACTCGGCCGCGAATTCGCCCGTGGGCGTTTTGCCTTCATAAAGATGTTTGTCTTCGCGCAAAAACCCTTGGGGAACGGTGCCTTCCACCGGCTGACGCGCAACGGATCCGTCTTCAAAAAAAGGCGTTTCTTCGTAAGGCTTGAAGCGGTTGCCTTCGCGCATGTTATCGCAGCCGGACAAAACCAAAGCCGACAAAGTCACCGCTGTTAAAAAGAGAGCTTTATTTTTCATGGTATTTTATGGATAAACTTCCGAAACTTCTTTGGGATTAAAACTTTTCAAAATTGAGCGTGTCTTTTCCAGTTCAAAAATTTTGTCTTCCGCCGCGACGCATAAAAAGAAACCATCTTTGGTGGCGCGTTCAAAATTTTTCGCGTTAAACACCGGGTGGTAAGGGCGCGGAAACCCATTAGCGGTCAGCATACCGAAGAATGCCGCGAATGCCGCGAATAAAATGGTTAACTCAAAGCAAATAGGAATAAAAGAGGGCCAGCTGAAATAAGGACGACCGCCGATATTGAGCGGATAGTTCACAACGCAGGACCAGTATTGCATCAGCAATCCGGTCGATGTTCCTGTGATACCGCCGATTAAAACCGCGAGCGGGATGCGCGTTTTTTTGATGCCTAAATGTTCATGCAAATGATGGATCGGAAAAGGGCTGTACGCTTCCATGGTGCGATAGCCGCTCTCATAAGCTTTTTTTGTCGCAACTGTCAACTCTTTGGGAGTATCGAATTCCGCGATCAAGCCGTAAAGTTTGTTTTCGTCAGTGTTTGTCTGCATGTTTTTTTTCTGAATCAACGATTGTTTGAACTTCAAAAATGGAAATCATCGGCAATACGCGGATGAAGAGAATCAAAAGCGTAAAGAAAAGTCCCAGCGATCCAACGAAAGTGGTGATATCCCAAATTTTTGGGATATACATGGCCCAAGACGAGGGCATAAAGTCACGGTGAAGACTGATCACGATGATCACAAAACGTTCCAGCCACATACCGATATTGACCACGATCGAAATCACCCAAAGCCAAACGAGATTTTGGCGCACGCTCTTAATCCAAAAAAGCTGGGGAATAACCACGTTGCATAAAATCAATGCCCAATAAAATGCCGCGTAAGGTCCGACAAAACGATTCATGGTTAAGAATCGTTCGTACTGATTGCCGCTGTACCACGCGATGAACACTTCCATGAAATAACCGTAAGCGACGATCAAGCCGGTCGCGATAATAACTTTGGCCATGTTGTCGAGATGCTTCATGGTGATCAGGTCTTCAATGCCGAACCATTTACGGATCGGAACGCAAAGCGTAATGACCATTGCGAAACCGGAGAAAACCGCGCCCGCGACGAAGTAAGGCGGAAAAACGGTGGTATGCCAGCCGGGAAGAACCGAAACGGCGAAGTCCAAGCTCACGACAGTATGCACTGAAAGAACGAGGGGCGCCGCCAAACCGGCAAGCAGCAAGCAAGCCGTCTCGTAGCGGAACCAATGATGCGCTGAACCGCGCCAGCCCAAAGCCAACGCGCCGTAAATTCTTTTTTTCCAGGGTTCCTTGGCTTGATCGCGCATCGCGGCCAAATCAGGAATCAAACCGGTGTACCAGAAAAGCAGAGAAACCGTCGCGTAAGTTGAAACCGCGAATACGTCCCACAAAAGCGGACTGCGGAATTGCGGCCACATCCACATCGTGTTGGGATAAGGGAACAGCCAATAAGCTCGGTCAATGCGGCCCAAATGAATAATTGGGAAAGTACCCGCGCAGGCAACCGCAAATAAAGTCATCGCTTCCGAGAAGCGGCTGATCGACATGCGCCATTTTTGCTTCAAAAGCAAAAGGATCGCGGAAATAAAAGTTCCCGCGTGAGCGATACCGACCCACCAGACGAAGTTAATAATGTCAAAAGCCCAACCGACGGGGTTATTGTTTCCCCAAATACCGATACCTTTTTTCACCAGCCAGCCAATTGAGATAACTAATGTCAGTAAACCCGCTAAAGCAATTGAAAGCGCGAAAAGCCAGCCTTTTTCAAGCGGTCGAGTAAGAACGATGTCCGTGATTTTTTTATGCACGGATGCATGCGTCTGATCGCCGGTTAAAATCGACTCTTCGTAAATAACTTCCTGTTTTTCTGTCTTCTGCATATTTGCCATACTTTTTCGGTTGAGCCTCAGCTCAGAGATACCTATATTTCAGTTCGGTTGAGCTTTAGCTCAGAGATTTCATATTTCAGTGATGCTTCGCCGGGTGCGCATCATGCGCAGCTTCAGACGCCAACGACGGATTCGGATTTTTTACTTTTGCCAAATAAGTTAAACGGGGCTGAGTATTTAATTCATTCAGTAAACCATAGTTCAATGGCTGCGCCTTCCACTTTGAAACTTCGCTGTTTTTATCTTTTAAATTGCCGAAAGCAATTGCGGTTGTCGGACACGCGGTTTGACACGCGGTTTTGATTTCGCCGTCGCGGATTAAACGGTCTTCTTTTTTGGCCGTGATGCGCGCCTGATTAATGCGTTGAACACAGAAAGTACATTTTTCCATAATACCGCGGTTGCGTACGGTGACATCCGGGTTATGCATCAATTTTAAAGCTTCACTGTGCTTGTCGCGGTCGGTGTAGGCTAAAAAGTTGAAACGGCGTACTTTATAAGGGCAGTTGTTGGCGCAATAGCGGGTACCGATACAGCGGTTATAAGTCATTTCATTAAGGCCTTCATCGCTGTGTGTTGTTGCGCCGACAGGGCAAACCGGTTCGCAGGGCGCGTTTTCACAATGCATACACATCACAGGCTGTTGATGCGACTCAGCCGTATCAATATCGCCTTCATAATAATGGTCAATGCGCACCCAGTGCATTTCACGGCCGTTCAGTACTTCGTCCTTACCGACAATCGGAATATTGTTTTCGGAATTACACGCCACAACGCACGCGTTGCAGCCGATGCAGGAGCTCAAGTTAATCGCCATACCCCAAGCGTAATCATCCGAACCTTTATGCGCGCCGTAAAACGAAGCGGGCGGAAGAGCGTGTTCTAAATGATGTGCGAAGTCAGGCTGTTTTTTGAAAGTGTCAAGCGAGGCACTACGAATTTGATGACGGCCTTCCATGTTCTGATGCAGCTGAGTGGAAGCCAACTTTGCAGTTGCGCCGGTTTTGCGCACGGAGATTTTCGGAACCCAAAGGTGAAGCGCCGCGGATTGAATCGTGAACGCGTTAAAGCCCAAGCCCTTCGCGATTTGGCCGCCGAGAGTGCGTCCGTAACCCAGCGCCAAAGAAATATTGCCGGAAGTCTGACCGGGAATAATCCAAACCGGAACCTCAATTTTTTTGAGACCGTTGTTAATTTCGATCATGTCGCCATTTTGCACTTCAAGTTTTTGAGCTGATTCAGGGCTGATATGCGCCGCGTTATCCCAAGTCAATTTGGTGAGAGGCTTCGGAAGTTCCTGCAGCCAGCCGTTGTTCGCGAATTGTCCGTCCCAGACGCTTTCGTCGGGACGTAGAGTCATTTCCCATTCTGATTCCGTAAAGGATTGATTCAATTCGCCTGATTCCCAAACAGTTTTTACTGTGAAGCTCTTTGCGGTAAACGCGGAGCCTGTGATCAAACCGTCATGCAAAGCTTTGCGCCACGCGCCGTCAAAATCGAGACCCAGTTTATCTTTCCAATAACCGCGAACAATCTTTTCGGATGAGCGGCCCGGTTTGCCGAGCAGTGCGGAAACTAACTCATGTTCGGAAACACCGTCATAGAGAGGATTGATCAAAGGCTGAATCATGGTGACGGTTCCATCGGAAGCGCGTCCGTCTGAAAAATGCTCAAGGAAATGCGTCGCGGGAATATGCCATTGGCAAACTGCCGCTGTTTCGTCGTTATAAAGTCCGTGATGAACACTGAAAGGAACGGAAGCGAGCAAATCCGAAAAATTTAAGTCACCGGGAGCGGCGTAAGCCGGATTGATTCCCAAAATAAAGAGGTCGGAAACTTTCTTGTCGCGAATATCCGCCGTGAGTTCCGCCAACGAAACACCGTGAAGAACCGGATCTTGTTCCGTCGGCTCAATCCACGAAACTGTTTTGCCTGTATTACCTAATTGTTCGTTGATCGCAAAAACCAAAGCCTGAATGCGGGCCGGTAATTGTTCTCCGGCAAGCACGAGCGATTTTCCCTGCGCGTTGCGCAAGTCTTTCGCGGCAATATCAAGCCAATGCTGTTCGTCTTTCGAAAGCTTGACGGATGAAGTCGGCTGAACGTTGTTGACGCCCACGCGCTGCGCGAGGCTTTCCGTCACCGCGATCATTTTAGAAACTTTCGCGCGCAACAAATGATCCGCTGCGGCGCCGGTGAGTGTCGGTTCCGCTTCCACCGCGTAAAGGCGGTTCATGTTTTTATCTTTGTGCGCCTGACGGCGTGAAGTGAATTCGCGCGCGTAACGCAGACTGCCCGGAAGATTAATCAGAAAATTGGAACCCAAAGAAAATACAACGTCTGCTTTTTTGAAATCGTAAACAGAATCGGCAAATTCACCCAGTGCCGCTTTTTGCGCGCGGCGCGCTTCATCGATATGGATCGCGTCGTAGCGATGCCACTTTGCTTTCGGAAAGCGCGTGAGAACTTGTTTCATCTGATCGCCGAAAGTCGGAGACGTTACGGTGCCGGTCAAAATTCTTAAACCTTCGCCGCCGTTCGCGTCCCACTCAGCGAGCTTTTTTTCAATTACGGAAAGAAAAGCAGACAAGCTTGAAGATTGTCCTGATTTCAAAACTACTTTGGAACGATCGGGATCATAAAGCCCGAGAATGGCGGCTTGATGGAAAAGGCTGGTTGCGCCCAAGCTGTCGGTGTGTCCGGGGTTGCCGTCGAGTTTGGTCGGGCGCCCCATATGCGACTCCGCGAGCAAGCCCGTCACGTGACGGTTGAACGGCATACCGGTCGCGTAAAAAAGCGGTTTGCCCGGCACGATTTCTTCCGGCATCTTCACATAAGGAACAATTTTTTCTTTCGGCTGTGTGCAGCCCGGCATCGCGGCTAAAAGCAAAGACGCGCCCATCAATTTCAAAAAGTCGCGACGCGCTTCGGGGCTCGCGGTTTGAGCGGAGCCATTCGGAAATTCTTCTTTCAAATAAGACATGAATTCCGGTGTCTCGGCAATTTCTTCCATCGAGCGCCAAAGATTCTTGCCCGTCTTATCCGCCAGCTTTTTCCGTACCCAATCAAAATTCATCGGTTTATCTTTTTTTTATTTTTACGGTTATCGGTGACACGCGCTGCAGTTTTGAACTGTGCGCACATTATATTTAGTCATCAAATCTTTTTGCATCTCTTTGATATTGTCCGGTTTTTCCCAATGCGGGTTGACAGCTTCCTCTTTCGGGCTAAGGCGCGTTTCCGGATGGCGATGGCACTGTAAGCACCATTCCATATGCAGTGTATTCTTTTTATACATCAAAGGCATTTCATTTACCTGGCCGTGGCATTCGGTGCAGCTGACGCCTTTAGCGATATGAATACTGTGGTTGAAATAAACGTGATCAGGTAAATCGTGAACGCGCTGCCAATTCAAAGGTTTGCCGGTGCGCCAGCTTTCACGGACAGGCTCAAGCGCGGGAGATTCTTTCCATATAACATTGTGACATTTCATGCAGGTCGCGGTGGAAGGGATGCCCGCGAAAGAAGATTTTTCAACTGAGGTATGGCAAAAACGGCAATCCATGCCGAGGCCTTCCACGTGATGTTTATGGCTGAAGGGAACCGGCTGTTCAGCCGGGATACCGACGCGCGTAATATAGTTAGAGCGCGCGAGCCAGTAGCCGAAAGTGCCAAGAGCAATCACGGAAAAAACCGCGCCCCATAGGATGAGGCGGATCTTCGTATTGGCTGCGGGTGAAAATATTTGTTTCATCAAAAAAATAAAAAAATGTTATGATTCTGTCTCGCAACGGCGAATATTAAAGTATCGCTGCGACGAGAATAGGAAAGCGTGCATTGTACACAATTTCTATTTTTTTTCGAATACAAAATACATTTTTTTTTGCGGCGGATAAGATTAAATCCGAACAGATTTTTAGTTTTGATTTTTGATTTTCAAATTGGGAGGAAGCGATTATGAGTATGCCGGGACCGATGGAACTGATTATTATCTTTTTGGTGATTTTGTTGCTTTTTGGAGCGAAACGGATTCCTGAAATTTTGAAATCATTTGGCGAAGGCGTCAAAGAGTTCAAAAAAGGAATGTCGAATTTGACTGATACGAACTCAAATCAGTCCGATTCAGCCTCAAAGCCCGCGCCCAAACAGCCGGATTCAACCGAAAACAAGCAATAATTCGCCTTTTTCCGTAAGAAAAGCCTCGGAAAAGGTCTTTATTTTATAATCCCATAATCTTAATAAATTATGGGATTATTTGTATATGCTAACCCAATAATTAGGCTTATTTGATACAAAAGTGGCTGAAAATATACTAAATTCAATAAAAAGTCGGATTCTGGTCCTCGATGGCGCTATGGGAACCATGATTCAGCGCTATAAATTGCTAGAAGATGATTATCGTGGACAAGCCTACAAGTCTCATCCCAGCCCACTTAAAGGTAATAATGATGCTTTGGTGGTGACTCAGCCCCATATTATTGAGGAAATCCACACCAAATACCTCGAAGCGGGTGCGGATATCATCGAAACCAACTCTTTTAACGCGAATCGCGTTTCCATGGCCGATTATGGTTTTGAAGGGGAAGTCCACCGCATTAATTTAGAGGCGGCTCGTGTCGCAAGGCTTGCGGCCGATAAAATGACGGCGAAAACTCCGAACAAACCGCGTTTTGTTGCCGGAGCGGTGGGACCCACTACAAAAACTGCGTCACTTTCACCGAAAGTTAGTGATCCCGCGTTTCGCGCGGTGACTTTCGATGAACTTGTTTCCGCTTATTCTGAACAAATCGAAGCTTTGATCGAAGGCAAAGTGGATGTCATTCTGATTGAAACCGTTTTTGATACTTTGAATGCCAAAGCCGCGATTTTTGCGGCGCAACAAACTTTTATCAAAGTCGGCAAAGAACTTCCGCTGATTGTGAGCGGAACCATCACGGATAAAAGCGGCCGCACATTGTCAGGCCAAACCACGGAAGCGTTTTGGAATTCGATTTCACACGGTAAATTACTTGCCGCGGGGTTGAATTGCGCGCTCGGCGCGCAAGAGCTTGAACAATATGTGAAAGAAATGTCCCGCGTCGCCACCTGTTTCGTTTCGGTTTATCCGAACGCGGGTTTGCCCAATCAATTCGGCGAATATGACGAGCTTGCCGAACAAACCGCGGCGTTTATCAAGCCTTGGGCTGAAAAAGGCTACATTAATATTATCGGAGGCTGCTGCGGAACCACGCCCGATCATATTCGCGCCATGGCGCAAGCGGTGGCGGGTTTTAAACCGCGCCAAATTCCCGCGTCTGATCATCTCACGCATTTAAGCGGTCTTGAACCGGTTACTCTTCGCCCTGAAATTGCGTTTGTGAATATCGGTGAGCGTACCAATGTCACGGGTTCGCCGAAATTCGCCAAGTTTGTTAAAGAAGGCAATTGGGAAGAAGCGCTTAAAATCGCGAAACAGCAAGTCGAGTCCGGCGCGATGATTATTGATATTAATATGGATGAAGGTTTGCTCGACTCCGAAGCGCTCATGACTCAATTCATGAATATGGTCGCGTCCGAGCCGGAAATTTCCAAAGTGCCGATTATGGTGGACTCTTCTAAGTGGTCTGTCATTGAAGCGGGGCTTAAGTGCATGCAAGGCCGCGGCATTGTGAATTCAATTTCTCTCAAAGAAGGTGAAGTGGAACTCATTCGCCGCGCGAAGCTCATCCGCAGTTATGGCGCGGCGATGGTGCTGATGGCTTTTGATGAACAAGGTCAAGCCGACACTTATGAAAAGCGCACCAGCATTTTAACGCGTTCATTTAAAGTTTTAACGGAGCGAGCGGATATTGCGCCCGAAGATATTTTCTTTGATCCGAACGTTCTGCCGATTGGCACGGGCTTGGAAGAACATGCCAATTACGCGGTGGATTTTATTGAAACCTGCAAATATTTGAAGAAGCTTTCGCCGCGCAGTCATATCACCGGTGGGGTCAGTAATTTATCTTTCGGTTTCCGCGGTAAAAATGAAATCCGTGAAGCCATTCACGCCGTTTTTCTTTATCACGCTATCAAAGCGGGAATGGACTCGGGCATTGTGAACCCCGGGCTTTTGCATGTGTATAGCGATATTCCCGCGGATTTGCTCAAGCTCGCCGAAGATTTGGTTTTAAACCGTGATCCGAACGCGACCGAAGCGCTTTTGAAATATGCCGAAAAAATTCAGAACCAGGAACCAGGAACCAAGAACCAAGTAAAAGAATGGCGCACCAAGCCCGTGCGCGAACGGTTAACGCATGCCTTGGTCAATGGTATTGCGGATTTTGTCGAGCCTGATCTGGATGAAGTGATTTCGCTTTATCCCACTGCGCTTGAAATTATTGAAGGTCCGTTGATGGATGGAATGAAAGTGGTGGGCGATTTATTCGGCGAAGGAAAAATGTTTTTGCCGCAGGTGGTGAAATCGGCGCGCGTGATGAAAAAAGCCGTCGCGCATTTAACACCTTTGATCGAAGCTCAGAAAAAAGTGGGCGCTAAAGCCGGTAAAGTGATTATGGCGACCGTCAAAGGCGATGTGCATGACATCGGCAAAAACATTGTCGGCGTGGTGCTCGGTTGTAACGGCTATGACATTGTCGATCTTGGCGTCATGGTGCCTTTGGAAAAAATCTTGGACGAAGCGAAAAAACAAAACGCGAATATCATCGGGCTTTCGGGGCTCATTACGCCGTCTTTGGATGAAATGGTTTTCGTCGCGCAGGAAATGGAAGCGCGCAAACTGAAAACGCCTTTATTGATCGGCGGAGCGACAACAAGCGAACGCCACACGGCGGTTAAAATTGATCCGATGTATTCCGGTCCCGTGATTCATGTGACCGATGCTTCGCGCAGTGTGGGTGTGTGTCAGGAGATTTTAAGTGAAGCGCGCCGCGATGCTTACGCGCAAACATTTAAAGTGAAGTATCAGAAATTGCGTGATGACTTTGAGAAGAACCGGGGCAAGATACAATTGTTGTCCCTCGAGCAAGCTCGCGCCAACGGAGCGAAACTTAATTTTGGAAACCAGGAACCAGAAACCAAGAACCAAGACTTGGTCCCTGGTGCTTGGTCCTTGGTTCGTCCATCTTGGTTGGGCGTGAAAAGCTTTCACGATTGGGATCTTGCCGAAATCCGCAAATATATTGATTGGACGCCTTTCTTTCAGACTTGGGAGCTTGCCGGAAGATATCCCGCGATTCTCGAAGACAAAGTCGTGGGCAAAGAAGCGAAAAAACTTTTCGATGACGCGCAGGAAATGCTCGATCAAATGGTGAAAGAAAAATGGGTGAGCGCGCATGCAACGATTGGTTTCTTTGAAGCCGCGCGCGATCAAGATGACATCAAGATTTTTTCAAACGGCAAACAAGTTGAAACTTTTTGTACGCTTCGCCAGCAGGGTGTTGTTTCGGGTCAGCCGAATAAAGCTTTGGCTGATTTTATTGCTCCGAACGCGGACTACATGGGATTCTTTGTCTGCACCGCAGGCAGAGGACTTGAAAAGCATGTCGCAAAATTCGAAAAAGATCATGACGATTACAAATCAATTCTCGTGAAAGCGCTCGCCGATCGTTTTGCTGAAGCTTTTACGGAATTGTTGCATGAGCGGGTTCGTAAAGAGTGGTGGGGCTACGCGAAAAATGAAAATCTGACGCCTGAACAGTTGATCAAAGAAGAATACGATGGTATTCGTCCCGCGCCCGGGTATCCGGCCTGTCCTGAACATACTGAAAAAGCTAAATTGTTTAAGCTTCTTGATGCTGAGAAAAATTGTGGAGTTAAGCTGACTGAGAATTTCGCGATGTGGCCGGCGTCTTCTGTTAGCGGTTTTTATTTCGCGCATCCTGAGTCGCAGTATTTTGCGGTGGGGAAGATTAATAAGGATCAGATCGACGACTATGCGAGAAGAAAAAATATGAGCGTGAAAGAGATTGAACGCTGGCTATCTCCTTATCTCGCTTATTAAAATCGCTGAAAAGGGCTCATCTGCGGCGTTGCAAGCATCGTTTCCTTGTGCGGCGTATTGCTCCATACGCCTCCGCGGGCACTCGCTTGCGCCTTGCATCTAAACCCTTTTGAGTGGTTTCGAATCTAGCATTTTTAGCAATTTTGTGAACTTCTAAGCGGTGCTTTTTTGAAGTTTTTTATTCAATATTCAAAATTAAATCAGTCGTACCCACCTTCTAGACCAGTTTCTCCTGTTAGTTTAAAGGCAAGTTGGATTATGGGGATGCCAGGCGTAGAAGATTCAGGAGAGGTTCTTCAAATAGATGATAAATATATTCTCAGCATGGGCCGACATGCTTTTCATGCACATCTGTTGATGTCGATTGATTGTGGGCTAGATTATTTAAATGCAGTCAGGATTTCCAATGCTTTGTCATTTCTTTTGGACACGCCAATAGTGCCTCTGTACCCTCAAGAGAAGAAATCATTGAGCGCATATTTCAAGGGCATTGACGCGGTAATGAAGCGTAAGGGGTTCCATTGGAGAAAAATAAATTGGGCACAGAGAATTCCAGAGAATTTAAACGAAATTGCAGAGACAGCAAAAGGGTGCTTTTTAGGGGATGACTTTTCAAGGACACTTCCCCTTAGGGATAATAAAACAGGGCTTGTTCCATCTGTTTCAATTCCAGATACAGAAAGATTTAATACCGCGATGCTTGCTTATAATGAAGCGCTGAGAAGTGCTTTTTTTAGTAGTTGTATGCTTAGTAATTGGAGAGCTATTGAAGCTGCTGAGCCGAATATAAGTAAGCAAAGAGAGGCATTGTCCTTAATTGAGAAGCACTCTTTTGCACCTGTTGTTGGTTTTGAGCATAAAGTATTTCAATCTCGACGCAAGGTTCAAATAAGTGAAAAGTATAAGAAAATGGCTCTGGCCAGAAAAAAAGAGTTGCTAGTCATTTATAAATCAGAAGATGGCATTATGAGTTATCTTTGGAATGAATTAAGACACAAATCAGCTCACGCGGACAAGAGAGAAATTCTTAATGCAGAAACCGACGGCATGTTTGCAGGTCTTTTGAAAGATGCACTTTTGTTGCGTGTCATTGCTAGAATGTTTATAGAGAAAAAATGGTGTAGCTAAAATCAAAATATTTTAAAAGGAATTAGTTGTGGCGAAAGTTAAAAAAATTAAGTCGGTTCTTGATTTTGTTCGTTGGATGAGCTCATGTCCTGAGGCGGATATGTATCGTGGCGAGTTAAATGCAGAATGGCTTTTGTTGCCAAGTATTGTCCGATACGCTCAGAAAGTTGATGGTTACGATGATATTTTAGGTTTAGAAGAGCATTTAATTCTTGAGTTTGAAAAATTTTCAGTTCCATTCAATGATTGCACTAATTTACCGTACATCCAAAAGCTTGTGCATGCACAACATTACGGCGTTCCAACTAGGCTATTAGATTGGACCAGCAATCCTTTAAAGGCGCTATATTTTGCAGTTGAAAATCCCGACCTAGATAAATTTTGTGGGATAGTGCATGTTGTTCAACATGCTTTTTGGTGTGAAGGTACCAAGCATGTGGGGCTAGATAAAATGCTAGACGCTTTTTATCCTGAGATCCTTAACGAGAGAATTAGCGCGCAAGATGGTTGTTTTATATCGTTTCCATTATCGAAAGGTGTTCGTAAAATTAAGCCGCTAAATAAGGTGAATTATCCGAAAGAGATCCAGGGATATGATTTCGTTATTATTGAAGCTAAATCTAAGCGGGAAATAAGGCGTGAGTTAAGTAAGCTTGGGATCAGCCACAGGACTATATATCCTGGTTTGGAAGGTGTCGGCAAGTGGACCAAATCTAAGTTGGCAGATTTTTTAGTTTGATAGCAAACATACAGAAAAAAGGTACCGGGTATGGATTCGGCAAGCTCACCACAGGCCACGGGGACAGGTAAGAGAGAGCCGTAAATAGTAAAGCGTACAAGGTAAATCGATGTGCGAATGACGTTTTACGATGGCACGCCGGGAAAAAGTAAAACGTACAAAGTCTTTCGGTGTACTATTTACGGTGTACGATGTACCGACTCATCGGAAACGGGACGCCCCTTCGATAGTTCGACAAGCTCACTACAAGCAAGCTCATGACGGGTCAGGTAAAAGGGGAGATTTTATGATGCAATCTATTTGGGACGATTGTTAGTTTCCGCATGCTGATTGATCTTTTCATCGTATTAGCCTTTGTCATTTATTCCGTTTCCGCAGGCTTGGCCGCGCGCAAAAAAGCATCGGAAAATCTTGAGCAATATTTTCTTGCCGGCCGTTCGCTGAAAGGCTGGCAAGCCGGAATCAGCATGTCCGCCACGCAATTTGCTGCCGACACGCCGCTTTTAGTCACGGGACTGATTGCCACGGCGGGTATTTTTTCATTGTGGCGGTTGTGGGTTTACGCAATTGCGTTTTTAATGCTCGGATTTATTTTTAGCTCCAGCTGGCGGCGTGCGAAAGTATTAACCGACGCCGAGTTTACCGAGTTGCGCTATGCCGGAAAAGGCGCCGCAGTGTTGCGTGCGATTAAAGCCGTGCACTTGGGCACGCTGGTAAATTGCAGTGTGTTGGCCATGGTTTTGATTGCGGCCGTACGGATTAGCGAGCCTTTTTTGCTTTGGCATGAGTGGCTTCCCGCGCCGTTCCTGTCCATGCTTGCTTCTCTTTTGGAAACGGCCAATTTAAATTTTTCCTCACTGCCAAACAGCGAGCCTTTCGCGTGGACGCTTTCGGCGAGTAACTTGATTTCCATTTTGCTGATTGTCTTTTTCACGACGCTGTATTCTGCCACCGGCGGTTTGCGCGGTGTGGTCATGACGGATATTGTGCAGTTTGCGATCATGATGATCGCAACCGGCGTTTACGCTGTGTTTATTGTGGGCGAAATTGGCGGTTTGGACGTTTTAATTCAGCGTTTGACCGAACTTTACGGGACGGCGGCGGTCAATGAGCGCTTGGCTTTTTCACCGCTGCGATGGGATTCGGTTGCGGCACTCGGCGTGGCGGTGCTGGCGGTGCAATGGTTCGCGCAAAGCAGTTCCGACGGCACGGGGTATTTGGCGCAGCGCAGTATGGCCTGTCATTCGGATCGCGAAGCAAAAATCGCATCGCTCATTTTTACTTATATGCAGATTTTTATTCGCAGTCTGTTTTGGATTGTCATCGCTTTAGGATTGCTCGTTTTATACCCGGCAAATTCTTTGCCGGAATTAGGCATGGCATCGGAGTCGTTTCGCGTGGCGAGGGAAGCCACTTTTGCGTCCGGCATTCATGATTTTCTGCCGCCGTTCGCCCGCGGGCTCATGCTGACGGGTATGCTGGCGGCGCTCGCCTCGACTTTGGATACGCATTTGAATTGGGGAGCTTCCTATTGGACCAATGACTTATATAAGCGTTTTATTGCACCGCAGTTTTTGCGAAGAGAGCCGCGGCCGCGCGAACTGGTTTGGGTCGCGCGCCTTTCCAATTTGGGAATTCTGTGCATTGCGCTGGTGATTATGGCCAACTTGTCTTCCATACAAAATGCATGGCATATGAGTTTATTATTCGGCAGCGGCCTGGGAGTTGTTTTGATTTTGCGCTGGCTTTGGTATCGTATTAATATCGGTTCGGAATATGCGGCAGTAATCAGCTCGCTGATCGGCGCGCCGATTCTATTAATCGGCTTTCCGGAAATGCGCGAAGAAACCCGGCTTTTAACGATGCTGGCCATTTCTACGGCCGCTGTTTTAAGTGTTACTTTGCTGACGGCTCCCGAAAGCGAACAAACTCTAGGAGCTTTTTACAAAAAAACGCAGCCGCCCGGATTTTGGGGACCGGTTGCCGTAAAAGCAGGCGAGGCGTCTGGCGCGCCGGGAGCAAAATTTTTTCGCCTTTTATTGGCAGTGTTCTGTTTTGTGGGCAGCGTCTTCGGTTTGCTGATTAGCGCCGGCATGTTCATGACGCAGCGTGGCGGATGGCACTCCGTGGTTTTAGCTATTGCAGGAGCAATTTTGATGGGGTTCGGCTGGCGCTTTGGATTTAATGAAGATTATTCCGCAAAAAGTCCCGTATACCGAAAGGAAAGGTAATATATGAAATTAATTAAAACGGTTTTGGTTTTTGTAGTTGGATTTGGATTGATTGCGAGCACGGCTTCCGCGCGGCCGGCGTGGCTTGATAGACGGCCGGAGGAAAAGCAACGGCAAGTGATTCTTGAGCAGTCATCCGAGGTTTTGGCGAAGCTGTATCAATCTCAGCCTGAGGCGAAAGCGGCGGTGGAGAAAGCATACGGTTACGCGACCTTCAGTAATTTCGGCGTCAAAATCTTTTTTGCCGGAAGCGGCAGCGGGCGCGGGGTGGCGGTCAACAATCAAACCCAGCAAAAAACCTTTATGAATATGGCTGAACTTCAAGCGGGACTTGGGTTAGGCGTTAAAAGCTTCATGTTGGTTTGGGTTTTTGATAATGCGCAGGTTTTTAATAGTTTCGTGAACTCAGGTTGGGAATTAGGCGGACAAGCTTCCGCGGCCGCGAAAGCGGGCGACACCGGCGCAGCTTACCAGGGCGCGCTTGAAATTTCTTCGGGCGTCTATCTTTATCAGCTGACCGGTTCGGGCTTGGCTTTAGAGCTTACCGCCAAAGGCACAAAATACTATAAAGACAACGACCTCAATAATGCCGGGAATTAAATAATGGATTTCAATGAGCTGAGACGTATTAACGAGACAATCAGAATTGCCAAACAAACGCAGCAAATGCAGCAGATTCAACAATTGCTGAAGCTAAGCGCGCTTTTGAAGCGGATTCATGATGCTCGCCGTCAGCAGGAAGCCATTAAAGAATTTTGCGAAGAAAATAAGGATCAGTTTTGGCGCGGAGAAAAACCATCCGAACAAGAGATTGAAAGCCTGCGTGAACAAACCGGCTATGACCAAAAAGTTTGGAGTGATATTGTCCGCGAACTTTTGGGCGAGCCACCGCCGGAAAAAAATCGAAGATAGCGGTATCGTGCGGAATGACAGCAGGGGTGATTTTTAATTTTCTAAAATAAGGAGGAGAATATGACAGATTTCAAGCCTGTTGATCTCGCGTATCAAGTTCAGGGTCAAGGAACTCCGGTTGTGCTTGTGCATGCTTTTCCGCTATCGAAAGACATGTGGGAAGGGCAGGTTGCGGAGCTTGCGCGAAACTACACTGTCATTACGCTTGATCTTCCCGGATTTGGAAAATCTCCGCTGCAAAATCCTCCCTCCATCGCGACGGCAGCGCAAAGCGTTGCCTTGCTGCTCGATGAATTAAAAATCGCGGGGCCGGTTTTTATCGGCGGGCTTTCCATGGGCGGCTATGTGGCGCTTGAATTCTTTAGGCAATTTCCGACGCGCGTGCGGGCGCTTGGCCTTTTTTCTACGCGCGCGGGCGCGGATTCGGATGAACAGAAAAAGAAACGCCATGAGCTGGCGGACAAAGTAAGACGCGAAGGTATGCCGGTTTTAGCGGATTCCATGGCTGCGAAACTGGTCGGTGAAACAACCGAACGGAGTGCGCCGCTTTTAGTCGAGCAAATCCGTAAAATGATTTTGGCAGGTTCTCCCGCGGGCGCGGCGGACGCGCTGCTTGCGATGGCCGGCCGGGCTGATTCTTTGACTTTGCTGAAAAAAATTTGCATCCCGGTTTTGATTCTTGCGGGTCAAGAGGACAAAGTGATTCCCGTGTCGGAGGCGGAGATCATGCAAAAAGGAATTTTAAATTCGGAAATGCATGTTTTTGCGCAGGCCGGGCATTTACTTAATCTTGAGCAGCCGCAACAGTTCAATTCCGCGCTGCAGCGATTTTTAAAATAATAGAGGCATTTTTAAAGCTAACTCTTAGCTTCTCTTGCCGATATAATTCTCCTCGGCTTTTTAAAGCTTAGATGTTTGAAGCTGTTGGTTGTTTGACGTGTTGCACTAATGCAGAAATTGCGTGATAAAGAGCAAGCAAAAGGAATTTTATGATTTTAGTTCAAGGTTATGCCGCGAAAAAAGCGAAAGCTAAGCTCGCGCCTTTTCAGTTTAAACGCCGTACTCCCAAGCCGCGCGATGTGGTGATTGATATTCATTATTGCGGTATTTGTCACTCCGATATTCATCAAGCGCGCGATGAATGGGGCGGAGCTACTTTTCCGATGGTGCCTGGGCATGAAATTGTCGGCGTCGTGCGTTCAGTCGGTGCCAAGGTCAAAAAATTTAAAGCGGGCGATCAAGTCGGCGTGGGATGTATGGTGGATTCGTGCCGCAGTTGTTCTCCATGTAAAGAGCATCTCCAGCAGTTTTGTGAAAAAGGCCCCAGCTTTACTTACAACAGCAAAGAACAGGACGGCAAAACAAAAACTCAGGGCGGCTACTCAACCGCAATTGTGACGAACGAAGATTTTGTTTTGAAAGTTCCGAAAAATCTTCCGCTCGACGCGGCCGCACCGTTGCTTTGCGCGGGAATTACGCTTTATTCGCCGCTGAAACATTGGAAAGCGGGCAAAGGCAAAAAAGTGGCGATTATCGGTTTGGGTGGTTTGGGACATATGGGTGTGAAACTCGCGCATGCCATGGGTGCGGAGGTTACCGTGTTGAGCCAAACGCTGAGCAAAAAAAAAGACGGATTGCGGCTGGGGGCTGATCATTTTTACGCGACCTCCGACAAAAAAACTTTTACGAAACTGAAGAAGCATTTTGATTTGATCATTAACACGGTTTCGGCTGAAATTGATTGGAATGAATATTTGGGGCTTCTCAAAATCGACGGCAGCATGGTTTTGGTGGGCGTGCCCGAAAAAGACATTCCGGTCGGAGCTTTTTCCTTGATCGGCGGACGCCGCAGCTTGTCGGGCTCGTTGATTGGCGGTATCAAGGAAACTCAGGAAATGCTTAACTTTTGCGGTAAGCATAACATTGTTTCTGATATTGAGCTTATTTCGGCGCGGCAGATTAACGAGGCTTATGAGCGCGTTCTTAAAAGTGATGTGCGTTACCGATTTGTGATTGATGTCGCATCGATGAGAAAATAATAACGAAAATTTATTGATGATGTAAGAATTAAAAGGGATGGATTATGAATTATTTGCTTGCCGCCGCGATTTTACTGATAGATTTAGCCGTCTTTTTTGTTCCCGTCTGCGCCCTGTTTATCGCTTATGTGCTTTGTTTTAAGCCTAAATGGGTTTTAAACAGCCTCAAAAAATTTTATGGCGAGGTATGAGTCAAAACAAAGCAGAAAAACTAGCTTCTTCGCATACGGTGTCCGCGGTTGCTTCCCGGCTTGAAAGCGGCGCACGGCACAGCTATTTACGCGATTTTGTTTACGGTGCTGTGGACGGCGCGGTTACCACGTTCGCGGTTGTTGCCGGAGTTGCGGGCGCGCAGCTTTCCGCGGGGATTGTCATTATCTTGGGCGCGGCGAATCTTATCGCTGACGGATTTAGTATGGCCGTGAGTAATTATTTGGGAACTCGCGCGGAAAATCAATTGCGTGATCTCGCGCGCCGCACGGAAGAAGAGCATATTGATCTTGTGCCTGAAGGTGAAAGAGAAGAGGTGCGTCAAATTTTTGCTGCAAAGGGTTTTTCGGGCGATGAACTTGAAAACGCCGTCAAAATTATTACCTCCAACCGTGAAGAGTGGGTTAACACCATGCTTCGGGAGGAACTGGGTTTTTCGGCCCGCCCTATTTCGCCCTTGAAAGCAGGCGCGGTGACCTGGGCTGCTTTTATTTTAATTGGCGTATTGCCGCTAAGTTCTTTTTTGGTGAAAAGCATTTTTTCTGATTTAGAATTTGAACCGTTTGCGGTGAGTTTGGTCATGACCTGTTCGGCATTTTTTATCGTTGGCGCGTTTAAAAGCCGATTCACGGGGCACGTATGGTGGCGTTCCGGCCTGGAGACTCTTTTTGTGGGCGGGATTGCCGCTGCCCTCGCCTATGGAGCGGGAGTGTTTCTGAAAGCGGTTGTTGCCGTTTAAGCAGGCGTGTGAGCGTGTTAGACCGGCAGAGTGGGCTGAAAAAGATTTTTGAAATGAATCGAAAATAAACTTAAAAAGGAAGGAAGAGCGCATGAAAAAATTAATTTTAACAATGCTCGGATTGTTTTTTGTTCAAACAGCGGTTTTCGCGGAAACTCACGCGGTTCAGGCGGATGCTTCCGAGGTGAGATGGACCGCGACTAAAGTAACGGGAAAGCATTTTGGAATCATTAAGGTTTCATCCGGTGAAATTGAATTTACGGACGGCCAGTTTTCGGGCGGACAAGCGGTAATTGATGTGGGGACTATGGCCGTGACTGATATTCAGGATGAGAAAATGAACGCAAAACTGCTGAACCACCTTAAAAGCGCTGATTTTTTTGATGCGGAGAGTTTTCCTTCCGCAACCATTAAGATTACGGGAGTCAAAGTAATCAGCGAAAACCTTTACGATGTGACGGCTGATCTCACAATCAAAAATACGACGCATCCGGTGGACTTTAAAGCCATGGTTGCGAAAACCGCGGAGGGGATTCAGGCTACCGCAATGATTACCGTTGACCGGACGCTGTATGATATCCGCTATGGTTCGGGTAAGTTTTTTGAAAACCTTGGAGATAAAACAATTCACGATAATTTCACTCTGGAAGTTTCCGTTTTGGCCGCTTAATTTAAAAAGTGAAGAAAGTTAGTGCCGGATCTGAAGCGATCTGGTTTGAAGAAATTCCGAATGTCGGCAAGCGCATCGCGGGCGACTTTAAAAAGCTTGGTTTCTTCGGGCCGCAAGAGCTTAAAGGTAAAAGCCCGTTCAAGCTTTATCAGAAACTGTGCAAGCTGACGCGATTTCGCCACGACCCCTGTGTTTTGGACACTTTTATGGCGGCCGTCGATTTTATGAACGGAGCTCCGGCGAAACCCTGGTGGCGTTATACCTCTGAACGTAAAAAGAATTATCCGAATATTTGAGACAGAGAGTATGTCCTCCTTTGAGATAAGGTTTTAAGTATGAGCGGTAGTGAGGAAAAAGGGCTGGTTGCGCTTGGCGCGGGAATTATTTTCGGGGCCGTGGCCTTTTTTAAAGGGTTCAAAGTTCGTGATAAGAAGCGGCTGATTGAGAATATTCCCACTTCCACGGTGCGTGGGATGGCTGTGGGGCTTGTTGAGGTAAAAGGGAAAGCGAATCCCGTCGACCAGCCTCTGGTGAGTCATTTTTCTAAGGCGCCTTGCGTTTTTTTTCGTTACACGATTGAGGAGCTTCGCAGTTCCGGCAAAAGAAGCCGCTGGGTGACGATTGCTTCCTACTCGAGTTCAAACTATTTTTATTTGGAAGATGACACCGGAAAAGTTTTTGTGGACCCTTTGAGTGCTGAATTACATTTGCAGGTCGACCGCGAATTCAGCAGCGCGTTCGGCGGAAAAGCAAAGCCGGAGTTTTTAACGGGCCTTACGGAGTTAGGAATTGACCCTAAGGGTTTTCTGGGTGTGAAGAAAAGTTTGCGCTGCGCGGAAACCTATATTGCTCCCGGAGATTTGATTTATGTGATAGGCAGCGCGTGTCCCGCTGTTTCCGGAGAATTTTCTGAGTGCGGACATGAGAACCTTTGTATTCGTAAAGATAATGCCCCTATTTTTTTTATTTCGGATCATAGTGAAAAAGAGCTTTTAAAGAACCTGGGTCGGCAAATGATTTTGATGCTTTATGGCGGACCGATTCTTACGGTTGTTTGTCTTTTTTTGCTAATTGCCCTATATTTTAGGCAGTATCTCTAACTGAAGGAGCTGATATGGGTCTTATTGCTTTCGTGACAGTAATTTTTTTGGTGCTGGGAGTGGTTGGGTATTTTGTCGGTGTTTACAATGGGTTGGTTCAGGTGCGCCACAATGTAGATAAAGCCTGGGCAAATATTGATGTGCTTTTAAAACAGCGCCATGATGAGCTGCCGAAGCTGATTGATACCTGTAAGGGGTATATGAAGCATGAACAATCGCTTTTGGAAAACATTACCAAGGCCCGCACATCGTTTTTGAATGCTTCCAGCATTGAGGATAAAACGAATGCCGAGAACGCGCTTAATAAAAGCTTAAAAACGCTTTTTGCTGTTTCGGAAAATTACCCTGACCTGAAAGCGAATCAAAACTTTCTTCAGTTGCAGGGACGGGTGTCCGGACTTGAAAATGAAATTGCGGATCGGCGCGAATTTTTCAACGAAAGCGTGACGATTTTCAACGTTCGTATTCAACAGATCCCTGACCTGTTCATTGCCAACATGCTGGCTTATAAAATACGTCCCTTGCTTGAGATTTCCAAAGAGGAAACGCAGGACGTTAAAATTCAGTTTTAAATTTTTTGAGAAGTTGGTTATGGTTGGTAAGCCTAAATTAGAGAATCGAAAAGAACAGCCTTATTTGGGGATTCGTACTCAGGTTAAGATGAAAGAGCTTGGGGCGGTTTTACCCAAAATTCACAACGACCTTGCTGATTGGATGGAAGCGAAAAAGATTCAGCCTTCAGGAGCGCCTTTCTTTCGCTATCTTGTGATTGACGCTGAAAATGGTTTTCAAGTTGAGGTTGGCATTCCTGTTGAGAGCTTTGTCGCGGGGGAAGGTCAGGTTCGGGCATTAACACTTCCTGCCGGTTGTTACGCGACGTTACTGCATACAGGTCATTTTTCGGGTTTGCATGAAGCAGTGAAGTTTCTTTTGGAATGGGCTGAAAGAAATGAAATCACATGGCACAAAGCTGACTTCGAAACCGGAGAAGTATGGGAAGCCCGGCTAGAAACTTACTTAAATGTGGGCTTGGAAAAAGATCCTGAGAAATGGCAAACCGAATTAGCTTTTTTAACTTTAGAGAGTTGAGATTTTTTAAATATGAAAAAATATCCGCATTTAGAGGTTCGTGTTTCTGATATTCACCATCGCGGTGTTTTTGCCGCGCGTGATATTAAAAAAGACGAACGAATTATTGAGTATACCGGCCGAAAGCTGACTGCCGCACAAGCCGAGCGCAGTGACTCCGATTATCTTTTTCAGCTCAACTCCAGAACTTTTATCGACGGAAAAAATACGGCTCGCTACATTAACCATTCTTGCGATGAAAACGCGATTATCAAAATTGAGCGCGGGCATATTTGGATTGACGCGTTGAGGGATATTAAAAAAGGCGAAGAGATTGTTTACAGCTACAGCTATGACCTGGAAGAATCTAAAGATTATCCGTGCGCTTGCGGGACAAAAAAGTGTGTTGGCTATATTCTAGATGAAGTCTATTGGCCTGTTCTTAAGAAGCTACAGGAAAAACAAAGACAATTCCCGAAACCTGTTTTGGCTTAAAAAGAAAAACCCGTGAAACAGCGGGTGTATCCGCTTGCTTCACGGGTTTTGTGCTAAACAAAAATCGATTAGCGTCCGCCGCCGTCTTTGCGTTTTGAAAAACAGTCTTTGCAATAAACCGGACGGTCTCCACTTGGTTTAAAAGGAACCTGGCATTCCTTTTTGCAGTCTGTGCAAACTGCTGTAAACATTTCACGCGGTGCTCCGCCGCCAAATCCGCCACCGCCGCCTTGATAACCCATGGGACACTCCTTGATTAATCGAACTTAGGCAAAGCTAATCTTTACCTATCATGATTATCGGCCTTATTCCCAGGAAAGAAAGCCTTTTATCTTATTTTTTTTGGTAAGTTGCCGATACAAAAGCGGGTATTGTGCTACTTTTATAAGAGAGAGAAGTAGACTGCTTGAGTCCCTTATCATGGAGAGTTGTTATGAAGTTTTTGTGGAGGCGCAGTCAAAGTTTCGAAAAATCTGAAGCTGGAGTTAAGCAATCCGGAGTGTCTCAATCTGGCGGAGGAGTTCTTCGGCTCTTGATGTTGCTTTTTGTTTTAGCTGCCGTTGCGGCCATTGCATTGCATTATTTGAAAACAAATCGTGAAGCTTCCAAGTTTTATAACGAGCTGAATCAAAAAGCAAAACCAATGGTCGCTTCCGTTGCGTCAAAAATACCCAAGCCCGCGCAGGTCGCTCCGGAAGGGCCCAGGGTGAAGCTAACGCTCAAAAGCGGGCGAAGCTTTGAAGGGATTTTTGTTAGAAAAAATAGAGAAGGCCAATGGCTTTATATGGACGGGGTCGGCGAAGTATTTTTTAGCGTCAGCGAAATAGCTGAAACCGCTTAAGGTCTCCTTGTCTTTGGTTTGCCCGCTTTGCGGTTCTCAAGTCAGCCCTTTTTCTTCTTCCGGCAGCAGGGTTTTTTACCGTTGCGGAACCTGTGATCTGATTCACTTATCGCCCGCGCAAAGGCTTTCGCCCGAAGCTGAAGCTGAGCGATACCGGCTTCATCAAAATCATGCGGATGATTTAAATTACCGCGCCTTTTTAGATCGGCTTCTTCAGCCCTTAACGGAGAAGTTGCAGAAAAGAGACCGTGGTTTGGATTATGGCTGCGGACCGGGCCCGGCGGTAGAACAAATGATGCGTGAACGCGGTTTTGAAATGAATAATTACGATCCCTTTTTTAAGCCTGATCGAGCTGTATTGGATTTAAATTATGATTTCATTACCTGCACGGAAACGGCAGAGCATTTTTATTATCCGCTCAAAGAGTTTGATCTGCTTAACCAAATGTTGAAGTCGGGCGGGTGGCTGGGTGTGATGACGGGGCTGTACACACAAAGCACGCCTTTTAGCAGTTGGTATTACGCGAAGGATCCCACGCATGTTTCAATTTATACGTCACAGACGATGAGTTGGATTGCGGAGCGCTATGGGTGGAAGCCCTTTTTTCCCTCTGAGAACGTTGTTTTATTTCAAAAGAGCAGGTAAATCGGGGGTTGATCTGAAGGCGCTCTCTCGCCATAATACGCGCCATTGTTTAACGGTAGAATTCAGCAATATTATTTATTATTCGGGAAAGAGGTTAGTATGTTCGGAAAAATGAAAGAAATGGCAGTTCAGATGCAGATGATGCAGAAACTCATGAAAGATGAGAATTTTAAGGCGTTGATCGCGCACCCCAAAATGCAGGAATTAATCAAAGACCCGGAGTTTATTGAGCTTATGAAGACAAAAAATTTTCAGAAAGCTTCTTCCAACCCAAGAATTGCCGCTCTCAAGAATGATCCCGAGCTTTTGCAGTTAATGGCAAAAGTTCAAATGCCGCAGATTTAAATAAAAAAATCCCAGAATCTTTTTATAGCGACGCTTTCAAAAGTTTGTTGCGGAGTTTTTTGTTCAGAGGAACTTCCGAAAGCCAAATACCAAAAAAAGCTCGCTGGAAATCTTCGCCCTTGATCGTTGCCTGAAGCTTACCGTTTAAAATAAGCGAGGTGCCCAGCTCCGGTTCATAGCGCAATTCGTAGCGGTCCCCTTTGTTTACTTTTTGATAAGCCGCGTCCAATTGTTTGAGCCGATCTTCCAGCTTGGCGGAATCATTAAGCGGGTTTTTTTTGATGCGATCACGTGAAGCTTGGATCATCCACTCTTTTTTTATCGCGCGGTGATAATGCAGAATCAGGCTTTTGGGAACGTTATCCAGAACGGTCTCAACGGAGTTTGCGTTTACGGGCGCGTAAAGCGCCGCGGTATAAAGATCCAGCTTGATATATTCAAGCAGTTCAACGCCATGAACGGGTAAGACAATACCGGCAATTTCTTTGGCGGATTCAAAGCAAACTTTCTTTTTGCATACGGAAGGTTTTGTTTCAGCCCAGCCGGAGAAAAAAATCGAAAGGCTCAAAATGAAAAGGGCAGCGATATTTTTTTTCATGAGTGCCTAAAATAAAAAACCGCCGCGCTCATAAAATAAACGCGGCGGTTTAATGAAATCGTTACTTATTTGTGTAGCGATTAGGAGATGAACCGTACTGAGAAACGCTCTGATCCGCGGCATTGCTGTACGCGTCGGACGGCGCCGTGTAATTACTTGAAGGAGTATAACTTCCCGAGCCATAAGAAACAGGGGCTGAAGTGGGGCAAGGCGGGCATTTGCGCGCGCAGCCTGAAACCAAAACCAAAGCACCGATTAAAAGAATACCAAAATGAATTTTCATGAGAGCCTCCTTAATGAATGATTGCAAGGCGTGTATCCTACCAAAACAAAGCCTTTTCAGCTAGCTTCGGATGAAAGGTTTTATTCCCCGTGGATTTCAAGGTAGAATGAAGCCGTTATTAACCTTTTCGAGGGGGTTTGCATGGAAAATTGCGGGAAATTGCTGTTGCGTCTGGCGGTGGGCGGATTGATGCTTTTTCATGGATACCACAAGTTGGCGCATGGGTTTGGCATGATCGGCGACATGCTGGTCAAAAACCATTTACCGAGGGAGCTGATGTGGGGTGTTATCGCGGGTGAAGTTGTTGCGCCTCTTCTGTTAATTGCGGGCTGGATGACGCGTCCGGCGGCGGCGCTTGTGGCGATCACTATGGGAATGTCCATTTACCTTGTTTTTCGCGACAGCTTACTGGTTTTGAACGAGTACGGCGCACTAACTTATGAGCTTAACTTAATTTATCTTTTGGGCGCGCTTGCGATTTTGCTTTTAGGCGCGGGGTCTTTTTCAATTTCAAAAGGGCAGGGGCGCTTTGATTAATATGATGCGCATAAATAAAAATAAAATTTTTCCTATCTCGGGAATTGCCTTTTTCTTGTTTGTATTTGTCGTTGCGGCAAAGCCCTCCCATGCCTCTGAAATAATCTTGAACTATGTTTTAACTGAAAATCGCGCACCAATCGACCAGCCCGGAAAAAAGAAAAGCAAGCCTGAAAAAATCACTTCAAAGAAAGACGTGGTTTTTGGAGATGGTTTTTTTAGCGTCAAAGAAAAATCGCTTGAGCGGATTTATGATTTTAAAAAAAGACGCATACATTACGTTGACCATCAGGCTAAAACGCACGCGGAAATTTCGCTTTTCTCGGATTTGTCTTTTCGAATCGCCGAGCTTCAGAGCCGTATTGTGATTGCGGCGGCGGTTCAGCGCGCCGGTGAAAAAGGACCCGACAACTTATACACTCTTGAAAGTCTTTTTGGGCTTGAAGGGGAAAAGCCGCCGGTTCGTTTGGAAGAACAGAAGTCGGAGGGCGACCTCATTGTGTTGCGTGATCAGGGAGAGATCTTGGCGCAAATTCAGCCGGGAAAAGATACGCCCGCGCCGGACAGCGCGCTTTTTGAGAAGTTTTTGATCTACGATCATTCATTGCACCCGCTTATTCGCCGGCGGGTTTTAGCTGAAAAGCGCATCCCAAAAGAGTTTCGTTATCGGCTGCAAAGCCTCATATCGAAAGATGAATTTGTTGTTCAGCTGAAAAGTTTTGAAACTCGCGATGACCGGGGTTTTGAAATTCCGGCAAGCTATACTCAGTCTTCAAAGCGTCCCGGTGCTTTGTCCGAGTCCGCGGCTTTAGATGGTGTAATTCAATCAGTGAAAGGGCAAGACAACAAACTTTCCAAAGCTTGGTTTTGGGAAGAAGCCAAAGCCGCGGCTTCAAAGAAAGATTATCTGAATGCCGTGGTTTATTATTTAGAGTATGGACTTCAATCCGGCGATCAGGCGGAGGCTTCGGCCGAGATGCAGAAAGTCGCGGCACATCAATCCGAAGACGCGGAATTGGACCGTTTTCTGCGCAGTTTGGGCATTTCAGGGAAAGAACAGGCCTCGCGCGCGATTGAAGAATTACAAAAGTTGGATCGCTCCAAAATCGAACGCGGACATGTCATCGATTTGATGATTGCGAATCAAAAAGCAGTTTTAGGCGAGAATGAAGCCGCGGCAAAGATTCTTATTGGGGCATTGAAAGCCAACCCTTATTTAGCCGGAGCTTACAAAGATTTAGGGGATTTATTCTACGGACAGATGGATATGGCATCCGCCTGGCGCTGTTGGGATTTTGCACGGGAGCTTGAGCCGAAGCATTTTATGGTGAAGCCTATTTCTGATTATGAAAAAGAACTTGTTAAAAATTATCCTGAGTTTTTTTAGATGCGAAGATTGAAAATTTTTTTATTGGCAGCGGTTTTTTTGGGAACTGCGGGATTGTGCGCGGCGCAAGACACTTCATCTTCTTTCAGCAAAGCAAAATCATTTGAAAAAGCCAACGAAGTATTTCAAGTTAGCTGCATGCCGTGTCATTCCGCGCAGACACCCGTGCCTTGGTATGGCCGGCTTCCTGTGATGAGTTCCGCGATGAAAAAAGAATACCGCTCGGCGATCAAGGGACTTAATTTAGACGATGATGTTTATCTTCCGGGAAAAAAATTTGATCCGGAAACTTTGGATAAAATAGAGTCGGTTATTCAGAAGGGAAGTATGCCCCCCTTGGATTTTCGTATGCGGCATTGGAAAGCCCGGCTTTCCAAAAAAGAGAAGCAGGCCATTTTGGATTGGATTTCGGATGAACGGATTAAGTTGACGGCTTTAGCGGCTGAGGCTGAGTTATTGCAACGTGCCGTGCCCGAGCCTGTGTTTCAAGAGCTTTCCTCTTTGTCTCCCGCGTTGAAAGCGGCTTTAGAGCCCACGGATGAACCCGCGGGCGCGTCCGTTGTTTTGCCTGAAAAAGAAGAAACCCCTGCGGTTGTCGAAGAACCCAATCCGTTTCGAACGAAAAAATTTTAATTCGGAAAATGAATGAATAAAGTTATTTCCAAGATCGGAAAAATGTTTGTGGTTCCAAACTTGGCTTTAATTTTAACTTTAGGGTCAGGTATTTGCTTTGTCTTTTCCATGATTTCTCCCGGCTTTTTACCTTTCATTGCTTTTGTTCCTGAGCTTGTTCTGCAAGGGCAGGTTTGGCGGCTTTTATCTTTTATTTTTTATCCTTTTGCCATGCACCCGATCTTTGCTTTTTTTACGTATTATCTTTTCTTTATTATGGGGCGTTCTCTGGAACAACAGTGGGGGCGTGAGAAATTTAACCTTTTCATGTTTTTGGGCTATTTTTTCACGATCGCGGTTTCTTTTTTAACTCCGCAAAATGTCGCGACGAACTATTACATTTATCTCGCGGTTTATTTGGCTTTTGCCGCGCTGCACCCTGACTTTGAGTTGTATTTGTTTTTTGTGGTGCCGATTAGAATGAAATGGCTTGCTTGGCTGGTTGTCGCGTTGACAGTGCTTGAGTTTGTCGCGTCACCGCTTTCCGCGCGCCTGGCTATTTTGGTCTCGGCTTTAAACGTGCTGGTTTTTTTTGGCCCCGGATTTTTCCGTCAAGCCAAGAATCGTGTTGAGACGACCCGCTTTGAAATTCGCGCCGTGCAGGAAGAGGCAAAGCCCTTTCACCTTTGCGCTACTTGCGGCGCGACCGAAAAATCTCATCCTGCGGTATTTTTTCGATTTTTCAGCGGGCAAGAGTACTGTTCAGATCATTTGCCTTCCGCAAAACCGTGATGGTTGATTTTTTAAGTTTCGGCAAGTAGCTTTTAGGAGAGGTGATTTATGGAAACATCCGAGTCTAAAAAAGACCGTTTTAAAAGATTGGCATCGAGCAGAACCAACGCGGTGATTGAGAAATTGGAGATACTGGGAAACTGTTCCAATCGCTCTAATTATGAATACACGGAAGAAGAAGTGAAGCAGATGCTTTTGGCGATCGAACGTAAATTAAACGAAGTGAAAGTCCTTTTCAGCCAAGCGGCTTCGAAAGACAATAGCTTTCATTTTTAGGGCTTTCAGGGCCGTCTGAAGATTGATTTGCCCGAGGGCGCCAAATTTTGTTAGAATCGCCTCACATTGAAGGGACGATTCATGAAAAAATACTTACCGGCATTTTTTGCGTTATTTCTTATTTCCAGTTTAGCTGGGGCTGATGAGCTCACTGATTCTATGGAAGCGGCATTGGCGCAGCAGTCAGAATCCTCCGCGCCCCAATCCGATGTTTCAGAACCGGCTGCCGTAACTGAGTCGATTGTTGCTTCTGACGCGCCGATGGAGCCCGCTTTTGATGCTCCTGCCTCTGAGCCGGTTAAAGCCCGCGATGTTTTACCTGAAGAAGCCCGTCCTGAGACATCTTTGGATGAAGCCGTTGATGAGCAAGGAGAGCTTGTTTTGGATGAAGAAGGCAATGTTGTTTCCGCGAAAAGTTTGTTGTTGGATGAGGCCGCTAAGGCCGGAAAACTGATGCTGGCTGATTTTGACGCAGGAGATAAACCCAATAATTTGGGCGGTGATTTTGGCGGATGGGATAAAGACCCCACCGATGACACGCAAGGCTGCCGAGCCACTTTTGCTTCGGATGACTCGACAGGCAATATTGAAGGTTTTGCGTTGCGGTTAGATTATGATGTTGATTCACCCAGCCCCGCCTACAACGGTTTTTGGATGAAGCTTGAGAATGTGAACGCTTTGCCCTATGACACCCTTTCTATCGATGTCCGCGGAGCTTCTCATAAATTTACAAAAAGGCTGAAAGTTGAGTTGAAAACACCGGATAGCCGCTCTTCCTCATTTTTTGTGAGCGGTATTACAGACCAGTGGCAGACTGTTCAGATTCCGCTGAAGCGGTTTA
>DDUN01000072.1:8122-9484 GCA_002344825.1 Candidatus Multiplicimicrobium inquinatum | reverse complement strand
AACCAAATTGTATAAGTTCAACTCTGCTGTTACCAGCCGTCTTTTTTATTCGCCAGAGGCGAAATAAACCTGGTGTCCTAGACCGACCTAGACGATGGGGACGCGAGAGCGCAAATTATACTTATTTTTTTTCCTGCGTCGAGTGAACTTTTGTTCACCGCGCAAAAAAGAAACCGTGAGGCCGGATGGAATCGAACCATCGACAGCGTCCTTAAAAGGGACGTGCTCTACCAACTGAGCTACGGCCTCAACCCTGCGGAATAAATTCCACAGGAAAACTTATCGTCAGACTTCCTGAAGCTCGACTTCTTTTTGCTTCAAAGCTTCATCAATCTTCGCGGTGAATTCGTCAGTCACCTTCTGAATATCTTTTTGCACAGTGCGCGATTCATCTTCTGAAATCTCTTTGGCTTTTTCGCCTTTTTTAATCGTTTCAATCGCTTCATGGCGCGACGCGCGCGCCGCAACACGGCCTTCTTCGGCGATTTTCTTAATCAGCTTCGTCAAATCCGTCCGGCGTTCCTGCGTCAACTGAGGAATCTGAATGCGAATCAATTTGCCGTCATTCATCGGCGTCAAGCCCAACTCTGACTTCATAAGTGCCTTTTCAATTTCAACCAAAGCGGTCGCGTCCCACGGCGTAATTGCGAGCGTTTTCGCATCAGGAATTGAAATCGCGGCCATTTGACGCAAAGCGGTCATGGTTCCATAATAATCCACCATGATGTTTTCAATTAACGATGTTGAAGCGCGCCCCGTACGCAAGTTTTGAAACTCTTTTTTGGTCGATTCAAGAGTTTTCTCCATTTTCCCGCGCATGACTTTAACCACATCTTTTGAGTTTACTGGCATATTTTTTCTCCCTCGTTACGACACCCAAGTGCCGATACGTTCGCCTTTTAAAACCCGAACGATATTGCCGCTTTTATTCATATTGAAAACAACGATCGGAAGCTGATTATCCATACAAAGCGAAATCGCCGTGGAATCCATCACCTTCAGCTGTTTTTTCAAAACATCCATATAGGAAAGCTGTTCAAATTTTTTGGCTTTTTTATTTTTAACGGGATCAGAATCATAAATTCCATCAACTTTGGTAGCTTTTAAAATCACATCCGCACCGATTTCAGTCGCACGCAAAGCGGCGGCGGTATCCGTCGTGAAAAAAGGATTGCCTGTTCCCGCGGCAAAAATCACAACACGGTCTTTTTCTAAATGACGCATGGCACGGCGGCGAATATAGGGTTCACAGAGAGCATCAACACGAATCGCGGTTTGAACCCGTGTCGGGACACCTTTTTTCTCAAGAGCGTCGCAGACAATCAACGAATTCATCAGAGTAGCCATCATTCCGATGTAGTC
>DDUN01000072.1:0-7815 GCA_002344825.1 Candidatus Multiplicimicrobium inquinatum | reverse complement strand
CCCAGTTTACGGACATCTTTAATTTGGGAAGCAATGGAAGAAACAACGGCAGGATCGACACCGAACCCTTTAGCCCCTTGAAGAGCTTCACCGGAAAGTTTGAGAAGAACCCGTTTAAACTTCATCGAACCTTTAACAATTAAAAAGCTATTGTTTGATACCGTATCGCATTGAACGAAGACTTACTCCGCGATGCTCAAAAATGTTTCGGCATCGAGCGAAGCGCAAAGCTCTTCGCCGTGCCAAACTGAATTACGCGCCGCCAACCTCAAAGCGAACAAAGCGGCGAATCACAATGTTTTCGCCAATGGTCGCGATGGTTTCAGAGAGATAATCCTGAATGGTTTGCGAATCATTCTTAATGAACTTCTGGTTCAAAAGACAAATGTCTTCATAACGCTTCGCGAGCTTGCCTTCAAGAATCTTTTCACGCACGGCTTCAGGCTTATCCTTCACCGATTCAAAAAAGACTGCTTTTTCGCGGTCCATAACCTCAGCAGGAATCTGATCTGCGCTGACATACAGCGGAAACGCCGCGGCAATGTGCATCGCAACATTGCGGGCAAACTCCTGAAAGCGGTCATTCTTCGCGACGAAGTCGGTTTCGCAATTGATTTCAACTAAAACACCCAACTTCCCGCCGGCATGAATATATGAAATCACTTGGCCTTCGCGGACTTCGCGGGAGGCTTTTTTCTTCGCGCTATCCAAACCCTTTTTGCGGATAATGTCTTTCGCCGCTTCAAAGTTGCCGTTGGCTTCAACGAGGGCTTTTTTCACATCCATCATGCCCGCGCCGGTCATTTCGCGCAGTTTAACGATATCTTCTTTTGTAAAATTTTCAGTATTCACAGTCATAATATCCTCTGTCGTATTTTCAGATTATTGCTTGGCTGTCGTATTCAGCGCTTCTTCGGCTACGGCATCTACCGCGGCATCCGCTTCCGGTTTCGAATCAGCATTTTTCGACATGCGGAACTCATTGCTGCCTTCAAGGGCGCTATTGGCTACCGCGTCGCAAAAAAGTGAAATCGCTTTGATCGCGTCATCATTGCCCGGAATCGCGATATCAACCAATTCAGGATCGCTGTTGGTATCGGCAATGGCAACCACGGGAATACCGAGTTTTTTCGCTTCAAAAACGGCGATCTTTTCTTTTTCGATATCCACAATAAAAATCGCACCGGGAAGCTTCTTCATTTCACGGATACCCGCTAAGTTTTTAACGAGCTTTTCGCGTTCTTTTCTCATCGATGACCATTCTTTTTTGGTCACATACTGATACTCGCCTGTTTTTTCCATCTTATCGATGTCTTCGATTTTCTTGATGGATTTACGGATAGTTTCAAAGTTGGTCAACATTCCGCCGAGCCAACGCTCATTCACATACGCCATGCCGGATTTTTCGGCTGCGGTCTGCAAAGGATCCTGCGCTTGCTTTTTTGTTCCGACGAAAAGAATACCTTCACCCTTTTTGGTGATTTCATAAATAAATTTAAGCGCTTTATCAAGCACCTTGGCGGTGATTTCAAGATTCACGATATGAATCCCGTTACGGTCGCCGAAAATATACGGCTTCATTTTCGGATTCCAACGCTGTGTTTGGTGTCCAAAATGAGCACCGGAGTCTAAAAGCTGTTTAATAGTAACTTGAGCCAAGTGATTTCCCCTTTTTTAATATTCCAGATTTGGTTTTCGGATCTCTGCCTCGGCGAAAAACGCCTTAAAAACAGAAAAATCCCCGTCGCAAAAAGCTCCGAGGATCCGCCTTAATACCAATCTTGGAAACCCGTGCGGAAAGAGCGCTAAATGCCTGTTCAGTTAAACACCGAACTCTCTTTTTTGCATGGACCACAACTGAAGCCAGAGGCCAGTCGCGATTGTTGACGAATACAAAACTTACGAACGAGTGGTGAATTATAGCCAAAAAAGACTCTATGGCAAGCGATTCATTGTAAACAAGGCGAAAAGGAGATAAAACGACTTCTAAATCCCCCAAGAATAAAGTCCTATCTCATTTCAAGGCTAAGACTTATGGAGACCCAGATTGGTATAGATTTCGGCGGTAGCACGCGACTTATTAAGCGTATAAAAGTGAATTCCCGCGATTCCCTGCCGAATTAACTCTTCGCATTGACGCGAGGCATACTCAATACCAAACTGAGTAATGGATTCATTGTCATCGCCGAATTTTTGAATCGCGGCGAGAATCGGCTGCGGAATCGAAGCGCCGCACATTTGTGAAAACCGCTCAATTTGCTTGCCGTTCGTAACCGGCATAATTCCCGCGACAAGCGGAACCGTAATTCCGAGTTTGCGGCAGCCTTCTTCAAATCGGAAAAAATCGCCGTTAGAAAAGAAAAGCTGGGTCACAACGGCATCCGCGCCCTCTCTCACTTTTAGGCTTAAATTTTTCCAGTCCTGCTCTAGCGAAACAGACTCGGGATGTTTTTCAGGATAACCTGCCACCGCGATTGAAAACCAATCGCGGAAATCGGCATGCGCCCGGATAAAAGACACCAATTCGGAAGCGTAACGGAACCCTCCCGCAACGGGTTTAAATTCCGTTTCCCCTTTCGGCGGATCGCCGCGCAAAGCCACCAAATTCTGAATACCTTTGGATTTTAATTCGCTTAAAACTTTTTCGATTTCCTGTTTTGTGTTGCCGACGCAGGTTAAATGCGAAGCCACTTCAAGCCCCAGCTTTGTTTTAATGCGCTCGGCAATGCGGATGGAGTTTGAACTAGTGGAACCCATGGCGCCGTAAGTCACTGAAACAAAGGTCGGCTTTAAAGATTTTAAATCAGCAACCGCACCATAAAGCTGTTCTTCGGCCTCCGGTGTCTTTGGCGGAAAAAACTCGAACGAGAAAGACTGTTTTTTTTGAGCGAAAATTTGTGAAATCTTCATTTGCTTATACCCAACGTCTTAAAAAAAATAATATCGAAAACAAAATCAAAACCGCGGCCGCGACCATCACCCAAAACGGCTTTTTTCCGTTACTCAGCCGGCCACCACAATAAGCGCAAACCGAACTCGACGCAAGCACTTGCTTGCCGCAATTCCGGCAAACAACTAAAGATTCTTTGGTTTCCCGCTCTTCCCACTTCTTAGCCAACCGATCGGGAATTTCCTCCGGCTTCGGCGGCAAGAAATCCGGTTCATCATCCAGCATATCCGTTAACCGACAATACGGGCCACTTTAAGAAAATTCAGCAAAATCTTTCGGCAATAATAATGCATTTCTTTTTCTTCTTTAAGCCACTCTTTAATCAGAAACTCAGGACGGTAATGTTTTAAATCAGCATCCGTTTGCAGCCAATCAGTCAAAAGCGGCGTTGTCACTTCTAAGTGCCCCTGAACTCCGTAAGCTCTTTTTCCAACACGAGCAATTTGGTTATGGCACCACTGTCCTGTGGCAAGCAGCGTCATATCCGACGTCAATTCAACCATCTCACCGTGCAGCTGAAAAACAGGAAATATTTTTGTAAACCTGCGGAACAAAGGGTCACGCTTACCGTCCAGCGTCAGCTCGCAGACATAAGGAAATTGATCGTTCATCTTAAGTCCGACTTCTTTAAGCGGACTTTTCACAACCGCGCCGCCGGCTGCTTTGACCAAAGTTTGAAGTCCCAGACAAATTCCCAAATAAGGAATATCACGCCTCAAAAGACTTCGTATCCACTTCAGCAATGCCAGCATGGTTTTGGTCCGGTCATTTGCGCTCATGGGCCCGCCCAAAACAATCACGGCATCCTGATCAGCTACATCCGGCAGCGGGTCACCCAGCTCTAAATTACAAATACGCATGGGAATTTTCCAACGTTTGAGAAGGTCTCCGAGATAGCCGGGGCCTTCCGTGGTGGTGTTTTGGATAAACCAAACCTGACTGAGAGGAGAAATGATTGGGTTAACTTTTTCGGGCATGGTCGAGAATCACGCGCGGTTCAGGCAAAGGAACAATAAACTGAACACCGCGATCCTGAAGATGAGGCAATTTGGACATAATTTCTTTGGCAAAATTCCAAGCAAAAATCAAAATATAATCAGCGGGCTTGGATTCGAGATGAGAGCTCGGTACAATTGGGATGCAGCCGGTTGCGCCATTAAGCGCAGAGGCAGAAGGACACTGACCACCCGGAACAAAACGGCCTTGCTTGAGCGGGTTATCGTCCACAATATAGTCAATCTGTTTGGGAGTTAATTCACAAAAATTAACGATAGTCGTGGCTTTCGCTGGGGCACCATACCCGCAAATCGTTTTACCTTCGGAGCGGAGCCCGCTCAACAGCGCATTTAAATCTTTTTTGAAGTTCAAAACACGCGTAGCAAATTTTTCATACACCGCGTCCTCTAAACAGCCTTTGTCTTTTTCCAGCTGCAACAACTGAGCGACAATCGGCTGAGCCTGATAAGCCGCGGGCTGTTTGCAAATAAAAACCCGCAAAGAACCGCCATGAGAGCTGACTTGCTGAATGTCAAAAATACGCCCGCCGAATTTTTGCATTAAAAACTGAAGCGAAGTCACACCGATATAAGACACATGCTCGTGATAAATCATGTCAAACAGCATCTCATCGAGCATCGTCACAAGATAAGGAAACTCAATTACGAAAAAGCCCTGATCATCAAGTAAATCAAAAACATTGCGGCAAACTGATTGAATATCATCGATGTGGGCAAAGACATTGTTCGCGCTGATCGCGTGCGCTTTGCCGTATTTTGAAATAATTTCTTTCACACAAACCACGTCAAAATAACGGTTCAGTGTCGGTCGGCCTTCGGCATTTGCTTGTTTGGCAAGGTTCTCAGCGGGGTCCACGCCCACGGCCTTCATCCCCTCTTTCATATAACAGGAAACGAGCAACCCGTCATTACTGCCAATATCCACCGCCACAGGATCAGAAATATGCGTTAATTTACTTTTCACCGTTTGCGCGTAAGCCGCAAAATGCTCACGGAATGTTTTGGTGGTGGAGCTGACATAAAGATAATCCTTAAACATCAGGTCGGCCGGTACGGCATGCGCCAACTGAACCAAATGGCAATGTCCGCATTTCACCAATTCCAAAGGACAAGTGAACTGCGGAGTACTTAAATCTTCTTTGCGCGGTAAAGAATTCGCCAAAGGATGATTCGCGCCCAGATCAAGAAATGATTTCCCCAAAGGAGAATCGCAATAACGGCATGTCTTTTTACGGTATTGGTCTGTGCTCATAATTAATTATTGGGCGGAATAATGATTTGAGTGATTTTGCCATGACGAATCACGATATGGCTCGGTGAAAGCAGCGGAATTTCATTGTTGATGATCTGCACCATTTTATCCGCGACAAATTCGGGGGTCTGCTGTTTCGCTGCATCTTCTTTTCCGAAAAGATCCGAACGCATTTTGGTATTCATGCCGCCGGGACAAACCGTCATCACTTTGAGCCAGTCTAAATTTTCTTTCGCAAAAGCTTCTGTCAATGCGAGCACGCCAAATTTACTCGCGGAATACCCGGCAATTTTCGGAACGGCTCTGACTCCCGCCATGGATGAAACATTGATCACAAGAGGCTGGCGCGCTTTCTTTAGAAATGGAAAAGCGGCGCGGCACATTAAAAACACAGAGAACAAATTGCCCCGCAAATGCGCGTTGAATTCCTCAGGTGAAGTTTCTTCAATACGCTCCAGCTTACCGCCGTAAGCCGCGCTGTTCACGAGCAAATCAATGCGGGGGCTGATTTTTTTAACGACGGTAAAAAGCTGCTCCACCGCGGAGGCAGAAGCTAAATCAGCCTGAAGCAAATGGAAATTTTTGGCGTTGATTTTCTTTCGCGCGGAAGACCAATGCGCGGCTGTGCGGCTAACGCCGATCACCTGATAACCAAGCTTCACCAGCTTGGCCGAAAGCTCCAACCCAAGTCCCCGGGAAGCTCCGGTGATCAGTGCTGTTTTCGCGCTTGCCATTTATTTCGCTTGCTGAAGCTTCTGGTTCAGGTATCCGCCCTGAATAACGGGATAAGCGATGGTGTCGTTTTCGTATTTGCCTTCTTCGCGCAAACGCGTGGAAATAGCGATAAAAACAGAATCTTCCGTGAACTTTTGCGCGTGCGCGACGAGCGGCGGAGTTTTGACGATATCGCCCGGCTTCACGTGAATGATTTTGAGTTCTTCCGGTTTGTTCAACGGGTGGGAGTAGCTGTCATAAGCACCGCTGACGAGATAAATGTACTGCAAATCTTCTTTGTGATAATGATTCGCGCGAACCGTATCTTTTTTGGAAGTGATCAACGCAATGTGGCGCGATTCCCCTTCAAAAACATTGAAAATGTCGCCGCGCGCGTCGCTGAATGCTGAACCGATGTGCTTTACTGTTTCAAGTTCCATAATTTTCTCCTTAAACCGATGAAAAAATTTCATCTACTACGTTACGCGCTGCGTTTCCTTGTGCGGCGTATTTCAAAATACGCCTCCGCGGTCACTTGCGCAAGCCTTGTATCTGAAACTTTTTGATCGGTTTCAAACAAAGCAATTAAATAAAATCGTTACCGTTCCGAAAACCAGTCGATCGTTCTTTTGAGTCCCGTATCCAAATCGTATTTCGGTTTAAATCCGGTTAATTTTGCAATTTTAGAAATATCCGGACAACGGCGTTTGGGATCGCTGTTGGCGTAAACCTCATGGGGCGGATCAATGTTCACGATATCCACCTTAAAAGGCATGTTCTGCACGACTTTTTTCGCCAAATCTTTCACTGAAATTTCGGGGTCAGGATTTCCGATATTAAACGGCTCTCCGTTCGCATCACAAAATAAAACCCGAAAAATACCTTCAATTTGATCATTGATATAGCAGAAAGAACGCGTATTACGTCCATCGCCGTGAATCGGCAAAGGTTCTTTACGCAAAGCATGTTCGATAAAATTAGGCAAAACGCGGTAATCATCGGGACGAATACCGGGTCCGTAAACATTGAACGGCCGCACCATCTTGGTCGGCACGCCGTAAACATTCCAATACGCTTCGCACATCGTTTCGCCAAAGCGTTTCGATTCGTCATAGCACGCGCGCGCGCCCAAAACGGAAACATTGCCGCGGTACTCTTCTTTCGTGGGAACATGCTTTGGATCAGGGTCGCCGTAAACTTCGCTGGAACTCATGAAAATAAAACTCTTCACTTCTTTTTTACGCGCAAGTTCAAGCATATGGCGCGTTCCCACGGTGCCGACATCCATGGTTTCAATCGGAAATTTGGTGTAATAAGCCGGCGACGCGATTCCTGCGGCGTGAATAATATAATCAATCGGCTCTGAAGTCTCGAAAGGCTGAATCACATTGTGACGGATAAATTTAATATTACCGTCCGAAATGATCTCCTGCTCGTAGCCGGTAATGAAGTTATCGAGTAAAATCGCTTTGAGGGGCTCCGTCAGCACCTTCTCATTGAGATGCTTCAACAAAAGGACAATATACTTCCCCAAAAACCCGCCCGCGCCGGAAAGCAAAAAAGTCTTGCCTGAGAAAAACTTGTGATAAGTCTTAAGCGACTTGGCTAACTGCTCAATGTCTTCAAGAATAATTTTGGATGTAACGGTTCTTTTCATGCGCCCTCGGTTCACTAGATTAGAGAAGCCCGCATTATAGCGAGCAGGTCTTCCGAGCGCAATCAGCAATCACGCAAGCAATCGACATCAAGCTTGACACCCCAACAGGACTCCTTTAAAACAACGGCATGCTTTCGTATTTTTCACTTTCCAAAGCCAAATTAATCACATGCATTGCTCTTCTCATCGGACTAACCATCCTGGGGTATTCCACCGTTTACCGCGC
>DDUN01000013.1:24190-24443 GCA_002344825.1 Candidatus Multiplicimicrobium inquinatum | reverse complement strand
GTTCGCCTTGGAGATCATGCGTTTATCTCTTCGATCGCACCGGACTTGGGATTAACCTCCGCGGACATCAGCCACTTTTCGTTTAAAGATATCGTTGGATTTGACCAGGATGGCGCGGGCGTGGCGGTAACGGGCGATGTGACGAAGCAAAGCACAACGCTTTCGACTTTGACTTACAACATTACTCCTGCGAATAGTTTTGCAGGCGCAATTTCAACTTTTGATGATTACTCAACCGTTGCAAAAGAGTTTG
>DDUN01000013.1:0-23854 GCA_002344825.1 Candidatus Multiplicimicrobium inquinatum | reverse complement strand
ACTTCAACGGAACAGTTTTACCGCATTGCACTCTCTAATTTTTCGGGAGTTGATTTAACGAAGGTAGTGAGCTTTAACATCGTTGCTGAAAACGGTGAGATATCAAGCACCGGGACTTTGCAGATTCGCGTGGGTGATTTTATCCCGACGATTAATGCGGATCCTGTTTTGACTGCGGCAGATATCAGCCGTTTGGCATTTAAAGATATCGTTGGATTTGATCAGGATGGAGCCGGAGCTGCGGTTGTTGGAACAATCAACAAACAGGGCAGTACGCTTTCAACATTAACTTATGATGTAACTCCCGCAGGCAGTTTTGCCGGAGCAATCAGCACGTTTGATGATTTCAGCACGGTAGCGAAAGAGTTTCTCGATCTTTCCGCGGCAGGTAGTTTAACTGTAGGGCTTAAGCTGGGCGCGGGTCAAACAGGCGATATCAAACTTGAGATAGAAGATTCAACCGGCGCCAAGGCTTTTGTGATTCTCTCGAGTATTACGGATATTGAGAAGTTTTATCGCGTGCAGCTAACAGACTTCCTTGGTGTCGATTTAACGAAAGTCGTTGGATTTAACCTTGTTTTGGAGAACGGAGAAATCACGAACGCGGGAGCACTTCAGATCCGTCTCGGTGATTTCATTACGAATGTAAATCCGAACCCGGCATTAACAGCTGCAAACATTAGCCATTTGACCGGCCTTTATAATCCGATCGCGGTGAACGGGACAGCGACACAGTTAAGCGCTACGGAATATAACGTAGACTTTAACGTGACGGCCGCGGGATCTTTTGCGGCAGGTATTAGCCCTTTTGATGATTTTGGAACTGTGGCGAAGGAAGTAAAAGACCTTTCCGGAGTCGCGGATATTTTTGTGGGATTAAAACTTGCGGCAGGTACGGGAACGATTGTGTTTGAAGTGGAAGACTCACTGGGCGGCAAGAGCATTGTGAAACTGAACGGTGTGAGCACGACTGAACAGTTTTATGGGATTGCATTGGCGAGCTTGGTTGGCAATGTGGATCTCACCAAAGTGACGAACATTAACTTTACGGTCATCAGTGAAAACGTGACAACGAAAGTTGGAACGCTTTCAGTTCGCCTTGGAGATCATGCGTTTGATTCTTCAATTGGGCCTGATACGGCTGTGACCAGCGCAAGTCAAATCAATACGTTCAACAACCTTGTTGGGTTTCAGAGCGCAGCGCCGCAACCGACTGCGACGGTTGCAACTACAATTGTGAACGCGGGCGAATTTAATATTAATTACGACTTAAGCAATGCCGGCAGTTATGGTGGCAGTATCTCAACTTTTGATAATTTTGGAACCATCCCGTTTGAGACAATGAATTTGAGCGGGCTTACCCACATTGATATCGGGCTGCAGCTTTCTGGGGGAACCGGTTCCGTTAAAGTTGAGCTTCAGAATGGCGTGACGGATTCTGTTGTTTTAAGCGGGATTGATACAACGCAGCGTTATTGGAGAATTCCATTAAGCGCTTTTGATAACCCTGCTTTAGATTTAACAGCGATTCGCGGAATTAACATTGTGCTTGAAGAGGGGCAACTCTCTGCTTCCATTGGCACTTTGAATGTTGAACTAGGTAAGCACCCCTATACTTCGGCCGTAGTGTCCAATCCTCTTTTAACCGCGGCAAACATCAGTACCTTTAGCGGTTTTTACGCGCCGATTGGGATTAACTCGTTAGTAACCCTTCATTCAGCGACGCAATACGATATTGCTTTTAATGTAACTTCGGCCAACTCTTTTGCCGCAGGTTTAAGCCCTTTTGATGATTTTGGCACAATTGGACAGGAAGTCAAAAATCTGTCCGGTGCAACAATTGTTGTTGGACTTAAGCTGGCGTCCGGAAGCGGGTCTGTTTTTGTCGAGGTTGAAGACTCAAACGGAGATAAATCGGTCGTTGAGGTTTCTGGCGTCGATACGACAGAGAAGTTTTTTGAATTGCCGTTGACATTATTTTCTGATGTCAATGCGGCGCAGATAACCAATATTAATTTTGTCGTAAAAAATGGAAAAGTCACCGATCCAACATCGGCTTTATCTGTCAGAATGGGTAATCATCCTTTTGCGAATCAAATTTCACCGAATGCGGTCTTGACGGCGGCGGATGTGAGTGCTTTAAGCGGACTTTTCGAGCCAATCGGAATTAACTCATTAGTTACTTTGAATTCCGCACAGCGGTATGACATTGCTTTTAATGTCACGGCATTGAACAGCTTTGCGGCGGGTGTCAGCCCGTTTGATAATTTTGGAACAACGGGACAGGAAGTCAAGAATCTGACCGGACAGACGGTTGTTGCCGGATTGCGACTAGATTCAGGATCCGGAACTGTCTATGTTGAAGTGGAAGACGATAGCGGCAATAAAGCTTCGCTTGAGCTGACTGGTGTTGATGGGACGGAAAGATTTTTCGAAATTCCCATGGCATCTTTCTCAGGGGTTGATTCTTCGAGAATAACAAACATCAACTTTGTGCTTAAGAATGGAAGTGTTTCGGATCCGACGGCTGTTTTGGAATTGCGTTTGGGCAATCATCCCTTCATTGAATCGATCGCCCCGAATGTTGCAGTTACTGCTCCATCACTGATTGATTATTTTGTCGAGCTGGCTGCTTTTGACAGTGATTTTCCGCTACCGGATGCCACTTCGAGTCTTAACAAACTCAGCGTATCCGAATTTGAACTAGGCTTCAATACAGCCAACCCCGGAAGTTTTGCCGGCAGTATTTCAAGTTTCGATAATTACTCAACTGTGCCGGTTGAGGTCATGGATTTATCGGGAGTGACGTATGTGGATATTGGGCTAAAGCTTTCAGCGGGCTCGGGGAATGTTATGCTTGAACTTCAAAGCGGGACAACCACAGACTATGTCATTTTGACGGGTGTGGATACGACGCAAAGATTCTGGAGAATTCCTTTGGCTGCTTTTAATAATGCGGCATTGGATCTCACGCAAATTAAGGGTTTGAATGTGATTGTTCAGTCGGGGGCGACAACTTCTTCTTCCGGAACTCTGAATGTAAAGCTTGGCAACCACCAGGCATTTCCGACAGCAATGGCGGCTGCCTATAATCAAGCTCTTTTGACCCAGCTTTCAAGTTCGCCGAGCTTGAGTGCCGGCGGAGGAAATACAGTTGCGGGGCAGCCGGACGGAGTCGCTCTCGCTTCCGTGCTTTCCGATTCTGAGTTTGAGTATGAATATAACTTGCAGGGAAATGCGACAGCGTTTGCGTTTGCGCGCATTGCGAACAGTGATAATTCAGCATTTGTTTTACCTCAGCAATTTATTCTGGCCGCGCGCGGAAGTTTGAACGCGTTGACTCGCGTTGAAATTAAAGATGAGAATGGCGTTATCGCTTCGTTTGCTTTGCCTTTAGGTGTGGCTTATCAAAACTATACGCTTGATCTTAGCTTAGCGCCCGCCGCTTTTGACCGGACCAAGGTCAAAGAAATTGTATTTGTGCAGGATGCTAATTTTAAATCCGGGCTGGCGGAAGACCTTGTTCAGGTTCAAATTGGCGGTATTGATTATGCGCCGACGGTTTTAAGCGCCGCGCAAACTCAACTCAAATCCGATTTGATTAGCCAAGGGCTTGATTATTTTGTGAGCGGCGTGGGAATTGATCCCGTAACGCATCTTCCGTATGACCGTGCCGGTGTGAAAGTAACGCAACCTACTTTGATTGGGTTTTATCTGCAGATTTTGGCTGAATCCATCCAAGGCAATCTGAGTAACGGAATGACAACGGCTCAGGCTTTGACAGAAATTAATTTTGTGATGGATCAACTCAGCAACATTCAAACTAATTTTGGATGGAAGGGATTAATTCCGTGGATGAATGTGGATCCTTACTCAGCTGCGTCAGCTAATTACAATTTTATTGATAATGGTAATTTAACGCTCAGTTTAGCTGTTCTTGCGGGCGCGCTTGAGTCTGCCGGATTAGCGGGGGCGGACGCAATTGCAGCCGCGCAAGCCATTGCCAAGGTCGATGCGTTTATCCAAGCTCAGAAAGTTGGATATGTTGATTTAGCGACTCAGTCATTTGGTTTGTTTGCGCAAGGTTACAACAGCGCGACGAATTCTTATGATGCTTGGGTGAACCGTGTCGCGGTTGAGTTTCGTCCGGCGATTGCCTTGCTTAAAACACTTTACGGCAGTGATATTCCGGACACGGCGTGGTCAAAAATTTTGCCGAACTCGGGGCACGAGTATTTCTATAACCCGACTTATGTTGACCGTAACGGTACGGGAATCGCGAATATGGGCAGCTGGGATGGCGGAGCTTTCCAGCTTTTTTGGCCGCAGTTGTTTGTGCGTGAAAGTGACTTTATCGGCACACGCAACGCGCTTTACAACGGTCTTTTAAGCTACTTGGATTATTCCAATCAAAATAAAATTCCGGGAATTATCTCCGCGAGCGATGTGCCGGGCGAAGGCTATGTCGGCGCGCAAGGGGTCGGAATCTTGGCGGAAAGTCCCATTCATCAGGCGAGCGGGCTTTTGATGGATACCGGCTCGATTTACGCGTTGACTTCGGCTTATTCGGTTGATCCGGCGCTGGTCATGGGTTGGCTTGAAGCCATCGGTGAGCAGTTGAATATCGAAGGTATTTACGGCTTTTTTGATGCTGCGCGCTCTAATAGAGAGATTGTCCAAACTTTTATCGGAATTGATGTAGCTTCCACCATTTTAGGTCTTGCCGGAACAGGACCCGACGCATTTAAGGTCTTTCTTCGAAATCGGGGTCTGGAAACAGGGTTTAACACGCTTTATGATGATTTGAGCCGTGCGATGGCTCCTTTGATTCCGAAGACGGATGCGGTTCCGGCACAAGCTCCTGAGTTTGCGGATAAATCACTGTCTATTTTCAGTGACTTTGTTTTTGAAGGTGTCTTGAATAATTTTCAAACAGGGGTGAATACCCTTTTTAGTTCGGCGGATTATTTCCAGGGTTATAAATTTAACTATGGAGATTTAAGCGGGGTAGGCGGATGGGGCGGACATTACTGGATATTAAGCCAAGATTATGACGCATCCGCGCATGAGCTTGTGATTTATGCCGGTGTTGTAAATACGCCGCAGCAAATCCGCATTGAGCTTAAAAATCAAGCTGATGTGACGGTTTACACGGCAAGTGTCAATTTGCCTGCCGGTGCTTTTCAGACCATTCGAATTCAATTGCCGAATGAGGCCGCATTGCAAGGGGTGCGCAGTGTTTTCGCGATCGTGGATCAAAATCATACGGGTGATACCAGCGGTGAATTTACAATTTACGCGATGAATTTCATTCGTGTTCCCTCGGCGCAGGTTTTAATTCCGAACACTTCGGTGGGACCCGGGAATGTGACTGATTTGGGTGCGGGTACGCCGAATTTGGTTAGCTCGAACGGCGGGAGTACTTTGACGACTCCGACACCGGATTATTACCAGCTGGCGTTCGATTTAAATCAGGACTCCTTTGCCGGAGTTTCCGTTAATTTTGACCCGCTTAATAATGGTTCGTTCATTGATTTGAGCACTTTTACTGACATTGTTTTCGGTTTAAGCTCGGACAAGGCTAAGACCTTGAAGCTTGAATTTGAAGACGTCAACGGTAAAAAGTCACGCCACGATGTTGTTGTGGACGTGAGCGCGAATTATTACAAGTTCCTTAAAAACTTTTTGAATGATGGTGTGGATCAGACCAAGATCAAAAAAATGAACATTATCGTGGATGAGAACTCAGTTGCTCCCGGAGATGAGATTGGGGAGTTTACTTTCGAAATCCAAGGGCTCTGATCTCTAAAAATCGAATTTAAGCCCCGGCCTTTAAAAAGCCGGGGCTTTCTCTTTTGTCGATAGAGCTGGCATGTTTCTCTCGGTATTTTGCCTCAATTGACAAAGCCGAGTTCGGTTGTTAACATCATGCTTTCAACGCGAGTTTTAATTTATCTATGGCTCATTCAAAAATCAGTCCCATTGAAGAACTTATTGAGGAAATCCGTGTCGGCCGTATGGTCGTGATGACGGATGATGAAGACCGTGAGAATGAAGGGGATTTGATTTTTGCCGCTGATAAAGTCTCTCCCGAACTTGTTAATTTTATGATGCGTTATGGACGCGGTTTGATTTGCGTCCCGCTTTCCTCTGAAAAAGTCAAAACTCTCGGGCTGGGGGCGATGAACCCTGCCGCCGAAGATTCCATGGGAACCGCCTTTACGCTTTCGGTCGATGCCATGAAAGGTATTTCAACCGGAATTTCAGCCTTTGACCGCTCCCGCACCATTGAGGTTTTGGCAAATACTTCATCGCAGAGAAGCGACTTAGCTGTTCCCGGGCATGTTTTTCCGCTGATTGCTAAAGACGGCGGTGTACTTCGACGTGCGGGACATACGGAAGCGGCGGTTGATTTAGCCAGATTAGCCGGTTTTTCTCCGGCTGGTGTTATCTGTGAGATTGTTAATGATGACGGAACCATGGCGCGTTTACCCGACTTGATGCGTTTCTGTTCTGAGCACCATTTAAAGTTTGGTACCATCCGTGATTTAATCGAATACCGACGTAAGAAGGAAAAACTTGTCGCGCGTGTGAACGAAGCCGCTATGTCCTCCGAGCACTCAGGGTGGAATATTCTGACCTATCAATCTGTGATTGACTCTGCCGAGCATGTTGCATTGGTCAAAGGGCCAATTACGGGGACGGCTTTAGCCCGTGTTACGGGCGCCTGCTTTGCCGATGACGTAATGGATGCTATTCGTAAAAAGCCGCAATCACAGCTTCTCGCGGCGTTACGTATGATTGAGCGTGAAGGACAGGGAGTAGTTCTTTATGTAAATCAATCCTCCAAAGCCATCTCCATGGCGCAAAATATTCAAAATAAAAACAAGTGGGTTTGCTTGCCCGAGCATGAAAACAGTGAGACTCAAAATCAAACCGAATTGCGTGACTATGGTATTGGAGCGCAGATATTAAAAGATCTTGGATGCCGTGAACTGAAAATTATGACGAATCATCCCCGTAAGTTGATCAGTCTTGAGGGACATGGACTGCATGTTTTAGAAACGATTGCTTTTGATTTTTCCTCCGATGGAGCTCAAACTGAACCTTCATTTAACCTTCAATCGATTTTGAGCTTTTAATGAAAAATGCCTACTTCGGAAAATTAAGCGGCGATTCAAAGCGGATTGCGATTGTCGTGGCGGAGTTTAACGATTTTATTACCAAACGGCTTTTAGACGGCGCCGTTGCTTTTCTCAAGAAGGCAGGGGTGAAAGAATCTCAAATTAAAATCATTTGGGTCCCAGGGGCGTTGGAGGTTCCTTTTTTCTGTAAAGCCGTGAAGAAGAATTTGAACTGTGACGGAGTTATCGCTTTGGCCTGTGTTTTGCGCGGTGAAACCTACCACTATGAATGCGTGTCGCATGAAATTACGCGCGGGGTTTCTCAGGTGGCGCTTGAGTCCGGAGTTTCTATCTCGACCGGAATTCTGACTTTGGATAACTTGGAGCAGGCCATTGACCGTGCAGGCCTCAAGTCGGGAAATAAGGGTGCTCACGCGGCGCAAGCTTTGCTTGAAATGATGAGCTTAATGGGACAAATTCAATCCAAAAAGAAACGGGGACGCCGTGCGTAAAAGAACTCAGGCTCGTGAAAGCGCTTTAAAAGTGATGTATCAAAAAGAAATGACAGGCGAAACCGCGAACGATTCCTTGCGTAGTTTCTTTGCGAGTCAGCCTAAGATGGATTTAGATTTGCGTGATTTTGTCATTAAGCTTGTCGAGGGTGTTGAGAATGATACCGCGGCATTGGATCAGAAAGTGGAAGCTGTTGCGGAAAATTGGAGCATGAAACGCATGGCTGTTTTGGACCGCAATATTCTCCGCATTGCCATGTTTGAAATGACTGCGATGACGGAAACCCCACCTAAAGTTGTGATTAATGAGGCTGTTAATCTCGCCAAAAAATACTCGGGTGAAAACTCCGGAAAGTTTGTGAACGGAGTTTTAGACAAACTCATGCGCCAAATTGCGGATGCCAAGCCCGCCTCATGAAGCAAATTAACTTTTCCTTCCGCGCCGTGACGGCAATATGAAAGATAAGCGTCCTTTTATTACTATAAAAATCGCCCAGACATTCGATGGGAAAATCGCCGCATCGGGCGGACGGTCACGTTGGATTACCGGGCCACAGTCGCGCGCTTTTGTGCATCAATTACGCGCTCAACATGATGCGGTTTTAGTCGGAAAAAGCACCTTTAACTTGGATAAACCCCGTCTTTCAAGTTTGAAGAAAGGTAATCCGGTTTGGAAAATTGTTTTGGGTTCCGCGGATATGCTTCCGATACGTAATAATCGCATTTTTGACCAAGACTCCCGGGTTGTTTTTGTTGTTTCTTCCAAAGAGTTGTCTTTATGGTTAAAGCAAAAAAATCTTCAGAGTAAAAACTGTTTATTTCTTACCGTGCGCAAATCCGCATCCAAGGGATTTGATTTGCATGATTTGATGAACAAGCTTTTTTATATGGGAATCCGTAAATTGATGGTGGAGGGAGGTGGAGAGGTTTTTGCTTCTTTCCTCAATGCGCGTTTGGCGGATCGCATTTATTGGATGATGGCACCCAAAGTGATCGGCGGGCGAGATGCTAAAACCTCAGTTGAGGGTGACGGAGTAAAAGATCCAAATAAAGCGATCAATTTAAAAATATTAAGAGTAACCAAGCTTGGCCATGATTATTGCTTTATGGCGAAATTAAATTGAAAATGGTCATACATGTTTACCGGAATTATTGAAAATTTAGGCCGGGTTGAGTCGGTGAAAATACGGGGTAAATCCGCGCGTATGAGCTTTGGATTTCAAAAGCGCGAGAAAAGGGTTGCTGTCGGGGAGAGTATCGCGGTGAATGGTGTTTGCCTGACAGCGGTTGAAATTAGTGCGTTCGGCTTTTCCGCTGACATATTGCCTGAAACTTTGGCTGTGACTAACCTTGGACAGCTTAAACGGAGCGAGCGGGTCAACATCGAGCGCTCTTTGCGGGCCGGTTCTGCCGTGGGAGGGCATTTTGTGACAGGACATGTGGATGCGGTCGGGCAAGTGGCTGAAATTGAGCGAAGAGAAGGGAATTGGAGCTTGTTGGTCAAAGCTCCTAAGACTATAATTTCGAAGTTGGCGGTGAAAGGGTCGGTGACTTGCGATGGTGTTAGCTTAACGGTGCAGAGCGTTGGCAGCCAAACATTTCGCACGGCAATTATTCCGCATACGCTTAAGGTAACCAATTTAGGGTTGAAGCGTCCGGGAAGCCGGATTAATTTGGAAGTGGATATGCTTATGCGTTACTTAGAACGCACAAAAGCACCCAAAAAAGTTTCTAAGCTGTCGGTGCAAAATTTAAAGCGGCAAGGTTTTTAATGCAGCAGCGTTTTGTTTTAAAAAATGAGTCATCAGAATTGCCTGTGTTTCGCGCGAAGATGCGGACTTTCCTTTCTGAAAAAGGCTGGCCGGAAAAAAACACGGGCGAATGGCTTTTAGTGTTGGATGAAGCGCTGACCAATGTGATTCGCCATGCTTACTCGGGAACACCGGGTGAAATTATTGTGGAGATTTCCGATGAACCTTCAAAAACCGAATTTATGATCGAAGACCACGGGAAGCGGTTTGATCCGACCCAGGCGCCGACTCCTAAGCTACCGAAGGAAACTCCCGGAGGACTGGGAGTTCATTTTATCCGCCAGCTGACGGATCGTTTTGAGTATGACAATTCTTTTCAGGGCGGAAACAGGATTTATCTTATGCGTTATAAGCCATCATCAGCAAGGAGCGGTTCATGAAAATTTTAAACTCGGTTCAAAATCAAGTTCAAGTTGTGGAAGTGGAGGGAGATCTCGACTTCCATTCTTCGCCTAATTTACGGCAAGCGTTAAATCAATTAGCGGATAAAAAAGCGCCTAAGATTATTATTCAGCTTAAAAAAGTAGGGTACATGGATAGCTCCGGTATCGCGACTTTTGTTGAAGCGCTTCAGAAAACAAAAAAGTATCAGGGTAAGCTTGTCTTGGCGGAAATGGCACCCGCGGTACGAAGCGTTTTTGAAATCGCTAAATTAGACGGTATTTTTGTACTTTCCGATTCAATGTCTGATGCTTTGCAAAAAGTAGGCGCATAACAAATCATGATCAGAGATTTTCTCGGAAAAATCGGAAACACGACGGGATTTCTTCTCTCTGGAACGGCACGTCTCGGAGCGCTTTTTGCCGATGTGGTCCGTTATTTTGCGGGTGTTTTGGTCCGTCCACGGACTTTACCGCGCGAGACGTTCGCCTATCAGCTGACAACCATGGGACTTGAATCCGTCGGTATTATCTCGCTGGTGGGAGCTTCCGTAGGCGCTGTTTTAGCGCTTCAAGCCGCGTATTCTTTAAAAGACTTTGGCGCGCTTAATTACACCGGGAGCTTGGTTTGCGTGGCGATGGCGCGTGAATTGGGGCCTTTGATTGCCGCGATTGTTATTTGCGGACGAATTGGCGCGCGAATTGCCGCGGAATTGGGGTCCATGCAGGTTCAAGAGGAAGTGGATGCATTGACCACGATGGCGATTCATCCCGTGCGATTTCTTGTTTTGCCGCGCGTGATGGCATTAATGATTATGCTGCCTTGTCTGACGATTATCGCTGACTGGATGGGAATGGTTGGCGGATATCTCGTGGGCCGTTTTGCGTTGGGTATTAACCCCGAAGTTTATATCGCGAACTCGATTCGGGCGCTCGTCCTGAAAGACATTTATACAGGTCTCATGAAAAGTGAAATATTCAGTATTTTAATCGCGTTGGTCAGCTGTCATCAGGGGCTTTCCGTTTCGGGCGGTTCCGACGCGGTGGGAAAAGCAACGACTCAGGCGGTTGTGATTTCAATTGTTTTGATTATTGTGGTCGATTGTTTGGCCACAGCGGTGATTTATTATGCTCTCTAACTCATCGGCGGGACAACCCATGGACTCGATTATTGAAGTCCGAGATTTAGTGAAAAAGTTTGACGGACGCGCTGTTCTCAACGGCGTCAATGTGGGTATTCCGCGCGGAAAAATTACCGTGATCATGGGCGGATCCGGCTGCGGGAAAAGTACTTTTTTGCGCCATTTAATTGGGTTGCATCAGCCCACATCCGGCGATATTTTGTTTGAGGGAAAAAACATTGCCAAGATGGATCGGAATGGCATGGATGGTGTCCGGCGTTCGTTTGGCATGATGTTTCAGGGCTCCGCGCTTTTTAATTCAATGACCGTCGGAGAGAACGTTGCTGTGCCCTTGCGTGAACACACCCCCTTGGATGAGTCGACGATTAAAATTATCGTGAAAATTAAGCTGGAGCTTGTAGGTCTTACGGGATTCGAGCATTTTTACCCGCATCAAATTTCCGGCGGAATGAAAAAACGCGTCGCTTTGGCGCGTGCTATTGCGTTGGATCCCAAAATTGTTTTTTATGATGAGCCAGGAGCCGGGCTTGATCCGATTACTGCCAGTATGATTGACCAGCTGATTCTTGATTTAAGCCGCAAACTCAATATGACTTCAGTTGTGGTCACCCATGAAATGAAAAGTGCGTTCCGAATCGCGGATCAGGTCATTATGTTGCATAAAGGCAAAGTGCTTGAAGTCGGCAGCGCGCAGCAAATTCAAAATTCGTCCAATGCGTATGTGCGTCAGTTTATTGAAGGCGAGCCTGAGGGGGTTATTCCTTTTAAGCAAACCAGCGAAGCTTATTTACAGGGTTTATTAGATTCTTAATCGGTGATGTTTTGAGGAGGATTGCATGAGTTATTCAGCATCAGAAGTAAAGTCCGGATTTTTCATTTTGTTTTCAATTACGGCTTTGCTTGTGATGACTTTTGTCGTCGGCGGAATGCGCGGCGGTGAGAAAGTGAGCTATCAAGTGCGCTTTGGATATGTGGGCGGGCTTGAAGAAGGCGCGCCTGTTTATTTTGCCGGCAAAGAAGTCGGTAAAGTGAAGAAACTGGAAGTTCAAAACGGCGAAGAGCGCCCGATAGTGATTACCGTTGAAGCTCCGCGGGATTTGGTTGTACGCGAGGATAGCCCCGCTTATGTCGATACTTTAGGGATGATGGGGGAAAAGCTGATTGAAATCGGACCCGGTTCCAAAGATAAGCCGGTATTGCAACCCGGAGCCACAATTGAAGGACAAGACCCGATTCCAATGCATCAAATGATCGGGACGCTCAATACTCTTTCAAATGAAATGGTGCAGATGTCCGCAAATTTGAATCCTTTGGTGGAGAGCTTGAATGATTTAATGCAGAAAAATGCCAAAACGATTGAAGAGCTTTTGAAAAATATTAACGGAACCACTCAGGGGTTGAATAAGGTTTTGAACGGAAATCAGGAGCAAATTTCAAAAATTATTGCCAATCTTGAAGCGACTTCCGCGAATGTCCGCGATATGACGGATGATTTGAAACACCGTCCATGGCGCCTTGTGCGAAAAGGGTAGCGCTGTTTCTGATGCGTTTCTTTTTTAAATCCGTGACTTCCGCGGTGGAAGCCCAAATCCGGCGGCTTCCCCGCCATTTTGTGGTTGCGTTCGGTATTGTTGTCCTGCTCTTTTCTCTCGATATTACCCAAATCATTAATCTTCGTGAAAAAGACGCGTATGATTTTCGCATGCGGGTTCGCCCCATGGAAAAAGCGCACCGCAATATTGTTATTTTGGCGATCGATGATTTGAGCTTGCAGGCTTTGGGCCCCTGGCCGTGGCGCAGAAGTGTTCACGCGGAGTTAATTCGAGCTCTTAATGCGGCGGGAACCAAAGCCATTTTTTTCGATATTCTTTTTCCCGAGCGTTCCCAGAATCCGGAAGATGACCTGGTTTTTTCCGAAGCTATCCGTGAAGCGGGAAACGTTGTTTTGCCTTTTCATTATACTTCCCGCAATCCGTTTGATCCGCTTTACCCTTTGCCTGAATTTCTCAGCGGTGCGCGGGAAACAGGTTATGCCAACGTGGAAATAGATCATGCCGATGGCGTTGTTCGCCATGTTTTACCTTTTGCAAAGATGGGAGGACATTTTTACTACCATAGTTCGGTTGCAGTTTTTCTTTCGTTGTTTGACCGCCTGGAAGAAAAGCAGGCTTGGGTAAAAGATTTTTCACGGCGCTTTCCTCAGGGAGAGTTATTGGTTAATTATCCGGGCGGAATGGATATGTTTCAGAAGTTTTCTGTCGGAGAAGTTTTTGAGAGGACCAAAACGGAAGAGGGTCGCCAGTTTTTGAGGCAAATTTTCCAAGGTAAAATTGTTTTATTGGGCCATATTGCCACCGGAACATCCGATCTGAGAACAACACCGGTTCAGCCCATGATGCCGGGAATTGTTATTCAGGCCAGTGTGTTGAATATGCTTCTCACGGATGAATTTTTGATTTCAACCCCCGTGATTTTGAATTTTACTTTAGCTTTTTTTCTCGCCTGGATTATCGCATTTTGCGGGCAAAGGTTGAAACCTCAGTGGTCTTTTGCCTGGACAATCGCACAGATGGTGCTTTTTATGCTCATGAACTGTCTTGTTTTTAATTATTTTCGCGTGGTGATTCAATTGCCGATGCCGATGGTGGCGATGTTTACTGTTTTTATCGTCAGCTTGTTTCTAAAGTATGTGGATGTCCGTGTTGAAAGTGATTTTCTGGAAAGAGAACTGCAAATGGCATCCAAAATTCAGCAGTCACTTTTGCCCGGAACCGAATTAAAATTACCTCAGCTGGATGCCGGTTTTCGTTGTCTTTTTTTTGAGCAAGTCGGGGGTGACTTGTATGACTGGATGGATTTAGGAAACGGCCGTGTTGCGTTGTGTTTAGGCGATGTTTCAGGAAAAGGCGTTCCGGCCGCGCTGTACATGTCGCGCGCGCTGAATGAATTGCGCCATCAGGTTACAAGCGGAGATTCTCCCGGAGAAATTTTGACGGAGCTTAACAATCATTTATCTCGCGGTGAAACTTCAGGGATGTTCCTAACTCTTTTTTTTATGATCATTGATTCGAATACCAAGAAAATTTATTTTACGAACGGTGGACATGATCCCATGGTTTATTACCATGCTAAAAATAATAAAGCAGATCTCATTTCTTCCGCGGGCGGGTTGCCGATCGGAATTATGGAAGATCAGACCTATGAAACAGGGGGAATTGAATTTGGCGCCGGAGACGTTATGCTTTTAACCAGTGACGGGATTAAAGAACAGAAATCACCGCGTGGAGAACAGTATGGCAGTGAGAGATTACAGCAAATACTTGAACGATGCGCGAAAGAGGAAGACGCGGGGAAGATGATTGACGCGGTGATGGCCGATGTTTTGGGGTTTGCTTCCGGGCGGCCGCCGCATGATGACCGAACCTTGGTCTGTGTTAAAATACTTGGGTCGTGATTTGTCGTATTACGGAGGAGATTCATGAAAAAGCATTTTTTAATTTTATCGTTCCTGATGATGTTGTCGGCCTTTGCAAGTGCGGGCGAGTATGTCGAAGATATTGCAACCAAGTTCGGTCGCGGAGTTGAAAACTTTGTGACCAGTCCAGCTGAGATTCCATGCACTGTGGAAAGCGAAATGCATAAAGGTGACCGGATTATCCGCTTTTTTTCAGGATTGGGTAAGGGGACGGTTTACTTTTTAAGGCGTGCGATTGTTGGCACAACAGAAGTTGTCACTTTTATGATTCCCATGGAGCGTACGATGCCGCAGGTTTGCAAAGAAGAACCTGCTGGAGTAATTGGTTAATGATGCCGAAACGGGCCTATCTTTTTATTGCGCATGGCAGCCGCGAGCCGGCCGCGCGCGAAGGCTTTGAAGTACTTTTAAGCTCTTTGCGTAAGTCGATTACCGGCTACCCTGTTTTGGAAGCGTACTTAACACTCAACCAGCCCTCCATTGAAACTTCGGTTGAATCCGGTTTAGCGCAGGGGATTGAAGATTTCGTTGTTGTTCCACTTTTCTTTTTTGAAGGAGCCCATGTCAAAAAAGATATTCCTCAAATTCTTGCGGATTTAAAGCTTAAGCATAATCGCCTTGATTTCCAGGTAATGCCCCCCATGGCTTCGATCGAGAGCTTTGCGGAGTGGGTGGTTCTTAACGCCGTTAAAAAAGCCGCAAGATAGCATGAGCTCAAAACCCGTTAAACCTGTCATGCCTGATTATGAGCGCCACATTTTTGTTTGTGTCGGAGAGAAATGCCACCCATCCCGAGGCCATGCCGTTTACGATCATCTCAAGCAGACGCTCAAAAAAGATCCTGACCCTCGCTTGCGCTGTGTTAAGCGTAGTCAGTCAAAATGCCTGACGGTTTGCCAGGGCGGACCTATTGCGGTGGTTTATCCTGAGGGTGTCTGGTACGGTGAAATGAACGAAAAGAAAATAGACCGCGTGATTGAGGAGCATCTTAAAGAGGGTAAGTCGGTGGACGAATGGGTTTTTTACCCCAAACGTTTTGAAGGAGAGTGGAAAGATGCTTCAAAATAAACGGCCTGAAACAAGAGCTTTCCTTGACGCTTAATTCACGGAGTCCTTATAATAGCTCTTCACTTACTAAAACCATTTACACATGATATTTACCACCAAACGTAAAGCGGATCAGGAAGAAAAAAACTGGTGTGTTGTTCTGAAGAGTTTCAGCAGCGCTTTGGATCGCACCCGCCTTGTTCAAAAGCTTCAGCGGGCTTTTGAAATTTCCGGAGAAGATGCTTTGGATGTCATGCAGAACACACCGATTATTTTATTGGATCACCTTCCGCATGATCAGGCCAGTAAAATCAAAGACTTCTTCAGTGATAATGGGGTTGAGATTGCGCTCAGTAACGATAATTTTTACAAGCGCCGCTGTTATCGCACAGTTTGGCCTGCCTTACCCAATATTGAAACCATTTTAAAGCCTGTTGCCGCAGCGCCTTCTTTTGTTAGCCGTCCTATCAATGACATGCCTGCGCGTGTTGTACGTGAAAACACGGCATCCTCCGGTCCCTCGGTGCCCGAGTCCGATCGGATCAGTTCCGGACAGCAGGCATGGACGACTTCTCAAAAAGAGTTTCTGGAACAAAAAGACATGCTGATTAAGGACTCGCTTAAACTTCAGGAAGAAGTTGTGCGCCTCCGCGCGATGGTGGATCGGTCTTTGGAGCAGGTTGCCGAGAAAGATCGTATGGTCCAAATCTTAACCGCGGAGAAAAAGGAAAAAGACCTTGAACTTCAGCGGCTTGAATCTCAGCTTGCCGCAACCGAAGAAAAATTTAAGATTGCTCGGGAGGAATTTCGCGATACCCGGTCTTATTTTGAAGAAAGAATTGTGGCTCAGGAATCAAAAATGCAGGATTTGCAGTTGCAGGCGGAAGAGATGAATCGTCTTTTGCGTGATGCTCAATCCGCGCACACGGAGCTTCAAAAGAATGTTCAACTTGAGCGGCAGCATTTGGAAGCGGCTAAAACCCAAATTGCATCTGGTGAAATTGAATGGGAAAAAAGAATGGCTCCGTTGCGGCATGAAATTGATCTTCAAAAGAGAACCATTCAGGATTATGAATCAAAAATAGCTTATTTAGAGCTTTCAAAAAAACAAGTGGAAGAGAGCGAAAACCGTTTACGTCAGGAAATGGAAAAGCAGTCCTATGCCGTTAAAAATAATGAGTTAAAAACCAGCCAAATTCAAACCGAGATGGAGCGTTTGAAGCAGTCGCTGGAAACTCAAGAGAAATCTTGGGCATCGCGTTTGCAAGAGGTGGAAATGCGCGAAAAGGAACTTGAAAGCGCGCGCCGACAGATTAAGGAATTGCACAGTCAGCTTGAGCACCGCGAGTTGATTCAGCGCAAAGTTTTTGTGGCTGAGCAAATTGCTTCGAAGGAACTGCGTTTAAAATCGCTTGTAAAAAAGCAAGAACAGCTTGAGGTGGAAGCCCGCGGACGTGAAAGTGATTTAAAAAAGTTGCTTGAAGAACAAGAGGCGGTTGAAAAGAGTTTGATAGAAGATCGTCAGGCGCAACGCCATCTTTTGGAAAAGCTTAAAAGCGAAGCTTTAACGCAAGAGACCGTGGACATGCTGCGCCAACCCAATGATAAATTAACAGATTGGAAACCGCGGTCATGATCGAGTTGACGCTCAGTAAGATTTTAATTGATGAAAATCGGGCGGATCAGGTTCTTGTTTTTCGGGAAAAAAAGGGGACACGGCTTTTGCCCCTTGTGATTGGGCTGCCGGAAGCTCAATCCATTCAGCTTCGTGTGAGGGAAGTTGATTTGCCTCGTCCGATGACGCATGATTTGATGACCAATGTCATCCGTGATTTAGACGCCACGATCCGCAATGTTGTGATTGACCGTATGGATCATCAAACTTTTTACGCGAAAATGAATCTTAAAAAATCTTCCGGCGAATCGGTTTCCGTGGACGCGCGTCCATCGGACTGTATTGCCGTAGCGCTTCGGGCAGGGGTGCCCATTTTTGCTGAAAGCAAAGTCATGAAAATGGCCTCGGTTTCATCAGAAGGAAAAGGAAAAAATGATTAATCAAGATGTGTGGGATGTTTTAATTATCGGCGGGGGTGGTTCCGGAATGACAGCGGCACTTTACGCTTCGCGGGCTAATTTAAAAACAGGATTGTTTGAAAAGCTTGTCCCAGGCGGTCAAATTGCCGTGACGGATATGGTTGAAAATTACCCCGGATTTCCTGAGGGAGTGTTGGGGCCTGATATCGCGATGAAGATGCAGACGCAGGCAGAAAAGTACGGGACGAAATTTTTTTATGATGAAGTTCTTTCCATTCAGAAGAAAGAAGACAAAACTTTTGAGCTCAAAACAGCTTCAGAGTCTTTTTTTTCTAAGACAATCATTCTTGCCATGGGCGCGTCTTTTCGTATGCTGAACGTCCCCATGGAAAAAGAGCTGACAGGCAAAGGTGTTTCTTATTGTGCTACTTGCGACGGAGCTTTCTTCAAAGGGAAAGAAGTGGTGGTTGTCGGGGGCGGAGATTCGGCTTTGCAGGAAGGTATTTTTCTGACTCGTTTCGCGACGCAGGTCACGGTTGTGCATCGCCGCGACAGTTTGCGTGCCAGCCCTATTTTGCAAGATCGCGCAAAAACGAATCCTAAAATCAAATTTATTTGGGACACGGTTGTTGAGAAAGTTGTCGGGAAAGATAAGGTTGAAGGCGTTGTGCTTAAGAACTTAAAGACCCAAGCCACGACAGACTTCAAAACGGACGGGCTTTTTGTCTTTGTGGGACATGATCCCAATTCAAAGTTAGTGCGCGGTGTTGTGAATATGAATGATCACGGATATGTTTTAGCCAACGGAGAAGGCTTGCAGACTTCCGTCGAGGGGATTTTTGCCGCAGGAGAAATTCGTTTTGGCGCTGTGAAACAGCTTGTAACGGCTTGCGGCGAGGGCTGTGAAGCTGCGTTATCGGCTCAAGCCTATCTCGAGCACTAAAAAGCGCACTTTTCGGGCCGCGCTCTCATTATGATGAATGTCTTTTTCTTCCGTGTGAGAATGAAGATCTTTGCCTTGGTTTTAATAGCCTTAGCTTTGTCGGGCTGCTCCGATTCTGCGAAGTCTCGTTCGCTTAATTCAAAAATTCAAGCCGTTCAGGCGGATGTTTTTTATCCCGAGAATCAACCGCGCTTCGATTTTAAGACAGCAAATCAAGCTAAGCCCGTTTTGGTTGCTTTTTGGGCAACTTGGTGCGAAGCATGCAAGGAAGAGCTTCCCGCGTTGAATGAAATTGCTAAGCAGCATTCTTCAAAGTTAGAAGTTGTTTCGATTAATGTTCAGGAAGAAGCCGAGCACGTTAAAGAATTTTTATCGTCGACCAATCTGAAATACCCTGTCATTTTGGACGAAAGCGGAGAGCTTTCGGATCTTTTTGGGGTGACGGCAATACCCTCGGTGGTGCTTCTTGCCAAAGGGGGAGAAATTCTTTATTATGGGTTCCGTCTTCCGACCTTAGAGAAATTGGAAGAAGCTTTAGGCGTTTGATTTTACAATCTCGAACACATGAAGGAGTTTATCATATGGGTTCAGAGAGAGAATTTGATCAATACATGAACGAATTAATGGCGTTACTTCAAAAGATTATTGCCCAACATCCCCAAATTTCAAAAAATCCGGATGCTCAATCTTTTAAATTTCCTAAGGGCGATTCAAATGTTTTCATTTTTAACTTTTTCCCGGTCACCGATGAGGCATTTGACGAGTTTGACGAGATTTTGGACCGTGAAGCCGACGGCAAACCGGAAGATTTAAAATACGAAATCAGTTCGGAAGATCAGTTGTTTCTTAAAAAGTACGGCATTCGCTTTTAATTCGAATGTTTTTTAAACGTGCTGCGGCTCCTTTTCTTTTTCTGGTTTTTTTCACCCCCTTGCTTTTTGCGCAAGGATTCGATCATTCTGATCTGGATTCATTCTTGAAGCGTCACGTGGACGATCAGGGGCGTTTAGATTATGCGGCTGTATCCAAGGATCGGGCGGATCTTGACCGGTATCTTGATTCTCTCAGTCAGGTTGATATTAAGGCGATTTCTTCAGGTCCCGAATCCGAAAATCTTGCTTTTTGGGTTAATGTTTATCATGCCGGTTTAGTGGCGGCAGTTCTCGAAAATTACCCTATTTTGAGCACGCAGGATGTCCCCAGTTTTTGGGATAGGCAGTTTTTGGTTGTGGGGGCTCAACCGGGTGGTTTTGAGGCGAGACACAGTCTTTCTCAAATCCGAAGCCAGCAGCTTTCTGGTCTTGAAGAAGAAAAAATACATTTAGTCTTAGCGACTGCGTCAGTCAGCGGCCCTCTTTTCCCCAAAGAGGCTTTTACAGGCCTGCGCGCGGCAGGGCAATTATTTAAACGTGTTCGCTCAGAAGTTCAGCGTCCTGAGATGGTGAAAGTAGATGTCGCGGCGAAACGTGTTGTTCTCTCGCAACTTTTTCAATGGTATGCGCCTGATTTCGTGGAGAAGTATAATCGTCCCGAACGCCGCGCCAAGCTGAGTAGACCGGATACGGCCGTTGTTAATTTTTTAATTAACTACTCCAAGAACATAGAGCAAATACGGTTTTTGAAAAGCGGGCAATTTAAAGTCGAATACTTTCCTTATGATTGGTCGCTCAATGATCGCCTTTCTTCTTAATGGGTGTGAGCCGCTTGCGGATTGCTTGTGTTCAAATAAATGCCGGCGAAGACTGGAAAAAAAACTGGAAACAATCCGAAAAGTTTTTGATTCAATCGGCCCGTCAAGGTTCTTGCATTGCTGCTTTGCCCGAAAACTTTATGTTGCGTGCTTCGGAAAAAGAGTCTGACCGGCTTGCCCCCCAGATTTTTTTAGAGACTCTCACTAACTTAAAAAAAACGGCAGTTGAAAACCGCTTAACCATTGTTGCGGGAAGTCTTCTTGAGCCTTTGAACCTGGGGCGCTCAAAAGGTCGGCCGCGATTTTCGAATACCTGTTTTGTTATTTCGTCGAAAGGTGAAATCATTTTACGTTATCGCAAAATGCACCTTTTTGATATTAATTTGCCCGGTGTCCGGGTTCAGGAATCGAAAACAATTACTGCGGGGAATAAGCCCGGATTATTTACACAGGGTCACGTCAAAGCAGGGGTCGGGATTTGTTATGATTTGCGGTTTCCGGAGTATTTTCGATCTTTGAGTCAAAAGGGTGCGGAGGTGTTGTTTGTTCCCGCTAACTTTACCGCTAAAACGGGGAAAACGGCTTGGGAGGTTCTTTTGCGCGCGCGTGCTATTGAGAACCAATGTTTTGTTGTGGCTCCGGGGCAATGTGGAAGACATCCGGGATCCGGTATTATCAGCTACGGGCATAGCATGGTTGTTAATCCGCTGGGAGAGGTCTTAAGCGAAGCTTCTCAGGCTACCCCTCAAATGCTGATTCAAGACCTTGATTTCGTGGATTTAAGGCGTTTTCGGCGCCTTTTTCCGGTTTTAAAACACCGTAACCCGAGTCTTTAAAAAGGGTTAAAATAGCCTTGACAGGGCAGGGCTCAGCCCATACAATTTGCACTCATTTTTCAGGAGAACACTATGAGCACTTATGCAATTATTGAGTCAGGTTCAAAGCAGTATTGGGTTGAAGCGGATCAGACGATTCAGGTCGAAAAGTTAGGCGAAGTTAAGGGGAAAACGGTTGAGCTTGACCGAGTCCTTTTTTACTCCGATGACAAAGGTGCCCAGATCGGCACGCCGGTTATTTCCGGAGCGAAAGTGATTTGTGAATACTTAGGCGAAGTTAAGTCTAAAAAAGTGATTAGCTTTAAGTTTAAGCGCCGTAAGGATTACAAGCGAAAAGTAGGTCATCGTCAAACTTACGCGGAATTGCGCGTTAAAGAAATCAAAGTCAAATAAAGGTAGAGCGTCATGGCACATAAAGTTGGTCAAGGTAGTACGCAGAACGGACGGGATTCAAACTCGAAACGGCTTGGCGTAAAAATTTACGGCAGCCAAAAAATCAAAGCGGGCAATATCATTTTGCGCCAGCGCGGAACGAAGTTCCGCCCTGGTCGTTATGTTGGTATCGGCGGCGATGACACGCTTTTTGCGATGCGTGACGGTGTTGTGGAGTTTCAGACCAATCGCACGGTTAATATCATCCCATCTTAATTTCCTTGCCGAGGTCCTTTTCGGACGGCAAGGTTTCCTAAAGGCTAAAATGGAGCTCTTCTCCTTTTTAGCCTTTTTGCTTTTGGGAGACTGCTTCTTCTCACTTTTAAGGAATTCTTTTTATGATTAATTTTGTTCATGTTCTTGTTCAGGCGGGTGATGGCGGAAATGGTTGTGAAAGCTATCAGGCCCGGACAGACAGAAAAATTGTGCCGACCGGCGGTGATGGCGGGCGGGGCGGGCATGTTATTTTTAAAGCATCCAATCAGGCTCCCAAAATTGAAAAACTGAAGCTTCGGCAGCACATTGTCGCGGAGTCGGGCGCGCATGGCGGAAGTAACAATAAAAAAGGCCGTAAAGGCAAAGACGAAATTATTTTGGTTCCGCCCGGGACGCGTATTTATAACCGCGCGACCCGGATGGGAATTCGTGATTTAAAAAACGATGGCGATGAAGTGATGGTTGCGCGCGGCGGAGCCGGCGGTTTCGGAAATGAAGGTGGACGCAAGCAAACGACCGGCATTAAAGGCGATCGTCTTGAAGTGGAATTGGAATACTTTTTAGTCTCCGATATTTTTCTTGTGGGGCTTCCTAATTCCGGCAAGTCCCAGTTTATGGGCGCCATTACAAACGCGCAAGTGCCTGTCACGGACTATCCTTTTTCAACCCGGTATCCTGCTGTGGGGGCCTATGAGTATGACGGATATAAGCAAATGTTTATCTGTGAAATGATGTCAGTTTCAAAAACTTCCCGAGAAGGCCATGGCTTGGGTGTTGAATTTTTAAGACAGCTGGTGCGGGCAAAAGTCATAGTTCTTTTTTTGGATGCTGTGACGGAATTCGCTGATTCGGTGAAAGACGGTCTGAATGATTTATCGGAAATTCTCAAAGAATATGCGCCTGAAGAGGCTCGGTATGAATTGTGCACTGTTGTTAATAAAATCGATGCCACGGACAAGATGAAAGAAATTAAAAAATCATTGGCTAAGGCGGGCATGCCCGTTTTTTACATTTCAGCCAAAGATAAAGAAGGTTTTGAACCTCTGCTTGAACATTTAACCAAGACTTGCGAGGCTAGGGCACATGAAAGCCTTATCGGTTAAAAAGAAAAGAGTCGTCGTTAAAATTGGGAGCAGCATCTTGAGTTCCTCAGGCGGAGCTTTTTCAAAATCGTCTCACGCGAATTTGTGCCACCAGATTTTAAGATTGATGAAAGACCATGAAATGGTTGTGGTTAGTTCTGGTGCAATCGCGCTCGGCATGCAGGTGACTCAACGGAAAAAGCGTCCTAAGCTGATGCGCGAGCTGCAGGCCTGTGCCGCCATCGGACAGGGTAAGCTTATGAATGCCTATGAGACATTTTTTTCTAAAAAAGGCAAACACACCGCCCAGATATTGTTAACCCGCGACGGACTTGAAGAGCGCGAACGGTTTTTAAATGCCCGAGCCACACTCGAAACATTAATTACTCAGAATATTCTTCCCGTCGTCAATGAGAATGACACCGTTACTACCGAAGAAATTGCTTTTGGAGACAATGATATTTTATCCGTGCACGTGGCTCATCTTGTCAAAGCGGATTTGTTGATCAATCTTTCTAATGTAAACGGTTTTTTGCTGAAAACCGGTGAAAGATTGCGTGAAGTTTGCGGTGTCGAGAAAATAGATCAAGAGCTTCGGGGGCATCTGGGCACGAAATCAGGCGAGACCACGGTGGGTGGAATGGCCGCAAAACTTAATGCCGCGCGCGTTGCGATGCAATTGGGTATTCCTTTGCAAATCGTAGATGGAAAAAGAAAAAATGTGATTGAGGCGGCGGTGAAGGGCGAAGACGAAGGGACTCTTTTTCACCCCAAACAAGGCGCGGTCAACTCGCGGCGGAATTGGATTGGTTTCTCAGCCAAAGCTTACGGCACTTTAAGCGTGGATTTCGGCGCGTTTGACGCGGTCGCGCGCAGAAGCAAGAGCCTGCTTCCCGGCGGCATTACCAAAGTGAACGGAAAATTTGAAAAAGGGCAGATTGTCGGAATTCAAAACTCCGATGGAAAAGTGTTTGCGCGCGGTGTGGCGCGTTTTTCAAGTGAAGAGATCAAGAAAATAGCCGGGCGTAAAAGTGATGAGCTCGCCTCTGTTTTAGGTTATGACGCGCACGGAGAAGTAATTCACCGCAATGATTTGGTTGTGTGGGGCTGAAGATGAAAAAGAATTTTAA
>DDUN01000026.1 GCA_002344825.1 Candidatus Multiplicimicrobium inquinatum | reverse complement strand
CGTGGGACCGGCCGTAATCAAAAGTTTTTCGATTCTTTTTTTGGAATGAGTTTGCGCATTGCGCAATCGGGGAGATTTCACGAAAGTCTCTTATTTGCCTACAGCCAAAGCCTGAGTCACCGACTTAACGACTGTTTCGGTATCGGCGATATGTCCGATAGCAGTGCGTCCGCAAGCTAAATTACCTTCAATGGGATTGATAAAGTGATGACCGATTTTTTTTAGCTTTTCAATATTGGCTTGGGTCAAAGGGCTCTTGTACATATTATCATTCATCGCCGGAACCCACCAAACAGGAGCTTGTGAAGCCAGCAAAATACATGCCGCTAAATCATTCGCCATTCCGATTGAGGCTCGCGCGAGAAAATCCGCCGAAGCGGGCGCGACAAGAATTAAATCCGCGGAATCGGCAAGCGCCGTATGAAGAACATCATGAGGTGAACTGATCGACCACATATCATCGTAAACGGAATTACCGCTTAAAGCGCGCAAAGTATCAACGGTGACAAATTTTTTGGCCGCCGCGGTCAGAACACAGGTTACATCCAAACCGGACTGCCGCAGCCGTTCGCTGATTTCGGGGGCCTTATACGCGGCAATACTCCCCGAAAGAATGTGGACGACTTTCTTCTTATTCAGAGTCTTTGCCCTTTGCGACGGGTTCTTCAACATACCAAACACGGTTATGCGCGATTTCTTCAAGCGCGATCGTGGAAACTTTGGTTGTGGAAGCCTGAGTCAAAGGCTGAGCACCGCAAGCCAATTCATTGGCACGCTGAGCTGCAAGCAAAGCGGTCTTAAATACGCTGGAATCTTTTTTAGCCAGCAACTTTTCGAGAGGCACGTAAGTCATTCGTTACTCCTTATTTCAGTTTCTGCAGAATAATCCGTTCGATATCCGCTACAGTTTGTTCAAGATCATGATTATACACGGTAAAGTCATAATGTGGAGCCTGTTTCATTTCCTGCTCCGCGGCCGCCAGCCGAACCTCAATCTGCTCGGGCTTCTCTGTATTGCGCCGTAAAAGCCTTTGCCTGAGGATATCCACCGATAAAGGCATGATAAAAACACTGATTAAACCATCCTTTTCGCGCCAAACCCGCTTGATTTGACCTGCACCCTGAACATCCACGGTCAAAAAAACCACATGCCCTGCCTGCACTTTTTCCTCCACAAATGCACGCGGAGTTCCATACTGATTTTGATGCACCTGAGCGCTTTCCAACAACCCATCTTGCGCTTTTAAAGCATCAAAGTCTTTGGTGGCAGAAAAAAAATAATCGCGACCGTGGACTTCCCCCGCTCTCGGCGCGCGCGTTGTCATGGAAACCGAACGCATCCAATCCGAATGCTTTTTTAAAAGTTCATCCACCACCGTGGTCTTGCCGCCTCCGGAGGGCGATGAAACAATGACGGCTAAACCTTTTTTACTCAATGTTTTGTACCTGTTCCCGAATTTTTTCAATTTCGGATTTAAGCTGAATCACTTCTTTGGCAATTTCAAACAATTGCGCTTTAGAGCCCATCGTATTCGCTTCACGGTTCATTTCCTGGCAAATAAAATCAAGGGATCTTCCCACTGCGGAAGCCAATTTCATTTTTCCGGAAAAAAGAGCCACATGGCTTTTCATGCGCACAAGTTCTTCCGTAATATCACTGCGCTCAGCCAAAATAGCGGCCTCACGATAAATCCGCTCGGGATCCGCGGCCGCGCCGCTTTCGCGCAAAATTTCAACCATGCGTTTTTTAAGATTTCCAAATGAATGACGCACATTCTTTTTAGCGGAAACTTCAATCTTAGCCATAAGCTTTTGAATCGAAGCAACTCGTTCTAAAATATCGGAAGCCAAGCGTTTCCCCTCGTCTTCACGATGAACCAAGGCTTCTTTAAGCAAACTTTGCAAAGCCTTCTCAAGTTCTTTCCATTCCACTTTTTTAGTTTCAGAAGAAGCATCATGAATCGTTCCGGGAAGTCGTAGTAAATCGCTGACTTGCAGTTCCCCTTTTAATCCATGCTCTTTGCGCAATTTGTCGGAAACAGAAAGGTAATAATCAATTTGAGGCTGGTTCAGAACTTGCTTCGCTTCTCCCGCGGAATCCTCCACGTCCGAAATATTCAAAGTCACTTTTCCGCGCTCAATAGATAAATGCACAAGGGCCCGAATTTCGTTCTCATACGCCATTAAAACTTGCGGAATGCGAAGGGTAAGCTCAAAGTACTTTTGGTTAACTGACTTAAGCTCAAAATTCCAGGAACGGCCGGCAAAACTGCGGCTGCCGCGTGAAAAACAAGTCATGCTGCGAATCATAACGGTATAAAACCCCTTAATCGGTTAGGCTGAAAAGTTGAAGATTATATCGATACCCACGAGCAGGAACAAGCTTAAGATTGCGGCTTATTGAGGGGCTTTTTCGATCAAAATACGGATGCGCGCAAGGCAAGTTTCTTTACCGATAACCTGCATCAGTTCAAATAGCCCCGGCGTCACCTTGGTGCCTGAGACAGCAAACCGCAAGGGATGAATCAGAATGGCGGGTTTAACCCCTAAGCTTTCCGCCAACTCGCGTGTCATTTGCTCAAGCTTCATTGGATCTTCAAAACTCATACCCTGCGCTTTTTCAACCCAAGCTTTCAAACCCGCAACTGCCTGAGTATCCGTCGTCATCTCAGCGCAAATCGCCGAATCAAGTTCCAAGTCTTTCTGAAAAACATACCCTGCCTGCAATTCCAAATCTTTCCATGTCCTCGCGCGAGTTTTATAAAGTTTAAGAATCTGAGCCCATTGCGGATGCTGAGGCCAATCATTCCTGCCTGACCAATACTCCGTCATGCCGCGCAGATACTCTTCTTCCGGCATATTTTTTAAATGCTGGCTATTCAACCATAAAAACTTTTCCGGATTAAAACGGGAATTGGATTTGGTGATGCGCTTGAGAGAAAACTTTTTGACCAATTGAGAGAGCGAAAAAATTTCTTCATTCCCTTCCGGCCCCCAACCTAAAAGTGCGAGATAATTCAAAGTTCCCTGCGCCAGATAACCCTGCTCACGATAATCCGATGCAGCCACCGCACCGTGACGCTTCGAAAGCGGAGTTCCGTCCGCCCCCATAATCAAAGGTAAATGCGCGTATTTGGGCGGCTTCCAGCCAAAAGCCAGATAAAGCAAAATGTGTTTGGGCGTATTGGTTAAATGATCATCTCCTCGAATCACATGCGTTATTCCCATGTCGTGATCATCCACTACCACCGCGAAATGATACGTGGGGTATCCGTCGGATTTCATAATGACTAAGTCTTCCCAAAGCGAAGAATCAAAAGAAACTTCATCATGCACACTGTCTTTGAATTTCACCGCTTGCTTGGGCATGCGAAATCGAACAGCTTTTTTCCCGTCCTCGACAGACTCGTAAGCTAAGCCTTTAGCAATCAATTCCGCGGCGGCTTCCTGATAGCGCGGCAATCTTTCGCTTTGGCGGATGGGATCGCCGTCCCACTCCAAACCAAGCCAGCGCATGGAAAAAAGAATTTCGTCTTCATACTGCTTCTCGGATCTTTCGCGGTCGGTATCTTCAATGCGCAGTACAAATTTTCCACCCTGCTGACGGGCATAAAGGTAATTAAAAAGTGCGGTACGTACACCTCCGATATGCAGACGGCCCGTCGGAGAAGGAGCGAAGCGAACGCAAATAGGCGCCTGAGGCAAAGGAATTGAAGACATTTTCAGAGGACTCTTAATTAACCTGTGAGTCGAACGAATCTAGCCGGTCGATGATATCCACCACTTCGGAAAGATCAACGGGTTTGCGCAAACACCGCAAAGCCCCCATCGACATCATTTCTCTTTCAGTCGAGGGCGACATGAAGCCCGTCATGAAAGTAACAGGAATGCGGCGGACTTCCAAAATCTTCTTAAACACATCCGCTCCGTTCATGCGCGGCATCGATAAATCCAAAAAAACAAGTTCGTAGGGGGTATTTTGTATTTTTTTAAGGGCTTCGTCGCCATTCAGGGCAAAGTCGGTTTGATGCCCCATATCATTCAATGTTTCACAGAATTCTTGGCAAATCATTTTTTCATCATCAATAATCAGGAGTCGTGCCATGGTGAATACTTGAAAAGTGTAAATGTTTCCTAATCGTTTCGTAATAATTGCGGTGACTGCTTTTCACTAACCTAAAAGGAAGCTTATAGCGCGTCACCTCGATACTAAAACTATCGTCCACTTCCACAATTTCTTGACCATCGGCCGTCAACACCGCCCTTGCGTCGCGTCTTTCACGGCGAATCGCAATGGCAATTTTTTCATTCGCGGGAATAATGGTCGGATGCATACTTGAAGCATGAGGGCAAATCGGCGTAATCATAATCGAATCCACTTCCGGGTGAACCACCGCTCCGCCGGCAGAGAGCGAATATGCCGTTGAACCGGTAGGCGTTGCCAAAATAACGCCATCTCCGCGAAATGCCGCCAAAGTTTTTCCCGAAACCAAAATATCAATCGCTGCCAGGCGGGAAACACCTTCACGGCTGATCACCATGTCGTTTAAAGCCACCAAACGGCGGTCTATTTGATGCTTTTTGCTCGTCAGGCGGCATTCCAGCATCATCCGCTTCTCTATTTTAAGCTCCCCCGCCAGACAAGCTTTTAATTCTTGCAGCATTTCTGACGGACGCACTTCGGTTAAAAAACCAAGCCGTCCTAAATTAATTCCCAACACAGGCACGGATCTTTTTTTCATTTCGCGGGCGAGGGCAAGAATAGTTCCGTCACCACCTAAGCTTACGGCCAAGTCCGCGTTCTCAAGACAGGATTGTGCGTCAAAATCAATCGAGCTCTTCACTTTGATTTTTTGCTTTTCAAGAAAAGTTCGAATTAGCCCGCTAAGACCGGCAGCACCGGTTTTCTGCTTATTGACGAAAAGTGCTACGGTTTTTATTTTTGATTTCATAATATGAGCAGGGTAGATCCGCCGGTTGTGCCGGAAGCGCAGAGGCTGAAATAACACCGTGCAACTGTTCTGATTTTTGATTTCATGCTAGCGCGAAAGCGATGGGGCACTTATGGAGGAGTTGAGAACCTGCAAAATTGCTGCGGTAATTTTCTGAGGCGAAAGACCGATCCGTTCAAAATGATAATCACGGTCACCTTGCTCGATAAATTCATCCGGTAAAGCAAAACGGCGCAAAACAGCATCATCGCGGTTACTGCGTTCTAAAAACTCCAGCACTTTTGAACCAAACCCGCCCGTAAGAACATGCTCTTCCAGAGTAAAAAGATATTTGGATTTGTCTAAACTGTCCAAAATAAGCGCGCCGTCCAAAGGTTTGGCAAAACGCATATTCACCACGCGCACTTCCACATCCGCGGCTTTAAGTAAATCGCGAACCTGAAGCGCAATTTCAACCATGCTGCCCAAAGCTAAAAGCGTCCCGTCTTTTCCTTCGGACAAAACTTGGCCTTTTCCGATTCCGAATTTCTCCTGCGGTGCCGTCGCATGCGAAACAGGAATATTTCCGCGCGGATACCGCAGCGCAAAAGTATGCGAATACTCCACCCCCATCTCCAACATTTGCTTCATTTCATAAGCATTGATCGGAGCAGCGATAACCGCATGCGGAACATGGCCCAAATAGCTGATATCAAAAACACCGTTGTGCGTCGCACCGTCCGCCCCCACCAACCCGGCACGATCCATGGCAAGCACCGTGCGCTGTCTTTGCAAAGCGACATCATGCAGAATCTGATCCTGAGACCGCTGCAAAAAGGTGGAGTAAATCGCGCACACCGGTTTCAGTCCGGCTTTCGACAAAGCTCCGGCGAAAGTAACCGCGTGCTGCTCGGCAATTCCGACATCATAAAGACGGTCGGGAAACTCTTTTTGAAAATCATTGAGCCCTGTGCCGGTAGGCATTGCCGCCGTAATGGCGATCACTTTCGAATCCTGCCTCGCAACTTCAATAAGCGCATTTGAAAATGCTTTGGTGTAGCTGATCTGATTCGCCGGTTTAACTTCGGAACCGGCAATTTTGTCTACCGCCGATTGAGCTTTGGGCAGTGGGACAGAAGTAAGCGGCTTGCCGGTCTTCACATCAAAAGGGTTAACACCATGCCCCTTTTCAATATCCTGCTCAGCGTAAGCACAGCCATTGCCTTTTTTGGTGATGATATGCAATAAGGCGCATTCCTTGAGGGGTAAAATATGGCGCAGGGTTTGTACTAAACCGACAATGTCATTACCGTCGACCGGACCAAAGTAACGAAAACCAAGCTCTTCAAATAAAATACCCGGCACAAAAAGATGCTTCATGCTTTCGAGCGATTGGGCAGCCAGCTTTCTTAAACGCGGAAATTTATCCAACTGGCGTTCAACATCGGAACGGACACGGTTATAAAGCGGATTAGTAATCACTTTATTCAAATATTTGCTGATCGCGCCGACATTTTTTGCGATCGACATCTCATTGTCATTTAAAACAATCAGCATTTCTTTCTTAAGATGACCCGCGTTATTAAGCGCCTCATAAGAAAGTCCGGCAGTCATCGCGCCATCGCCAACTACCGCAACCACTTTTTCATTCGTTTTTAAATGATCGCGCGCCGCGGCAAGTCCGACAGCCTGTGCAATGGCGGTTCCGGCATGACCGACAATAAAATGATCGTGTTCATTTTCAAACGGCGAAGGAAATCCGCTAATTCCCTCGGTTTTACGCAAGGTAGAGAATCGGTCGCGACGGCCGGTGATTAATTTATGCACATAGGCCTGATGTCCGACATCCCAGCAAATTTTGTCTTGAGGAGACTCAAGCACATAATGCAGCGCCATGTTGAGTTCTAAAGCACCCAGGCTCGCGCCCAAGTGTCCGCCGGTTTTAGAAACAGACTCAATCAAAAATTGGCGGTATTCTTCCGCAACCTCAGGCAATTTTTCCAAAGGAATCTTCTTAAGATCCGCGGGCGAATTAATATTGTTTATATATTTATAGTTCATACTTTTTTACTCATTCTCGTTGCGTATAAACGCAGAGGCGAAACTTATAACAAATCTTGTTCCATGCGGGCGACTAAATCATCGGCGATAAACATAAGTCCATCCGCTTTTTTCCCGAGACCGCGAACAGCTTTCTTGGCTTGCGCGATTAAATCACGCACACGCTCTTCGGCATCCCCCATCGAAATCAACTTCAAGTAGCCATCCGCATCATTCATATCATCTGCGATTTGAAATGCCAATCCAAGACATTCACCGTACTTTTTCATGCTTTTTAATATTGAACCTGAAGCCGAAACGCTTAAGGCTCCCATAACCGCACCCGCACGAATCAAGCACCCGGTCTTATGAATACTGATGTAATCCAGCATCGCCATATCCCGGTCTTTGACGGCAATATCCGCAACTTGACCGCCAATCATACCAAATGTTCCCGCAGCCGTCGATAACTCGGACAAAGCCTTTAAAGCGGCTTCCGCAGGCTTAATCCGGCCCACCCACTCAAAAGCCAAAGTCAGAAGCCCGTCACCCGCTAAAATACCGATGGCCTCCCCAAACTTTTTATGGCAAGAGGGCTTTCCACGGCGAAAATCATCATCATCCATCGCCGGTAAATCATCATGCACAAGGGAATAGGCGTGAATCAGCTCCAAAGCCGCGGCAGCCGGCAAAGCCGACTTCGCATTTCCCCCGCAAGCCTTCGCTGCCACCAAAGCCAAAACAGGGCGAAAGCGTTTTCCCGCCCCCAAAACAGCATAGCGCATTGCCTCATGAATTTGAGGCGGACACTGCGTTACAGAAGGCAGTTCCTGCTCTAAATACGCGTTAACCAAACCCAGTTCTTTTTTAAAGTACTCAACGTAATTCATTTAAATCAAATCGTCTTCGTCCGCGGTTTTCTTTTTGGGCGCGGCTCTTTTTTTGGAAGACGCGGTTTCTTCAAACGTTTCCGGATCAAATGGCTCCGCTTTGAGTTCCCCCGCAAGCCCGCGCGTTAAAATCTCAATTTTCTTCTCTGCTTCCTGCAGTTTCGCCTGACAGGCACGGGTCAACTTAACACCTTCTTCATACTGCTTCAAAGCTTCATCCAAAGAAAGCTCACCCGCCTCCAAAGCTTCCACGATTTTTTCTAACTCGGCCAAAGCCTTTTCAAATTGAAATTTTTCGCTCATATTTTCCTTTCAAAAGCGGGATAGCTTGGCAAAGCCTCCCGCGCTTGTCAATCCGCTTTCAATTCCGTGATTTCAGAATAAATTTTTCCGTTTTTCAGACGTGTTTCAAGGCGGTCGCCTTTTTTAAGCTGGCTGATTTTTTTAAGCACTTTCCCCTTCGTATCAAAAGCAATGGAATAACCCCGATCCAAAACCGCCAGCGGGCTTAAAGCATGCAAACGGCCGGCTTGATGCTTCCAATTTTGCTCTTTTTGTTCAAGCAAGTGCCGGAAAAAAGAATGCATTTGGCGCGCCCGATCATCCACGCGTTCCGCAAGCTGGTCAATCAGCTTACGCGGTTCTCGAAAAGCATAACTTTCAGCCAGAGTCTCAAGCCGATCTTGATATTGCCTTAAAAATCCAGTCATCGCGTTACGAATCCGATCGGCATCGTCTCCCAGCTTGCGCAAAAGCTCCGCCTGGTTCTGGGTGACAAGTTCTGCCGCGGCAGACGGCGTCGGCGCGCGCAAGTCCGCAACAAAATCCGCAATCGTCCAATCAATTTCATGGCCCACCGCGGATATGACAGGAATTTTCGAATCATAAATCGCGCGAGCAACGATTTCTTCGTTAAAAGCCCAAAGGTCTTCAAGGCTTCCGCCTCCGCGTCCCACAATCAACACATCCACTCCCTGAATATCCTGAAACTCACGGATAGCCCGGGCAACTTCTTCCGCGGATCCCTCTCCTTGCACTTTCACCGGATTAAGAATGAGATGAACGCCCTGAAAACGACGGCTGACAATATTTAAAATATCCTGAATCGCCGCACCGGTGGGCGAAGTAACAACGCCGATTGTTTTAGGGAAAGCAGGAATCGGTTTCTTTCGCTCAGAGTCAAATAAGCCTTCTTTTTGAAGCTTCTCTTTGAGCTGTAAAAAAGCAAGCTGCAGCTCCCCCATGCCTTTGGGCTGGATTTTTTCGATATAAAGCTGATAGGAACCGCGCGGCTCATAAACCGAAACTTTGCCGAAGGCCAAAACCTTAAGTCCGTCTTTCAGGCGAAATTTCAACCCCTGATTGTAACGGCTAAAAAAAACCGCGCTCAGCTGAGATTTATCATCTTTCAAAGTGAGATAAATATGGCCGGAGGTATGCAGCTTCAAATTTGAAATTTCAGCTTCAACCCAAATCGTCGCAAAACGAGGTTCGAGACAGGCCCGAATTTCGCGGTTTAAATCACTGACGGAATAGACCTTGTCGCGGGATTGCTGTTTTTGAAAAAGATCCATAAATTACCCGGTTACCACGGCGTCCATGCGGATATCATGCTCGTCCATCGGCACAGCGCGGACTTTCTGCTCACGAAAAGCCACGCCCACGCAAACACTCGACGTCCATTTAGCCAAAAGGCGGTCATAGTGTCCGCCGCCACGTCCAAGTCGTCCGCCAAGCGCGTCAAACGCACGTCCGGGAACTAAAACTAAATCCAGCGCGCGGACTCTTTTGGAAGTACGCCGTGAATAAGGCTCACGAATTTGATACGCTCCGACACAAAAATCTTTTTCCAAGTCTCTCACTTCACGAAACTCAATCGCGCGACCGCTGGCTTTTGGGAAAAAAACTTTTTTGCCGAGCTTAAGCGCGGTCTGGGCCAACGGAAAAACATCAACCTCATCGTTAAGGGCGGCATAAAACCCGACAGTGCGGGCATCTTTAAAAAAGAGCGAGTTTTGAATTTTTCTGCAAACAAGCACACTGCTTCTTTTTCTCTTTGCTGCCGTCAATAAAAGACGCTTCATCTTTTTACGTAAGCGAGCTTTATCCGACCGGGTCTTCTTAACCGACATTACGAAACCTGACGCCGCAAGCGTTCAATTTTTGCCCGCTCCTGATTAATATAGTTTTCAAACTCTCTTTGCCGTCTCAAAAATTCAACCTGCTCTTGTTCAAATCTTTGCCGGTCTTGAGTAAACTGCCGATATATTTTTGCTTTCTCGTCACTTAAAGCACGCCGTTCTTCCACAACACGCTTTGCTTCAGAGCTCCAGTCGCGGCCTCCATTTTCTGACGCGGTGCGGGCAAGCTGATCTTTTAAGGCCGCGATTTCCATTTGATACTGAGTTTCACGGCTCACAAATTCACTCCAGCTTTTTTCAACTTGCCTGCGGCTTTGACGCCAATCTTCATTTTCAATTTTAACGGCTTCGAGTTCTTTTCTTAGCCGGACAACTTCAGGGTCAGAGCTTTCTGCCGCCACAGCCTGGTTCTCATTCCGCAAAGTCTGTAACTCTCCCTGAAGCTGATTGATTTGTTCTTTCAGTTTTTCTGATTCAGAAGCCTCCGCTGAAGAAGCATTTTCTTTTAGTGCCGCTAACTCAGACTCCAACAATGTCCGTTTTGTTTCAGTTGCATCAAGCTGCTGGTTGACCTGCGTCAGCTTTTGGCTTAAATCCTGCTCTCGCGTACTGGCTCCGGATTGTTGATCGGAAAAGCGGCTGTTGAGCTCGCCTATTTGTTTCTCATAAGCTTCACGTGCAGCTTTCCATTCCAGCTCTTGATTTAACTGATTTTGTTTTTGCTGTTCAAGCTCATTACGAAGCTGTGAAAGCTGGGGCTCTAAATCAAGACTTTGATTTTCTTTTGCTTTTAAAGCGGAAAGTTCGGCTTCAAGACGCTGTCGCTCCTTTTCGGATTCATTCATCTTTTGGATAGACTCTTCAAGGAGGCGGCTTTGCTCTTCCACTTTTTGTGAATCCTCCATGGGAGTTGAAAGCTTCGCGGTGAGATCTTTGATTTGCTGTTCCTGCTTGGCCTGAATGAGTTCCGCGTCACTTAATTTTTCTTTCCATTCCAAATCACGTTGAGCCAGCTTATCCTTTTCAAATTGCACCTCTTCACGAACTTCCTTCAACTGCTTTTCATACGCGGCTCGAATACGGTCCCTTTCTAAATCGATTGTGTCCGCTTTCTCAAGACGCGCGTCCGCCTCGGCAAATCTTTTTTCTAAATCCGCGGAAAGTTGATTCCGCTCGATTTGCCATTGCCGGCGTTCTTCCACCAGTTGTTTTTGAGAATCGGCAATTCTTTTTTCACGATCTGCGGCTTCCGCCGATTTGGCAGTCAGTTCATTTTCTTTCAAAATCAACGCCTTCTCCAAATCAGCGGCTGCCTTCTCTTTCATTTGAAGCTCGTTATACTTCTGCTGATTTTCCTTTATCCCCTGCGCCTTGGAACTGAGCTCCTGACGCTCCGCTGACAAAACACGCTTTTCAGTTTCCAGCGCGTTGCGGCTATCTAAAACCTCACGCCGCTCCGCTTCCATCCGCTCCTGTTCCGTTTTAATTTTTTTATCAAACTCCGACAACTGCTTCTCAAAATCCTCCCTTAAACGGGTAAACTCTTCCTCTTTGGCTTTTAATTCTTTTTCTCTTTCAGTTGCTTCCGCGGTCAAGGACTCGATTTTTGCCTGCCCTTCAGCCAGTTGCTTCTCTTTTAATTGAACTTGAGCTTCGCGATCATTCAACTGATTGAAAGCATTGTTATCAGTTATCGAAGCGGGAGCATCCGTAGACTTTTCTTTGTCCTCTTTCAGCCGCGAAACATCCAGCTCTTGTTTTTGCTCTTCCACTTTAGCTCGTAAAAGGCTAATTTCATTTTCGTATTTCTGAAGCTGCTCTGTCCACGCCTGCTCTTTCTTTTTAAGCTCTTCCCGCATTTCATCCGATGAAGTTCCCGCTTGAGGCTGGGCGCGGCTCAGTAATTCTTCTTTAAGACGGTCCAGTTCCAATTCTTTTTTCTTCAACATCTGTACCTGAGCATCGCGTATCCGCTCCCAATCAGGGTCAATTTGCGTGGTCTTTGATGAAGTGGCTTGAGCCTGCGCCAAAGGACTTGCGGCGAAAACAAAAAGTGCCGCTAAAAGCAGCCGGAAACGATAAGCGCGAAATAAGGTTTTCATAAGGGCGGTATTTTAGCTTGATTTACTTCGGTTGGCGAGAATGGTTTATCAAATTGATGCACAATAAAACCGGTTCAAGTGATAGAATCCGTCGCTTCTTTCAGGTCCCCATAGCTCAAATGGATAGAGCATCTCCGTCCTAAGGAGAGGGTTGCATGTTCGACTCATGCTGGGGACAATTTCTTTGAAAAGGGGCGTCTGCGTCGTTGTAAACTCGCTTATTCGTGCGATGTAATTAGCATTACATCTCCTCATGCGCTCATTTACGCCTAGCATTCAGCCCCTTTTGAAAGAAATTACTTAGGAAGAATGAGTCGAAGTGAAGCGCGCAAAAGAACGAAAGGCTAAAATTGAAGCAAAGAAAAAGATGGATATCCGTTTAATTTAGAACGGCCATCCAAAAAGCCAAGCTCGCCCAAAAAAGCAAATGCCACAACATGTCCGCCGACTCTTTCCACCAGTTGGCAAGCCGCAAAAGCGGTTCCACCAGTAGCCAAAACATCATCAATAATTGCTACGCGCTGTCCTTGCACTACACCGTCCGAATGAATCTCTAACGTCGCTTCACCGTATTCAAGGGCGTAAGATACCTGCTCTGTCTTAAAAGGAAGCTTCCCCTTTTTCCGCAAAGGAATAAAACCCTTCTTCATGCGGAAAGCCACCGCAGGCCCAAAAATAAATCCGCGGGATTCAATTCCGACAATAGCGTCAACCGCGTAGGGCTCAAGCGCTGCCGCGATTTTTTCAATTGAAGCGTGAAAAGCCAGAGGATCCTGCAAAAGCGGAGTAATGTCTTTAAAGGTAATACCGGGCTTGGGAAAATCAGGGATGTCACGGATTTTAGATTGAATCGTTTGCAGATCCATCACAAATCCTTTTTATTTGGCGAGATAATTTTCAAGGCGGTCGCCCTGATCTTCCAGATATTTTCTGATTTTTTTCAGAGCGGCAGCTTCAATTTGACGGACTCGTTCGCGAGTAATATCAAAGTGCGCCGCAACCTCTTCAAGAGTATGGGTCTGACCTTCCGCTAAACCAAACCGCAGATTAAGAATACGGCGTTCACGCTCATCTAAAGTTTCAAGCAGTTTAACCACGCGCTCGGAACAGAGCACTTCACTCAGTAAAGCGTCAGGATTCTTGCTGGAATCTTCTTCGATCAAATCAATCAATTCCGCGGTTCCTTCCAAACTAATCGGCGCGTTCAGCGAACTGGGTCTTTCAACAATCTGTTCGATTTCTCTGATTTTTTCTACCGGCACTTCCATCACATCAGCAATTTCTTTAGCGGAAGGAACTTTTCCCAAGCGTTGAGTCAATCCATCACGGACTTTGCGCCATTTTGCGATGATGTCATACATGTAAACAGGAATACGGATGGTTTTACCCTGATTCGACAACGAACGCATAATTCCCTGTTTAATCCACCATGAAGAATAAGTCGAAAAACGGTAGCCGCGTTCGGGATCAAATTTTTCAACCGCGCGCATAAGCCCCATATTGCCTTCTTCAACAAGATCGGAAAAAGGCAGTCCCATATTAGAGTAACGTTTCGCGATCGCGATCACAAGGCGCAGATTCGATTTAATCATGCGTTCACGGGCCTGCGCGCCTTCGTTACCGCCGGCTTGAACTTTGCGGGCTAGCGTCACTTCATCATCGGGAGTTAAAAGCGGAATATGCTCAATTTGATCAAGATAAATGCGCATTGCGGAACGGTCGGCAGTGTTTTCATATTGACCGTCCCCTTCCTGCGGAAGCGTCATCTCTCTTTTTTTGGCGCGGCGGTCTTCAGTTTTACCCGCGACAAATGCGAGAGCGTCTTTTTTAAGCGGTTCAACCGCGGCTGTTTTTTTGGGCTTTAAAACAACGGCTTTTGCTCTTTTTTTCTTAGAAACAGACAAAGCCCGCCGCTTCACCTTTTTAACGGGTGAAGCTTTGCGGGCTTTGCGCGAGCTTTTGCTTTTCGATGCCCTTTTGGCAGGCATAATCTTAAAAAGCGCCTCTTACTTTTTTTTCTTTTTAGCGCGAACCACAGCCTGAGCAGCAGCCAACCGAGCGATAGGAACACGGTAAGGCGAACAGCTGACATAGTTCATGCCGATACGATGACAGAAATCAACCGATGCAGGGTCACCGCCATGCTCACCGCAAATACCTACTTTGAGGTCTTTACGGGTTGAACGACCGCGTTCAACACCCATGCGCATAATTTGTCCCACGCCGTTTTCGTCAATCGTCTGAAAAGGGTCTTTTTCAAGAATGCCCTGATTGAGATATTCACCGATAAACGCGCCCGCGTCATCACGTGAGTAACCAAACATCATCTGGGTCAAATCGTTCGTACCGAACGAAAAGAACTCAGCGACTTCCGCAACGCTGTCAGCGATGACGGCGGCACGCGGAATTTCAATCATGGTTCCGATCATATACGGAATCTTGAAACCCTTGGCCTTGAAAACTTCGTCGATCACCTGGATCGCGTCCGCTTTCAAAATTTCGAGTTCCTTTTTCGTACCGATCAAAGGAATCATGATTTCAGGAAGAACTTTAATGCCTGCTTTTTTTACATTGCAAGCCGCTTCGATAATCGCGCGCACCTGCATTTTGTAAATTTCAGGATAAGTGATACCGAGACGGCAGCCACGGTGTCCCAACATCGGATTAAACTCATGCAACTTATGCACTTTTTCTTTCACGATATCGATGGAAACCTTCATGACTTCAGCCATCTGACGTTGATTGCCTTCTTCATGCGGCAAGAACTCATGCAACGGCGGATCGAGCAAGCGGATCGTCACCGGCAAACCGTTCATAGCCTTGAAGATACCTTCAAAGTCACCGCGCTGCATCGGCAAAAGTTTTGCCAACGCCGCTTCACGGCCTTTAAGATCATTCGCCAAAATCATTTCGCGAACCGCGATGATACGGTCACCTTCAAAGAACATATGTTCCGTGCGGCAAAGACCGATACCTTCAGCGCCGAAACCACGCGCGACATGCGCATCGTTCGGTGTGTCAGCATTCGTACGAATTTTCAAAGTACGCGCCGCATCAGCCCATTTCATCAATGTGCCGAACGCGCCGGTCATCTGAGCGGTCACTGTATCAAGTTTGCCGGCATAAATTTCGCCGAGTGAACCGTCGAGTGAAACCCAGTCGCCTTCTTTCACCGTTACGCCGCCGCAAGAAAATTGCTTCTTGGCATAATCGATTTTTACTTCAGGCGCTCCGGAAACGCAGCAAGTTCCCATACCGCGCGCCACAACAGCCGCATGAGAAGTCATACCGCCGCGCGCGGTCAAAATACCTTCAGCAACGTTCATACCGCCGATATCTTCAGGTGAAGTTTCGATACGGACCAAAATCACAGGCTCGCCTTTTGCGGCAAGCGCTTCCGCGTCATCCGCTGAAAAAACAGCTTTACCGGTCGCTGCGCCCGGAGATGCGGGCAACCCTTTTCCGATCGCATTCTTTTTCTGCTTCGGGTCAAATGTCGGATGAAGCAGCTGATCAAGCGACTTCGGATCAACACGCAGAATCGCCTGATCTTGCGTGATTTTCTTTTCCTTCACAAGCTCAACTGCGATACGAACACCAGCCGCGCCCGTGCGCTTACCGTTGCGGGTTTGAAGGATGTAAAGCTTTCCTTCTTGGATCGTAAACTCAATGTCCTGCATATCCTTGTAGTGGTTTTCAAGGCGTGTGCGAAGCGCATCCAACTGCTTGTAAATTTTCGGCCACTTGTCTTCAAGCACGCTGATCGGCTCCGGAGTGCGGATACCGGCAACAACGTCTTCACCCTGCGCGTTTACAAGGTATTCACCGTAAAACTTATTTTCACCGGTTGAAGGATTACGGGTAAAACAAACACCCGTTCCGGATGTATCACCCATGTTACCGTAAACCATCGCCTGGCAAGTTACGGCTGTTCCGAGAAGTCCGCGGATTTCATAAATCTGACGGTACTTTTCAGCGCGCGGATTGTTCCAAGAAATAAAAACAGCATTGATTGATTTTTTGAGCTGTTCAAAAGCATCGTTCGGGAATTCTTCGCCGGTATGCTTCGTATAAACCTCTTTGTACTTGCGCACGATTTCTTTCAAATCGTTGGCGGAAAGATCCGTATCAAGTTCGATGCCCAAGTCAGCTTTCTTTTTTTCAAGAATGTGCTCGAAGTCATCGTGCGGCACGTTCATAACAACGTCGCCGAACATCTGAATAAAACGGCGGTAGGAATCCCACGCAAAACGTTCATTTTCCGTTTTAACGATCAAACCCTGAACTACATCTGGGTTCAACCCAAGGTTAAGAACGGTGTCCATCATACCGGGCATCGAAACAGCCGCGCCGGAACGAACGGAAACAAGCAAAGGATTGTGGCGATCACCAAATTTGGCGCCCATTGCTTTTTCAAGCTTCACAATGTTTTCTTTAACTTGCTGCTCAAGACCCGCGGGCCATTGTTTGTTGTTCTTGTAAAATTCAGCGCATGTTTCAGTTGTGAGAGTAAAACCACCCGGAACCGGAACGCCGATGTTGGTCATTTCGGCAAGGTTGGCACCTTTTCCGCCGAGAAGCTGTTTCATTTCGGCTTTACCTTCGGCTTTACCGGCGCCGAAAAAGTATACGTATTTAGTTTTAGAGGATTTTGAGCCTGATTTGGCTTTGTTTTTAGTTGCAGTTGGCATTGTGTCTCCTTAGACAGTTGTTAATAAAAATCATTGCGGCTTCTGGGGGTGAACCCCCAAAAGAGCGCGAATTATAGCACTATTCCTCTACTCTGGATAGTAGGGAAAGATCAGCTATGTTTTTCGTATATAAATCGCGAATTTCAGTCAAAAGCCCAAGGCGGTTGCGTCGAACTTCGAGGTCCTCGGCATTCACCATAACTTTTCCAAAAAAGTCCATTACCGGACCATCCAATGTTTCAGCATAAAGACGGTTAGCGGAACGCAAATCTCCTGCCGCAACCTTTTGCTCAATACTTGCTTTAGACGACGCGAATACCGCCGCCAAATCAATTTCTTTTTCTTCCGTCAGCTTTTCTTTTGTCCATCCGGAAGCAGGTTCTTTCGAGCCTTTCAGAATATTGGAAATGCGCTGCACAATTTTAACTGAATTTATAAACGCGGCTTTATCCGCACGGCTGAGTTCAACTATTTTTTCATATCGCACAAAAATATCAGCAACATCATCGGATTGAGTCTTGATAACAGCTTGCAAAATTTCATGCTCCGGCGCTCCCGCTTTCACGCCCAGCTCAAATGCAATGCGCTCTTGTAAAAACTTATAAAAACGATCCAGTCCTTCTTTTTTAGTTAACTTGCTTCCATACAGTGCGCAAATTTGAGCCGTCATAGATGTCAAAGAAAAGCGAACATCAAAAGCACGGATTAATTTCACTAAAAGCCCGCCCGCGCGGCGCAAAGCGAAAGGATCCTGACTGCCGGTCGGTTCAATACCGGTTCCGAATGCGCCAATCAAAAGATCCAGTCGATCTAAAATGCCGAAGAGCGCGGCAAGCTCGCTCATTTGCTTTTTAACAGCAGGATGCGACTCGGAAAGATTCTTGGGTAAATACTGCGTCGCAATCGCGGCCGAAACTTCTTTTTTTTCTCCGAAATGCCGCGCGTATTCACCGCCGACAATACCCTGAAGCTCTGGCATTTCAAAAACAAGATGCGTAAGCAAATCACATTTTGCCAAAGAACAAACACGCTTTAAATCATCGCTAAGCTGACTTTTCTTTACCGCCCCCGCAAAAAATTGAGCCGCCAAAACGAGCCGGTCTGATTTGTCCAACATAGATCCCAGCGAACCCAAATAAGCTAACTGTCTCAGCTTTTCCCGGTATCCCTCCAAATGTTTCTGCGTATCTTCTTTAAAAAAGAAGCGGGCATCTTTGAGGCGTGAATCCAAAACTTTTTCAAAATCAGCGGAAATTTTCTTTAAGCCTTCCCGCTTACCGTTCATCACGGCCACAAACTTATTCTGTAATTTACCGCCCTGGTAAACCGCGAAAACCCGCTGATGTTTTTTCATGCAAGTCGCGAGAACTTCCGCGGGCAATTCCAAATACTCTGTCGAGAAACCACCCTCAAGCAGGAAAGGTTTTTCAACCAGCTGGGCGCATTCATGCACCAGTTCTTCATCGAGGTTTTTTTGTCCGTAGGTATTTGAAAGCCCCTCGCGAATGAAAGCTTCGCGCTTTTCGATCGACAGAATGATTTGCTGTTTCTCAAGCAACTTGTGATAAGCCTGCCAGTCCGCCTTGAGAATCGAAAAGGTTTTGGGCGAAAGAAAACGATGGCCCAGGCTTGTTTTGCCGGAAGTCACATCGGCGATTTTAAATTTCAACACCGAGTTACCGAGCAAAGCCACAATCCAACGGATCGGACGCGGAAACTTATAGCCGGTCGCATCCCAACGCAATCCGCGTTTAAATTGCATAGTTTGAAAAACTTCCTGAATCAAGCTCGGCAAAATAGCCTGGGTCGGCTGCCCGATTAATTGCTTGGTAAACTTAGCGCGAAAGCCCGCTCCGGGAGCTTTTTCCTCCCAAACAATCTGCTCCGCTTGAGCACCCTGGCTTTTCAAAAAACCGGCAAATGCGGGTGTGGAGTTACCGGTTCCCGCTTCGAATGACTTATCTTTGACCGGCCCCCAAAAAATCTCCTCGGAGTCTTTTTGGCGCGTGGCCAGACCCTCGACAAAAAACGCGATGCGCCGAGGGGTCGCTTCAACTTCAATGGCGGAAAAAGAAATTCGCTCACGCTCTAATAATTTGGAAAACGCGGATTTAAAATCAGCATAAATTAAATCGAGCGCCGAAAGAGGAAGCTCTTCCGCGCCGATTTCTACCAAAAGATTAAGGGGTAAAAGTTGTTTTTTCATTTCGATTTGATCAAAGGAAAATTCTGTTCGCGCCGACTTTCCAGATAGCCTTCGGCGCAGGCTTTCGCTAATGCGCGTACGCGTGAAATAAAACGCGGGCGTTCATTCACGCTCACCGCGCCGCGCGCGTCAAGTAGGTTAAACGCATGCGAAGCTTTCAAGCAATAATCGTAAGCAGGCAAAATAAGTTTCTTTTCGATCAAAGCGCGCGCTTCTCGTTCATAATCATTAAAATGCTGCTGTAGCATTTCAGCGTTCGAGCCTTTGAAATTAAATTCGGAAAATTCTTTTTCGCCCTGTAAATGAACATCGCCGTAAGTCACTCCGTTATTCCATTCAATATCAAACATGGAATTCTTACCCTGAAGAAACATGGCGATGCGCTCTAAACCATAAGTAATTTCCGCGGGGATCACTTCCAAATCAATACCGCCGCATTGCTGAAAATAAGTGAATTGCGTAATTTCTAAACTATCGAGCCAAACTTCCCAGCCTACGCCCCACGCGCCCAATGTCGGCGATTCCCAATCGTCTTCCACAAAACGAATATCATGCGATAAAAGCGGAATGCCGACGGCTTCGAGACTTTTCAAATAAAGCTCGAGAACATTCGACGGCGCGGGCTTCAATAAAACCTGATACTGATAGTAATGCTGAGTGCGGTGCGGATTTTCGCCATAACGTCCGTCGGTCGGCCGGCGTGAAGGCTGAACATAAGAAGCTTTCCAAGGCTCAGGACCCAGCGCACGGAGAAAAGTATGGGGAGAAAAGGTTCCGGCCCCCTCTTCCATATCGTAAGGCTGGACAACCAAACAGCCCTGTTCACCCCAAAATTGGTTAAGGCGCTGAACAAGCTCTTGAAAGGTGAGCGGTTTTTGTTTTTTGCTTTTTGCCATAAGGGCGGAATTCTAACATAGACCATAGACAAGAGACCATAGACTAAAATCAAGTCCGATCCAAGTGTAGGGCCTTATTTTTAAGGTAATAAAAACGATTGGAACGTATCGGCAACTCCAGGCAAGAGCTGAAGAAAATAGAGAGCCCCGCAGGTATCTGCGGGGCTCAGAGGTGAATGAAAGCTAAAAATTTAAACCGTAATCTGGTCTTTCAGCTTTTCAAACTTGGCATTACCAATTCCCTTAACCATCACAATCTGATCAATGGTTTGAAAGGGCCCCTGCTCCTGACGGTAAGCAATAATCCGCTCTGCTGTCTTGGAGCCAATGCCCTTAAGCGTCATCAGCTCCTCAGCTGAAGCTTGATTCAGGTTAACCGGAGCCTGAACCGCCGCTTGCCCCTCGGCAGGCGCAGCGAAAGCCGGTAATCCGCCTGCTGTAAGCACCATTGCCAGCAACGCAGAAGCCATTAAGAGATTCATCTTCTTCATAAACCCTCCTTTGGTATTTGGGTTATTCAATTGAGTGATATGCGGAAAGCTTATATTGCTATTTATTATATGTCAATAATAATATTAATATAAATCATATTATTTTTTTACATGCCTTTCTTGACGAATGGCTCTTTTTGGCTAGGATAGACGCAGTTTCCTTTTCATACTTATCTCAAATTAGTGAGGGCCCTATGCTTAAAAATCTTGGCGCACGGATGCGTGAACTACGAAAACAAAAAGGTCTCACGTTGGTAGAAATCGCCGAAAAGACAGGTGTCGCTCAGGCCACTCTCTCCCGCATTGAAACCGGTGTCATGATCGGAACCATCGAAAGCCATGCGAAAATCGCCGAAGTCATCGGTGTCGGACTTCCTGAGCTTTATCAGGACATTGACGACCGCGCGGCCAAAACAACTCTGGGAAAAGAAGATGAGCTTAAAAAAGCCAGTACCCATAGCCGCAATATCCGCATCACTTTGATGACCCAACAAGCCACCGCAAAAAAAATCATTCCCCTGCTGATCGAATTAGGCGCGGGAACGGAAACCGATAAGGAAAAAAAAGAACGCGGCGTTGAAAAATTTGTGTGGGTTCAGGAAGGCTCCGTGAAAGTAAAGCTGGAAAAAGAAGAGTTTGATCTGAAGTCGGGCGACACATTCTACTTTGATGCTTCCTATCCGCACCAAATCATTAATGATAGTGCGAAACCGGCCAAAGTATTTATTGCTGTCTCACCGGCAAAAATTTAAAAATCCCGTATCAGAAAAAAGCTTTAACGCCTCAGGGCTTTTTCAGAAGATAAACAGTGTCTCCGGGCTGAACCGGTTTGAGCACACCAATTCCGATATCTTCACCGGGTTTTCCGCTAGGAACGGGAATGCGGTTAATCTGGATGGACTTCACTTTCATTTTTAATTTTGTTGAGGCTCCCTGAATCAAGATCTCTGAACCCTCTTTCAACTCAACATTCTCAACACGAAAAGCGCAGGCATTCGCTTTCTCGAAATAATGTGAAATTTTCCCGACGATAATTCCGGGTAACGGCTTGGCTTTAGGCAGAACAACGGGCTTAAGCGCGGCTTTCGGCTTACCCTTAACGAGAGCCGACCTCTTCAAAACAACCGATGAAGCAGACGCCTTAACGGGCTTCGGCTTGACCGGAGCCTTGAATTTTTTAAGCGCGGATTTTTTAGAAGGCTTGACCTTGAGATTTTTTGCGGAAGATTTTTTCTTGGGCTTAGGCTTTAAAGATGAGGTACGGCGCCCCGCCTTCTTTCGCGAGGACTTCTTCCCTTCAGAAAATCCCTCTTCGGCAAAGCGCTGCAATGAACCCTGCACCCAACCCGCTATTTTCGTAAGCCACGATGATTTTTTCTTAGCCATGAAAGATGTTTACGGAGTAAATCAAAAAAACTTAATCATCCGAAAGCACGGACAAAATCCAATTTGAATAATTTTTTGATGCCGACAGCACGGGCAAGCCGATTAACTCAGGAACTTCATAAGGATGATTCTTTTTAAAAAATCGTTCTATTTTTTTAAACTGCTTTTGAGTCGTTTTGATAATGAGCTGAACTTCGCGCGACTTTTCCTTTTTGCCTTTCCAGAAATAGTGCGATTCAACCGAGGGAATTAAGGTAACGCAGGCAGCGAGTTTTTTTTCAATGAGTAAGCCGGCAAGCTTACGGGCAGAAGTTAATTGAGGCGCTGTGGTAAAAACACAAACGAAGCGCATGACGGATTGTGTTTAGCGCTTATTAAGAGACGCAACTAAGCCGCGTTCAGTCGGGGCAAGTGAAATGTGGCCTTCGCGGGACAGCCATCCCAAACTCATCAAAACCAAATCGCGGTTGCGCTGCAAACTATCCACAATGGTATCAATCGGCGCGGATGTTTTCTTATCCAGCAAATTCCAAATTTCTCCGGCGACAATTCCGATTTCTGTAATCATAGGGTTCCTTTTATCTGCAGCGAAAGAGCAAGGCTGATCACTGATAAGCTCTTCGGAACAGTTAATGGAAGTATAGCACAGCTTAGGACGTGAAAAGCCTAAAATTACCTCAAAAAACGGCCGGTATAGGAGCCTTTAAACCGTGCCAAATCAGCCGGCGCACCCTGAAAAAGGATACTGCCGCCCTCTTTGCCGCCTTCGGGGCCCAAATCAATCACATAGTCCGCATTGCGTATCACATCCGAATGGTGCTCAATCACGATTACCGTATGTCCCTGGTCACGCAGCTCAAAAAGGGCCTGAAGCAATTTAGACACATCTTCAAAGTGTAGTCCGGTTGTGGGCTCATCCAAAATATAAATGGTGGGGCCAAAAGCTTTTTTGCTCAGCTCAGTAGCGATTTTAATGCGCTGAGCCTCACCGCCTGAAAGTGTGGTCGAAGGCTGACCCAATTTGATATACCCCAATCCGAGCCGTTCCAACAAAACCAGTTTGTCGCGAATCGTGCTGATCGAGTTAAAAAAAACCGCGGCTTCGGAAACCGGCATATCCAAAACCTCAGCGATGTTTTTGCCCTGATACCGAACCTCCAGCAAAGAGTCAGTATAACGTTTCCCCTGACATGATTCGCAAGTGACATACACATCGGGCATAAAACTCATTTCAAGTTTCATCAAGCCCTCTCCGCGGCATATTTCGCAGCGTCCGCCCTTTAAATTAAAGCTAAAATGCGACGGCTTATAGTTTCGGAGACGCGCTAACTCAACATGTCCGTACATTTGACGGATAAAGCCAAACATATCCGTGTAAGTCGCGGGCGTTGAACGCGGCGTACGCCCGATCGGTGATTGATCAATCTCAATAATACGCTCAATCTTTTCCGCGCCTTCCATTTTCTTATGCACTCCAACAGCGTAATCTGTTTTCCAAATCCGGTTATGAAGTGCCTTGTAAAGAGTGTCATGAACCAGCGTACTTTTCCCCGATCCGGAAACTCCGGTAACACAAGTAAAAAGACCTAAAGGAAAAACGGCGTCCACTTTTTTGAGATTATGCTCCGCACAGCCGCGCAAAACCAGCTTAGGTGCTTTTTTAAAATCAAGCCGTGGCTTATCTATTATTATTTTTTTTCTACCTGCTAAATAATCCAGTGTAACTGAATGTTGATTCGCCGGTTGCGCCGAAGGCGCAGAGGCAGAAAGAAGCTGCTGAATCGGTCCCGCGCATAGAATTTCTCCGCCATGCACGCCTGCGCCCGGTCCCAAATCAATAAAATAATCCGCGCGAAGCATCGTTTCTTCGTCATGCTCCACAATCAAAATGGTATTGCCCTGATCCCGCAAATTCTCAAGACTCTTCAGCAGTTTTTCGTGATCGCGCGGATGTAAACCGATACTGGGTTCATCCAAAACATACATTACGCCCGTTAATCCAAGTCCCAACTGCGCAGCTAAGCGAATGCGCTGAAGTTCTCCGCCCGAAAGCGTATTCACCGTACGGTCCAAGCTTAAATATCCCAGCCCCACATCATTTAAAAAACGGATGCGCAGCCGTATTTCTTTCATAACCGGATCCGTGATTGAACGCATTTTTTCGGGCAACCGCAGACTGTCAAAATAAGCCAAAGCTGTTTCCACGGGAAGCTCGGTCATTTCGATAATATTTTTTCCGGCGATTTTGACCGCGAGACTTTCTTTTTTCAGGCGCTTTCCTTTGCAGTCAGGACAAACATCCGTTTTCATAAATTGCCGGATTTTAGAGCGGATATTTTCCGACTCCGTCTCATGCAGCAGGCGCTCCCATTCCTCGGTAAGTCCCGACAAATTTCCGTCGCCCAGCAAAAGAGCTTCGCGTGCCGGCTCAGGCCAATCGCGGAAAGGGGCTTTGATCTCAAAGTCATACTTTTTACTTAGGTCATAAACCAAATCTTCAATGAAATACTTGTTAAATGAAAAAAAGATGTCTTCATTCAGAGCTCCGCGCAGAAGCGGCTTTTCCGGGTGAAGAATAATTTTCTTTTCGGAGATGGT
>DDUN01000079.1:8924-10956 GCA_002344825.1 Candidatus Multiplicimicrobium inquinatum | reverse complement strand
GCGGAATTTGCCCGGGTATCAACCGGCATTAGAACAAGCGTCAATCTCAGTTTGACCGGGCTCAATGAAAAAGCGGAAAACTTTATTTACGGTCAGCTGGCTTCAATGGGTGTGTCACGTAAGACGGTATTTATGGATAGCGCGGGAGACACTGTCTTTACAACCAATACGGATAATTTGAGCTGGGCAACGGATCCAGCGGGTCTCGGTAAAAATATGGATGTACTGCTTTTTGGAGAAGCGGGAGCGATTTTGATTTTAGGAGACGCTTCAAGATCTGCCCTGGGCGCGAATTTTCACTTAAATAACCGTATTTCTGCGGATTACTTTGGATACAGTGTGTTAACGACGCAATTGAATCAAATCGACTTGAATAAAGTCAACCGTTCGATGGCTCATGGAAACGGCCATCGTTTTACGAATGGCTACTCACAGGAACTTTCGATTACGCGCGGTGGCGCTGAAATTAATTCCGGCGGTTTGAAGAATAAGTTGGTTGAGATGCTGGGAGCTTTTGGTGTAAGCAATCGGGTTGTGCTTTTTACCGACGATCCTTTTTTGGCGCAAGCACGTGACCCGCTTCATGGTCTGGAAACATTCGGATATAACAATGGTTTTGTGCTGAGCGGTTTTTCGGATATTTCTGTTTTTCTGAACCGGGCGGAAACATTCGCTCTCGAAGGCTTCGGTAAATACAACGGCGCCACGATGACGGTCTTAAGTTATACCCAGCAGAGAGCTCACGGCCTCAACCGCGTCAATACTGAGTACAACGGTAAAAACTCTTTCACCCTGATTCGTGACGCAAACGGAAAGGTCACCGCGGTTGGTAAAGCGGGCGTCTTTGCCCAAGGGGGAATTCTCTATAGAGGTCTGCATGTCGCAAAAGAGGGTGATTTACGCATAACGCAGAGAATTATTTACAGCGGGGCCGAGACAATTGAACTGAATTTGAATTTAACGGAGCGCCGCTGGGATGCCACCTATATTGATTCGCAGGGAATGCGCATGACAACCACGACCATCGCTCAAGCGTTTGGTTTAGCGCGCGAAAAGTTAGTTGCCCGCGATACGAATGGCAGCCATTGGATTCCCCGCGGTGTCAAAACGGTTGGCGGCCATGAGGTATTTAGCGATTCCAACTGGGTTGAAGGCGGATTGGGTTCGGACGGAAAACGCACCTTTGCGCTTGTGCGCGCGGAAGGAGACTATTTAGTGGATTTGAACGCGAAGGCTCGTGTGCAAGGGTATAACCTTTTTACGGAAGCAGGCATGGAAGCTTTTGGAAACGCGATTCAAGGAATGTTTCAGGTGAGCACGTTGATGCGTCCGCTCAATATTAGTTTCTTCCAAAGTTCAACTCAGGGATTCGGCCAATTTAATATTGGTCATAACTTTGTTGAATATGGCGGTATCCGTAAAGAGGGCAGTGTCGCGGGTGCCTTCGTTGTTTTGGGAGGCAAAACAGCCGGTAATATGACCGCGGCATTTGCTGAGATTGGTAAAAAAGCTGATTTTGCCAAGGCCCATTTTGATGGAACCGTAGCGGGGGCAAAAAACTTTATTCTCGCGCTTTATGGAGACCCAATCACAGCATCGTTTACCCAAGCCGACATCACCAGCTTTTTCAGTGTGAAAGGTGAAAACCTAGGGTTGGGTGGAATTTATCGCTTCGAGGATGGGACAAAAGCCCCGTTCTTTGCGACTTCGGCTGAACTTGCGGGCGGGCGCATTCAGGCTCTTGATAAAAATGGCCGCCCGATGGTTGTGCTCGCCCATGACGGTAAAGTCAAACGCGTTGAAAAAAACAAAGTAGAAGTTCTTGGCGGCGTCGCGCTTTCCTCCGCTCAAACCAAAGAAATTACAGATAAATATACACAGCATGTCCTCGTCAATCCCGCTAACGGCAATGTTTGGGCGCAGGCCCAACTATTGGTTGGGAGTGACGGCTCCGATATTATTCTTTATGTTCGGAATGGCATTGTTTTTGGTCAAAATAAGGCTAATTCGTTTGAAGCCGCGAATTTTAATA
>DDUN01000079.1:8357-8656 GCA_002344825.1 Candidatus Multiplicimicrobium inquinatum | reverse complement strand
GCGAATTTTAATAAGGGTGTTGAAGTATCCGGAGTGAATGCGGTGCAATTGGGCAAGGCAGGAGCGTCGAAGTTGCTTCGCGATGAGGTTTCAAACATTGGTTTTAGCAATGAGATGAAGGGATTGGTAAAGGGGTTCGCATCGAGCTTGGGATTGATCCGCGGGAGTGATTATTTGGTGGATGCATCGAATAATTTCATGTTTATTGCGGCATCCGATAGTTTTGGAAATCTGACTTATTTTGATCACAACACGAAGATGGTGATGGGTTATAACGCTGGAACAGAAGCGTTTGAAGC
>DDUN01000079.1:0-8094 GCA_002344825.1 Candidatus Multiplicimicrobium inquinatum | reverse complement strand
TGGAACAGAAGCGTTTGAAGCTGCTGTGCTGAAGCAAGTTGATCTTTCAGACCAGTGGAACGGCACTGAGCTAGCTGCTGCCGATGTTAAACAGGTTATTAAGAATGAGGTTGAAAATATCGGGTTTTCCGAAGCGATGAAAAGTTTGGTTTTACAGCTTGCTGCAGGTGTAGGTCTCATTAGAGGATTTGTTGAAGTTTACAGTGTTAACGGCTCGTTAATGCCTATCAAGATTGATGAAAGCGGCCGTGCAATTTTTGTTTTAAATGCTAAGGGTGAACGCGTACTTGGAATGATGGCGGGAAGCTATGAAGCTTTACATAAAGCGGATGCAAAGCAACTCAAATCTGCGAAGGATAATCACCAAATCTCAATTGAGGATGCTAAGGATCGATTAGGAAAATCTCATAATATAGATTACAACCTTTCACGAGCTGACGCACTTTGGACGACTGCCGATGGTGATTTCAAAATTTTTGCTGATGACAATGTGACAATTGGTGCTTTTTCCGGCGCTGACAAAGTGGGCGGATTGATTTATTTAAACACCGGATCTTATTTAATTCGTGCCGACGCAACACAATTTGGTTTGAAAGTAATCACGGATATTACAGGTAGAGAAATTATCAACGTGATTGATTCGAGTGATAATTATTCGCTCGGAGAATGGCATGGCGGCGGTGACCGAGTTTTTGAAAGCACCAAAGCATTTTTATCGGAGCAGCTTAAGAGCGCCGCCAAAAAAGAAGGGCGTTTTGCTAATTTTAATCTCGATGGAATGAATGCTCTTTTAAAAACAAGCGGCGGGCATGGAATTTTAATCGGCGAGGGCGAGAATTTTTCCGATATTGTGATTGGAATGGTGACACAGACTAAAAACTTTGGGACGAATGACCTGAAGAAAATTCAAAATAGTGCAAGATGGAGTACGAATGAAGAGAGAGCGATTCATAGCTTGATTTCTGGCCTGTCTTTTATTCGGACGGGCGATTGGAGCGTTTCGACCACATCCGCGAAATCAGATCAATTCAGTGTGCTTCATTTTCAAAATTCAGTGTTGGGGATTGATGAATTTGTCGGGTTTGCGGCGGACAAAATTCAGATCGAAGGTTCGGACAATTTTAAATATGTCGACGCGCTTGCTCCGAATGGAACATTTGCCTTTTTACCGAGCGCGGGGGCGGATACAACTCGATTTGATGAGCTTGAAGCTGCTGCTAAGAAGTATGGCGGTAATGTTGACGGATTGACGCTGACGCGGGCGGGGTTAATGACCTTTAACGTCACCACAAAAACAACCGCAAAAGGGAAAACAGAGACGTTGGGGTTAAAGCTTGTTTTGGATAGCCAAGGGAGTCAGGTGCATCAATGGATGGAGTTAGGTGCTGATCAATACAGGGAGACAGCTTACTTTCAAAATAACTATTCGCTGACAACCTTCTCCGAGGGTGAAAAAGTAAAGACAGGCGGATCGGTCAAAGAAGGAACGGATACTTATGATTATAAGACTCACCCAACCCGTGATGAATTGAGAGATTCAAATGGGCTGTTTGTCGCCGGTTATAACTATGCCGAAAAATTGCCGCTATCAATGCATATCACCGGCACACAAGATTATCTGAATGCTGGGACTGTATTGGTTCGTCAAGGTTTTGAACTCTATCTTTCCAAAGACGGAACTTGGAAATCGCTTGATGGATCAGCCCCGCCCTTTGTATTTACGATCCTGAAGAACGGCACAGCAAAAGAAGCCATGATTATGGCGGATACATACAAAATTAGAGGATTCGCTCTTATTTATGACTCTGTTGATGCGAAAGAGCCAAGCCGATATGAGATTACGCAAATAGGTAAGGTGGGCGGCGGACCGCGTGCCCAGTTAAAGCTGATTCCAAAAACATACACCCTTGAAGAGTTTAAAACAGCGATTAATTCCGGTGACTTATCAGGTTATTTGAGTAAAGACGGCGGCTTAACGATCACCTTCAGTCAGGCTGTTACTAATTGGTTAGGAAACCCTACCGGAGAATTGGCTCAAGTTGGTTTGATTCGGTTTACTGCGGCTGGTCAACTTAAACATGCCTCATTTAATAAGCCCGGGGAATGGTCAGACCGCACATCCTTCTCGCAGGGGTTCAATTCTAACGGTCAGGTTATTCGCCGGACTTACGAAAGAATTGCCGGTTTTGATGGGCAAGCCTTCCAAATAACCGTCGGAAAAAATGGTCTCATTGGTGAACGCATTGAGTTTATGAACATGTCGATGGCCTCGCTTACAGCAGATTTGTGGCGTGAGGATGCAGGCTTTCGGTGGCTTCTGATTGGCGGAGCTATTGGTGTGTTTGTTGTGGCTGTTGTCGGAGCATTTTTCACGGGCGGCGGTACTTTGGTGGGATATTTTTCTGCCCTGGCGACAATTGGTATGGCGGTGTTAGGCGTTGGTCTCGTTACTGCCGGCGTGGGGTATGTCACCAAGAATGATTACTTAAAGTTTGCGGGCGCTTATATGTCTGTCGTTGGGTTGGCCATCGCTGGTGTCGGCGGCGGTATGACTGCTTTTTCCGCGTCAGTTGGTTTGTTTGGCGGAGTGGCCGCGTCAACTGCGTGGACTGGCTTTGCTTGGGGCTTAGGAACCCTGACGGCGATCGGTAATTTTTCGTTAAGTATTTCTTTGGGATTATCGCTGATGGGGGTAGAAACGCCGATTACGTTACGTGTGCTTGGCTATGGAGCCTATATCGGTCTCATTGGCGGATTTTTGCGAAACATTGGAAGATGGGCGGTAGGTCTCGGAAAAAAATCTTCTGAAATTGCCTCTCAGGGAGCACTTGCATCTATTAAAGGTGTGGCAACAACCGGACTTATCAGCCCCATTCGGGCGCTTTGGGTCACGGGCAGCAAGGGAGATAAAATTTTGGCGGTGATGCGCGGTACGCAAATGCTGGCCACGGGAGGTTTTGTTGTCGGAATTGTGTGGACAATTGCCAGCCCCCAATCGGACATGGCCAAAACACTGACCGGAATTGCGGCATTGGTGGCATTCGGACCTTTTTTCTTGGGTAAGATTTTTCTGCCAAGCGTGGCGGGCGGCGGATTACGGGCACTATATGCAATTGGCTCGATCACAAGCGGCGCCGGAGCAGCGCTTTTTCTGACTGGTTTATTTACGGAAAATCAAAGCTACATGTTTTGGGGGACTATGCTTGTATTAGCCGGATTTGGTATCCGCGCGGCTGTGGGAGTATCGCTTGTTAAGAATGCGGCCGCGGCAAAAGTGATGACATCTGACATTGCCCTGCAGGTAGGCGGAAAATTAGCAACTCAGGGGACGTTTAAAGTAATTGATGTGATACGAGGAGGTGGGAAGAAAACGGGCAAACTTTTAACTTTGGATGCCGTTAAAATTTATGAATCTGCCGCAAGCTCGATTCTGATGTTCAAGATTTTTCCTGTGAGCCAATCTATTTTTGGTATTGACCATTTATTTGCTTATGTTCTTGGTCCGGCGATTTCTCGTTTTGGTCAATACTTGCTGGCTGTTGTTGGCGGAGAAAAGAGCGGAAATCCAATTACAACACTCTTGATATCGCTGCTGGGAGAGACGGGTCTCAAGAATTTGGGTGAACGCCTTTCTAAAGTTGACCTGCAAAGCATGGTTCAAAGACATAGTGATGGCAAAAAAGCGGAGGGATGGCTTGATTTAGTTGCTGATCGAATTCATAGCGAGTTTGGTTTTGATGGGGCGGCTTGGAGTGGTTCACGCATGCTGCATGACGCGCTTTTGGGACAGGTAATGCATGTTTTTGGAATTACGTACTCGAGCGGATTAGCGGGTAGTATGTCCAAAACGCAAGGATTTTTCTCGGGTATTGCACGCTCGCTTGGCGGTCTTCTCAGAAAAGTAAAGGTTTTCAGCAGTCTCAGCCGGGGGGCAGCTCAAAATCTTGGGAAGAGTCTGCCGCGCCGCTTTGGAGAAAAAGTTTTTCATCAAGTTGATAACTTGATTATGTTTAATCTCATCATGGCGCCGATTCAGGCGACAGCGGGTCAACTTTCACCGCAAGAAGGGGGACATTCAGCGATGGATGAACAGTATTATTTGGATCAAATCATGACTCTTCCTTCCATGGTGGGCAACTTTTTGATGATGCCGCTGCATCTCGTTAAAGCTGCGTCGACAGGAACACGTGCATCATGGGGTGAATTTATGAATGAGGTTAACTCCTACGCGATCTTCCTTGTTCCGCAGGCTAATTCATTTGAAAACGCGGGGTACCATATTGCTGAAGTGCAGACGCGCATGAGTCGTGAAGGTAGTCGTGTTGATGCAAAAGGAAACCCGAAATATAGTAAAGAAACAATTAATTACGCGCTTGAAGTCGCGGATGCTTTGACCAGGTATGCGCGCAGTGAAACCAGAGAATTTAAAGATGCGTCCAGCATTGCCCTCGAAGTGATGTTGGGACAATCGCTCGGCGGGTCAAAAAACAAATTGCTCGAATCCGCGGGAAAAAGTATTTTTGATGCGTTGAAAAGCAATTCAAAATTAACGGAGAGTTTGAATTTTGAAACTGCCGTCCAACAAATTTCGGCCGGTATTTTTGGCGGAAAAGCCGAAGCCGTCGGTCTGACTCCGGAAGCTGTTAAGCGGGTCGAAGCATTCAAGACCGAGGCTCTTCAAATACTCAAAGCAGGTAATCTCGATGCCGCAAAATTGAATGATGCCAGCCTTAAAATCGAAGCCGCCTTAAAGGAAGTAGGAGAGCGCCGGTCCGAAGTGCGGGATGAGTTGCTTCAGATTAAGACGCGGATTGATGCTGAAACAAAACAAATATTACAGTTGGAAAGCGCCGCTACTGCGCGATCCGAAGTTGTGGAATCGGCGAAAGCAACAGCTTTACCTGCCGAAGCCGGAAAAGGCGGCATGAAGCTGGCCGCGCTTAAGGGCAATAAGGAAGGTGGCTTTGGCATCACGGAAATGATTCTTTCAATGGCTGGAATTTTTACTGCAATCAGTGCCGGGTTATTTCTTGGCGGGCCGGTCGGAGCTATTTTAGGGGGAACCGTAGTTCTATTGCTTAGTGCCGTTCCCTTTGCGGTAAGCAAGTACCAAGAAAGAAATATCTACCTTAATGGAGTTAAAATCGGGCGGGTGAACAAAGCATCTGATCTTGTGAAAATTGAAAAGCAATTCAACGAGTCTCCTGAGATGAAGGAATTTAGCGTTCTTAATGAAAAATCTGAGAAGTCGGAGCAGGAGAGTGCAAGGCAGAGTGAGTTGAGAGAGCAGCTTACCGAAACGCTGGGCGAGTTATATGCTCAGGCAGTTCGCGTTACTAAGAAATTAACCGACCAACAGCTGATAGGTCTTATTAGAAATGTGAAAGTGCGAGCGGAGGCATTGGAAGGAAAAGATGTTCGCCGCGCCGAAAATAAACATTCCGAGTCTATTGTCGGGACATTGTTGTGGCAAAGACGAAATCCAAGCTCTCAAGAGGTGGCTCCTCGCGAAAAAGCTGCTGAAACACGCGGTGTTGAAAAAATGGCGGAAGTAACTCAGCCGGCTCGCAAAGAAGTGCTTAGTTTAAAAGAGGTGTTTGAGGCAGCTTTCTTTGATTTGAATAGTCAGCTGGAGCTTATTTCGAATGCCCTGGGTGGTCGCAATGCGGAGGTTGGTATTGAGCGGGATGTTATGGATTTTGCACGGCCGGTGAAAGATCAGGCGCGTCAGGCGGCTGAGAATTATAAAACGGAATTAAAGAAGCAAATTAAAGAGACGGGTGATAAAGACGGTAAACTGCGTATCGAATTGTCACGGGTTGAAGAAACAATTCGTGAATTTGAAGCTCAATTTGATTTATTAATACCTCTCGTTGCTGACTTTTTTAGAGCGGAAATTAATGCGCCCGGTGTGTTGGAAGGAAAAGCCTTGCTGAGCACCCCTGTAGAACAGATGCAGACGAAACCAATCGCGGAAGTGCCGGCGAGCCGTGCTCCGCCCGAATCGAAAGTCACAACGAAGAAATCTGCTGAAGAAACCACCGCCCGTCTTGTTGAAGTGATTAAGCCTGAATCGGAATTAACAGCCCCTAAACTTACTGAAACGATTGAAACCACTTTATCTGAGGCGGGAAAGCCTGAAGTAGCGGTCGAAGCGCCCAAATCAATTGAATCCGTTGCGGGGTTACCTAAATCTGCTGAAGAAGCCGGACCTGCTAAACAAGTTGAATCTGTTGTTGAAACAACCAAGCCTGCTCAAATTGAAGTCACAGAGCTTGTTCCTGCAGCCCCAGATTCATTGGCCCCTGCGCCGGCGAAAGTTGAAGGCGAAGCGGTGAGGGCACCTGGGGAAAAGGTTGACGCTTCTAAACCTGCTGAATCCGCCAAGCCGGAATCCTCCCGGATTGAAGATATTGTCCATGCTCTTGAAAGATTGAAATTTGATGCTCTTATTCCTGACGCGGCAGCGGTGGAGTCTTTGGTTCGTCAATGGACGAGCATGGTTGAAATACAAAGGCTTGAGAATCATTTACAACAGGAAGCGTTTGCGGCGAATCGCGGTGAATCAGCTGTTGATTTAGCGCGGTTAGTTGAAGTTTATCATGCTGATGCGCGGTTCAGAAAATCTGAAGGTGAATCGGACGCTTCGAAGGCGGCTTTGAAAGCACCTCAAACTGTGCGGGATTTAGTGGCGAAGTTAGACGGTAAAGATTCTCTGCGATTTAAGCTGACGGAAGAGTTGCTTAATAGCCAACTTGAGCATTTCATTCCGGCGGCATTACGCACTCTCGCTTTGCTTGTTGGAAGCGCAAAATTGATTTCAAACCCCCAAGATATTCATATATCACCACCGTCACAACCCGCGGCGGAATTGGCAGAAGCAGCGCGCGGCATGACACCGACCCTTGGCCGTCGGGCTCGTGAAAAAGGGTTTATCGTCTTACCTTTTGGGCGGGACTCGAGGAATGCGGCAAGTCAGGTTCGGATTGCCCGCGATGCCGAAGGTGTCCGGGTCGGAGATGGATCAGGTCGCGGAGTTCTTGTCCGGTTTGAGACCCTTGAAGCAATGCGTGTTCAAAACGCGCGTTTTTCAGTTGAGTTTGCTTCTGCGCTTGGCGGATATTGGCTCAGACTTTCCGCGGAAAATATTTTTAGCGAAATTAGCCGCGCAGCACAGGAAATAATTGATGTTAAATTGTCTGAATCCAACCAGGCTGGTGATTCAAAAGCTTCTCAGATTGTTAAAAAGGTTTTGGATCGGATTGCGAATAATTTAAGCCGATACTCTCGCAAGGCTCTTACGGAAAGCGATTTGAACGCCATTCTCCGTACCATCATTGCCGAAGAAGCCGGTCTTTCAAGAAAAGAGATTCAAGTAATCGAAGCAATGCTTTTACCCATTTTGCGTGATGCTATTTTTCATGTTTCAGCGGATCAGCGCGCGGGAATCGGAGCCTTAAGACGTCTTAATGAAGTGACCGAACTGGACGCTTTCAAATTATCAGATCAGGCAACCCTCGAAGCAGCGGTAAAATCGCCGGCTGTCATGGAAGCTTACGCGGAAGCCTATCGTTTACGGGAGAAAGAAATTCATAATTTGAAAAAAGAAGAAAAGAACCTTGAGAGATCCGTCTTAAAAGAATCCGGTGAACTGCTTGCTGAGACACGGAGCAAACTTCAAAAATTAAAGGAAACGGATTCGCAATATCAAAAAGTTTCAGACCAGGTAAAGGCTTTAGAAAAAATTAATGACGCGCAGCAAAAAATTCAAGCAGGCAAAGATGCGGTTGAAACCGCCATGAAAGAAATTGGCACAAAAGCCGAAAATGCGCAAAAGTTAAATGAGCAGCTGCAGTCAGTTGATGTGCAAATTCAAAAGCTAGAGGCGATTAATAACAAAACAGAAAAGCAGCAAGCTCAATTAGAGGGGCTAAAGAAGGAGAAAGCGGAGATTCAAGAGAGGATTAAAACCGTTAATCAAGATATAGCGGCACTAGAAATAGGCATTGATCAAGCGCAAAAGGGTATCGAGCAGGCGCAGAATATCATTGGAATGGAGTCCCGAAAGGTTGAAATGGGCGAAGTGGCGCTTTC
>DDUN01000035.1 GCA_002344825.1 Candidatus Multiplicimicrobium inquinatum | reverse complement strand
AATTGGGTGTCGGATTATGCCCCTGAATTTTTGATGCTGGAGATGATGGCGCAAACAGGTGGTTTGGTAATCGGGTCTCAGCATGATTTTGCGGGAAATGTTGTTTTCGCCAAAGTGGAGTCGGCTGAATTCGGTACCATTTCCAAAAGTGCCGGGTTAGAAAACAACCTGGCACTTTTGGAAATGGTACCGTTGACTGTCGAAGCTTTTGCGCGTGAGGGTGTCGGCGAGCAAGGTTCCTGGATTGAAGCGCATATTCTTGCGGGCGAAACCAAGGTCGCGTCCGCTAAACTTTTTTTGATTGATGCGGGTGATTTGGACGGCAGTAAAATCTCTGTCACTTTTCATCCGGAGTTTTTAGAATACTATCAGGTAAGACAGAAAATTGACCGAAGACCAAAGACTGAAGACTAAAGTGAAGAACAGAGTTGTTATTACAGGTTTGGGCGTATTAAGTGCTTGCGGTGCGGGGTGGAAGCCGTTTTGGGATGCTTGTCTTCAGGGGCAGTCAGCGCTGCGAACAGTGACTCGTTTTCCATCTCTCTTTGGCGGGGAAGTGCCTGATTTTGATCCTAAGCAATACGTTAAGAACCGCAAAAATATTAAATTAATGTCGCGTGATATTCAATTCGCGGTGGCTGCTTCGAAACTTGCTTTCGAAGACGCGGGTATGGATCTCTCAACGCTCGACCTTGCGAGAAGCGGTGTGGTGATCGGCTCCTGCGTGATCAACAATGAATTGGAAGAACTTGCCTCAGGTTATCAAAAAGCGGTTTTACCCGACGGATCGTTTTCGATGCCCAAGTTCGGTAGTGAAGGTTCGCCCTCTTTTTTTCCGCTTTGGATGCTGAAGTATTTACCCAATATGCCCGCCAGCCATGTCACGATTGAATTTGGGTTGCGGGGTTATTCCAATACGGTGACTTTTTCCGCGGCTTCGGGCGCGCAAGCCATCGGCGAAGCGGCACGCGTGATTGAACGGGGCGACGCGGAAGTGATGCTTGCGGGCGGTGCTGATTCAAAATTAAATCCGATGGGAATTTCGCGTTTTCAACTTTTCAATATGCTTTCACCGAGCCGTGTACATCATGTTTTTTCACAGTATGCGGATGGCATGGTTGTCGGCGAAGGGGCCGGTGTTTTGGTTTTGGAATCGCTTGAGCACGCGCAAAAACGCAACGCGAAAATTTACGCGGAGTTTTGCGGTTTGGGTTCCGCGCCGGATAGCAACACGAGCCCTATTCAGCATCACGACGGTTCCGGCAAAGAAAAAGCCATGCGCCGCGCGGTTCAGGACGCGGGAATGTCTTTTTCTGATTTGAACGCGGTGATTGCCAATGGCAGCGGTATGCGTGACCACGACCTTCTGGAAGAAGCGGCGCTTAAGGCTTGTTTGACAAAAGGGGTTTATGTGGCCGCTTTAAAACCGCTGATTGGGCATACGGTATATGCCGCGGGCGGGATTGAAAGCGCGGCGGCCGCGGCGGCGGTTTATGAAAACCGTTTTCCATCGACAGAAAAAGAAATTTCAACCGTGATGCTGAACTCATTTGGTTTTTGCGGGCAGAATACGGCGCTTATTTTTAGAAAGTTTAAAGCATGAGTAGTCTAAGACGCGTGGTCGTGGCAGGAATGGGCGCGGTGACGCCTTTGGCCTGTGATTTGGAAACAACCTGGAAAAGAATTCTGGCCGGAGAATCAGGCATTGATTTGATCAAGATTTTTGATGCTTCCGGCTTCGCGACCAAGATTGCCGGTGAAGTGAAAGATTTTCCGTTTAAAAAATGGCAGGACTTTGATCCTTTGCTGAAAGACGCTTTTCGCGGAACTTTTTTTGCTTTGCAAGCCGCAGAGGAAGCGTTGGCGGAGTCCGGACTTAAACCAAGTGATTATGACGCGGATCGTTTCGGGATTTATTTCGCGGCGGGCGACAGCGGTACTGACTCGGATGGTTTCGCGAAGACTTTGATTTCTTCATCGACTCCCGACGGCAAAGTGGATGCGGATTTATATGTTCAGAATGCCCAAAAGTATTTAAAAGGCGGGCTAGAACTGGAGTCGCAATCTTTTATGACCGTTAGCCATCTTGCGCGCATTTTTGGGTTGCGAGGACCGGTTTCAAACTGCATTACCGCCTGCGCTGCTTCTTTACAGGCGTTGGGCGAAGGCTTCGAACTCATCAAACGCGGCGATGCTGATTTGATGTTAGCGGGTGGATCGAATTCGATGATTTATCCTTTGGGAATTTCAGGGTTTGGTTTATTGACCGCGCTTTCCACGAATAACGCTGAGCCAAAAAAGGCATCGCGTCCTTTTGATAAAACCCGAAGCGGGTTTGTGATGGCCGAGGGCGGTGGGGTGATGGTTTTAGAAGAGTATGAGCATGCGAAAAAGCGCGGAGCCAAGATTTTGGGTGAAATTCTTGGACAAAGCTGTACGGCGGACGCTTACCGTTTGACGGATATGGATCCGGAAGTGAAAGGCGCGGCGGATGCCGTGACTCAGGCGCTGAGGAAATCCGGTTTACAGCCAAGCGAAATTGACTATATTAGTGCCCACGGAACTTCCACCGCGGTAAATGACGCGTCGGAAACGCGCGTGATTAAGAAGGTTTTTGGAGATGCCGCCAAGAAAGTGCCGATGAGCTCGATTAAGTCGCAGCTGGGGCATATGATTACGGCTTCGGGGGTGGTGGCGGCGCAAACCTGTTTGCTTGCAATGCGTGATTCGATGCTTCCGCCGACGATTAACCTGAGTGAGCCGGATCCGGAATGTGATTTGGATTATGTTCCGAATCATGCGCGAAAATCAGAAGTGAATGCCGCGATTGCCAACTCATTTGGGTTTGGCGGACAAAATGTTTGCCTTGTACTTAAGAAATATTAAAAGATACGGTTGGGCGTGGTCATACGACCATAGGTTCGAAGCAAGCTTCGGCTTATAGCCCAGAGTAAAAACAAAACGGAAAATGATGAAACGAAAATTATTTATTACCGGTTCCACCGGAGTTTTGGGGCGCGATCTCGTCCGCCAAATTTTGGCTGACACTGACGATGAAGTCGTTTTACTCGCGCGGTCATCGCACAAACATACCGCTGAAGAGCGCGTGCATAAGCTTTTAGACTCAAAGGTTAAGCCCGAGCATTTGTCCCGCGTTCGCATTGTCGAAGGGGATGTCACTCTTCCTAATTTGGGTTTGAGTGAGCCTTTGATCCAATCTTTAACTAAAGAAGTAGATGATTTTTATCATATTGCCGCGCTGACCGCGTTAAACGGCAGCGAAGAAGATTGCATGAAAATCAACTTTTATGGCACTGAACAGGCTTTGCATATCGCGCGTATTTGGCGTTTTAAAGGCAAACTCGAAAAATTTGTTTATTTCAGTACGGCCTATGTCGCCGGCAGTTTGAAGAAATGTCATTCCCGTGAAAATAGTTTACCAACAAGCCCCGGCCACGCGAACTTTTATGAATCCAGCAAATATCGTTCAGAAACAAAAGTCCGTGAAGCCATGTCCGAAGGTTTGCCGGTTATTATCATTCGTCCGAGTATTGTCGTGGGAGATTCAAAAACGGGTGAAGTTTCGGATTTTAATGTGATCTATCCTTTCTTCAAATTGTTTGCGCACGGAGTCATTTCCAAGTTAGTCGGCCGCCGTCACCATCGGTTTAATATTGTCCCGATTGATTTCGTGATTCATGGCACCATGGCGCTTGTGAAAAATCCCGCGAATATTGGCAAGACCTTTCATTTAGTCGCGAAAGATCCCCCGACCATCGGCATGTTGCTTGATTTAAAAGATGAGGTGTATCCGAAAGTTCCTAAAATCGAGCTTGTTGATCCTGATGATTTTGATCCCGATTGTTTGAAGCCGGATGAGAAGTATGTGTTTGATATGCTGCGTCCTTATCTCGGCTATTCAAATGATTTATTGACCTTCGACACCACCGAAACCGAAAAAGCTCTTCAGGGAACAGGCGTCAAATTTCCCGTAACGGACGCGGAGTTTCTTCGAACGCTCATCGGCTATGCCGTCAAAGTCGGCTACTTAGTAGTGAACTAGACTGCTGAAAAGGGCTCATCTACGGCGTTGCATGCTGCACTTCCTTGTGCGGCGTATTGCCCCATACGCCTCCGCGGTCGTTTGCATGCGCCTTGTATCTGAACCCTTTTGAGCAGTCTTCAAATCTTACGTTTCTCTTTTCCCAGGAAAGCAATCTTTTGCGGCATCGCGGAAATAAATAATTCTTAAAAAATGAGTCTGATTATTTATTGAGCGGCAGGTGTTTTTAAATGACTTCCTTCATTTAAAAAACACCGTAGCAAAATATGGTTTCCGAAGCCGGCCGCGGCTTTGGAGCGGCAAGCCTGTCCGGCGATGAGGACTTAAAGCCCCGCGGCGACTAAGCTATCTCCACTTAGTTTTTTTGCCGGTCACCGCGACATGAATCGCGTCAAAAAAGATCAGGGCGAGCATGAATGCGCCGAGCGCGTGAAGAAGGGAATAGATTTTTTTCGCGCGGATGACAGAGCTGGCTTTCCAGGCGACCACAAAAATATTGATTAATGCGACATGCAGGATAATATCGGTTAAAAGATAAGTGGATGGGTTTTTCCAGGCAAGCCAATGCAGGTACGGCGAAACGACAAACGGAAATACCGAAAAGAGCAGAAGACCGGATGCTTTGCGCCCCAAAACCCAGGGGTTGCGGTTGAAGCCATGCAGATAAATGCGCCGCCACCCGCGCCAAATTTGCGGCAGTCCGTCATACATATGGGTGCCATACAGATGCACGCCGACACCGACTAATCCGCGCGCGCTGACTTCCTTGGTTTTTTTCATCATGGCGAAATCTTCCAGGAACTCTCCTTTAACCGCTGCATGTCCGCCGATTCTTTCATAATGCGCGCGGTTCAGCAAAGCGTATTGGCCATTCGCGAAATATTTTTCAGATTTTGGATTGTTGATTTTTTGAATAGGGAACCACAGACCAATAAAAGAAAACGAGCAGGTCTGGATCACATGTTCCCAAAATGTTTTGGTGACGCATTGCGGAAAGAGCGTCAAATAATCGATTTTATTGACTTGAGCGTACTCTAAGGTGGCGGCAAGGCTTCCAGGGTAATGTTCCGTGTCGGCATCCGTGAAAAGCAGCCAGTCGCTTTTGGCGAAGGGCATCGCTTGGTGAAGCGCGTAATTTTTACCCGTCCAGGTTTCATCGGTATGGTCCAAATTGATATAGCGCAGCTGTTTTTTTTCGTGTCTGTTGTCTATTACAAGTTCCGCCCCCAAGCTTTTTAAGATTTCTTCGGTGCGGTCGCTTGACCGATCATTCACGACGATGATTTCATCATGACTGCCGATTTGAGTCAGAAGTGAGCGAATACAGGTTCCGATATTTTTTTCTTCATTACGCGCGGGAATGAGGATGCTGACCGAAGGAGTTGCCGTGCGCCGTGATTCCTTTGAAGGATAAAGCTGGGGAGAAACCAGCACCGTATGAATCGCGTGAAAGGTTCGGTAAAGCCAAACCAAAGCCAAAATGAGCGCAGGCACTAAAGACCAGTGAAAAAGCATGCGGAATTATATGCGCTAAACCCGAAACATCAAATAAGAAATAGAGGCTTCTTCCGCTGTTTTTTTGCATGATTTTTCGTTGATTGAGCTCGGGGCGACCTTTACAATGACGCCCATGTTTGAACGATTTAGCCGCCTGACAGTTTATTTGCGCTGGCCTCTTTTTATCTTATTTATGGGGGGGACAGTTTTTTTTGCCCGGCAGATGCCGCATTTGGTGATTGATCCCACCATGGACTCGCTTTTTGTCAAAAAATCTTCCGAATTTGAGTATTACGCCGAGTATCGCGAACGTTACGGAAGCGACCAAATGGTGGTGGTTGCCATGGCCACTCCGGATTTGTTTACGAAAGAGCGGCTGATTAAGCTCGAAGATTTTTCGAAATCCATATCGGAATTTCCGGAAGTGGAGAGTGTTTACAGTTTGGCCAGCGTTATGGATTTACGCCATAAGTTTTTAGGCGTGGAGATGGTGCCGGCGATTGATTCCGCGATGACCGGGAACAGGAAGCTGGATGATCTAAAAAAAGATATTCTCTCCAATGAACTTTTTGTCAAAAACTTGGTCTCTTCCGACGGAAAGCATGCGACCATTTTGATTTATCTCAAGCCCCCCAAAACTGTGAAAGGCGCTAAGCCTGAAAGCCGTGATTTTATGGCGAAGCTGCACAAAACATTGCGTAGCTATGAGTCTTCCGACATGCGGTTTTATTTGGCCGGCGCGCCGGTGGAGCAAGCCGAGTTTATCCGCCTTATTCAACGAGACCAGTATATTTTTGTGCCTTTGATTGTTTTGCTTTTGATGCTTTCCATCTATTTGATTTACCACAGTTTGATTTGTGTGTTTTTGGCTATGAGTACCGTTTTGATGACTTTGGTTTGGACCATGGGAAGCATTCACGCGTTGAACCAGGAAATTAATTTGGTGACTTCGCTTTTGGCGCCGGTGATCATGATTATCGCCGTTGTGAACTCGGTTCATTTTATTAATTTGTTTTTGGATATTCGGAAATCGTCGCGCCGTGATCCCCGAACCATGAAGTATGTTGTGTATATGACGATGAAGCAATTGTCCAAGCCGACTTTCCTGGCGCATTTCACAACCATTTTGGGTTTTGCTTCGCTCATGCTGAATCCTGTTCCGGCGATTCAAAGCTTCGGGCTTTTCGCCAGCTTAGGAACCTTTTTTTCTTATGTGATTCATATGGTGGTGATTCCCGTGCTTCTTCCTATGTTGCCGGCGTCGCTTTTTATGCATGTCAAAAAAGAAAGCTGGTGGGAAAAAAGGGTGGTCGATTTTGTCGAGAAAATTGAATATCAAATGCGCCGATTGATTATTTTGTTCACGATTCTTTTGGTGATTGTTGCTTATTACGGTTTGCAAAAGCTGGAAGTGGATACCAGTCTGGTTAAGCAACTGCGGCCGGATTCCACGCTCGCCAAAGCGACGCGTTTTATCGACGACAACATTACCGGCGTTTATAACATGGCCTTTGTCTTTCGCCGCAAAGACGGAAAGCCGTTTTTGACGCATGGCGCTTTGCAGAAAATGGATGACTTCAAAACCGAAATTGAAAAGTTGGATGGAGTGCGTAAGGTCAACGCGATTACCAGTCTGGTAAAGAAAATTCATTCCACCGTGGAAGATAAAGCCGAGTCTTACGTGATTCCCAAGGATGATAAGCGCATCGATCTTTATTTAAATGAAATGATGAATAAAAGCCCCGCGGATACTTTACAGTGGATTTCACATGATTTTCAGGAGTTGCGCATGGAAGCCCGCATCCGCGCGGTGGGGACCCGCGAAGGAGACGCTTTGGATATGCGTATTCGCGAGATTATACGGCAAAAACTTTCCGCCGATTTTGATTGTGAAGTCACCGGTAATATTACTCTGCTTGGGCAAATGGCGAAAAAACTGGTGGATTATCAATTACGCAGCTTCGGTGTTTCCTTTTTTTCAATTTTATTTTTAATTGTTCTGCTTTTCCGTTCTGTGCGGGTCGGATTGCTGGCGGCGATTCCTAATTTGCTTCCCATTCTGTTTGTTTACGCGGTAATGGGTTTTTTGAAAATTGAGCTTTCGATGCCGACCGCAATGATTTCGGGCATTGTTTTGGGGTTAGTTGTTGATTCATCGATTCATTTTATTCATCGCTTTGAGATTGAATTTAAAAAAAGAAAAAATTATCTGGTTGCCCTGCATCACACATACAGGCATGTGGGCGCGTCGCTGGTGACTTCCACATTGATTCTTTCCGTGGGATTCGCTTCCAGTGTTTTTGCAAGCGTGCGTCCCACGGTTTATTTCGGAGTTTTAACCAGCTTGGCGATTTTTATCGCGATGATTTGCACGCTGATTGTCATGCCGGTTTTTTTGGTGTGGATGAAGCCTTTCGGACCACCCAAACTCTTCAAGTAGCATTTCTCTGAAAATAGCTCATCTACGGCGTCACAAATTTCAAAACTATCGTGCGGCGTAGGTTCACACTACGCCTCCTCAGTTTTTCATTTGTTCCTGGTCTTTCCTTAAATTTAAAAATAAACTCCAAGACCGTGCCTTGTCTCAAGAATCAAATCGGACAAGGCCTAGTATCCGAGCCATTTTGAGAGAAATGTAATAGTGGCTGAAGAGCATCCCGAATCTTTTTTGAGCGGTTTTTGTTTGTTCCTTGTCTTTTCTTAAGAAAAAATGAAATTAAAAAAGAGTTCTCAGACGATCAAGTTTGATCAACTTTATCCACCCGCGTAAGAAACTACAGCTCTACGTTGACTTATTGTTATGCGATTACTAAACTGACGCCGTCTTATTGCAGTCAATGCGAAATTAACCCTGTTGTCCGGAAACAAAGTGCTCACAAAAAATAATAGTTCATTCCTCACCGCATTGTTTTGCGCGGTGTGTACCTTGTCGTTCGCTCAGGATGCCACTCAAATCCCTGCACGAGAAACAGCCGGGGCCGAGCAAGAGCGTTTTCAGCGTGAAACAGAAATGCAGGCGGAAGAACGCAGTGCTCAAACCGCACCTCAGCCAGCCGCTGAAATCGAACCCGAAGATATCGATGCTGAAACCGGCGGCCCTCAGTTTGAATTAAAGGGCATCAGAGTTACCGGTAATCAAATTATTTCCTCCGAAGAGCTTGAGCCTCTTGCCGGCGAATGGATAGGCAAACAAGTTGATTTGCGCGATTTAAAAAAGATTGTTTCAAAAATCAAATCCTATTACCGCGACGAGCGTTTTATCGCGGCTTACGTTTATATTAGTCCGCAAAAAGTTTCGGGCGGGGTGGTTGAATTCGTGGTTGTCGAAGGACGGATCGGCAATGTGACGATTGAAGGCAACCGCTGGTACTCTGAACGGGTTTTAAAACGCGCGATCCATTTGACCCAGAATGAAGTTCTTTCTTTTCCTGAACTGCAATCTTCTTTGAGCTATTTGAATGAACAGCCTGATATTAAAGCGCGTGCGTCCTTAAAGCCTGGAGTCGAGAAAGATACGACGGATATTGTTTTTGACATCAAAGATAAATTTCCTTTGCACATCAACACCGACATTAATAATTTAGGAACAGATAATACGGGCATTACGCGTTGGGGTGTGGGGCTGACGCATAATAATTTGCTCGGCCAAATGGATAAATTCGCCACACGGTTTCAGTTGGGTTCCGGTGCTTGGGCGGTGGGGACGCAGTATAGTATCCCGGTCGGGCCTTATCGGACCCAGGTTGGTTTTTCTCATTCGCATTCCCGCATTCATTTGGGCGGTGACTTTAAGGATTTGAATGTGCGCGGCAAAGCATCAACCTATGGATTGGAAATTCTCCAGCCGGTCAAGTTGGTTTCTTTTTTAAAAACAACTCTCAATCTTGGCTTTGACGCGAAAAGTATTGAGAATCGGATTTTAGGAAGCAAGGCAGGCCGTGATGAGCTCCGCGTTTTAAACACGGGCGTCAATTTGGAGCAATCCGATCGTTGGGGAAGAACTTACTTTCCGCATAGTTTTCATTTTGGCTTTTCCGGATTCATGGGCGCGAGTGACAAGGTAGATTCCGGCGCGACACGCACGGGAACAGGCGGACAGTTTTTTGCGTACCGGACAAGTTTGATCCGTTATCAGCGTTTGCCCGCGGGCATGATGTTGACTTTGCGCGGTAACGCGCAGCTTTCACCGGATCGTCTTGCGCCTTCCGAACAGTTGCGGCTTGGCGGCGCATTTTCGGTGCGCGGTTATTCCGAGGGTGATTATCTTGCCGATTACGGTGCCTTCTTAACGAACGAACTTTCAATTCCTTCTTATTTTTTTCCGGAAGACTGGCAGCTTCCGTATTCCAGCATGCCGCTGCGCCAGCAGATACAGGCTATCGGCTTTTTTGACTTTGGCGCGGGAGCTTTGCGTAAGCCTCTCAACGGAGAGCGTGATGACAAAACTCTCGCGGGCGCCGGTGCGGGTATCAAGATTCACTTTTTTGACCGTATTTACGGACGCATTCAGTGGGCGGCGCGTTTGGGCGATCAGGCGGTGGACGGCGCGAACAGCGCTTTTTATTACGGTATTTCGGCCGAGGCTCCTTAAGCCGTTTGTTGGGGCAGAGTTTTTAAGCCCTGAGCACGAAGTAAAGCCTTATAGCAGGGCATAACAGCGCTTTTCGTAAGTTTGTATTTAGGATTGCGTCTGTTATGTTTTGAAGAATCTTTTTGGTCTGCAAAAAAATGTCCAGTTTTTCGAATCTTGAAAATCGAAAAAACAAAGTAAGGAAAAGAATGAAATCAATCCGAAAGTTTGTCGCGGTTCTTTTGACGGTGACGCATCTTTTCACTTATTGCATCACCGGGTATGCGCAAGAGTATACAGTCGAAGATGGTCAATCCGTTGAGCTTGGTAATGTAACGGTTGCCGAAGGCCAATCCGCTTCATTCAAAGTTGTTGACGCGACTGGCGCGCTTAAATTGGACGGACGCGGCATTTTCAAATTCGGCGATTTCTTTAACTTCGGTGACATTGCTACTTTCGGCGACATTGCCATGGTGGCGCAAAGCATTATTAATACCGGCAACATTACCTCCGAAGGGCGCCTGCTGCTTACCACCCTGGGAATTAACGAAGAAGCTTTTTTTCGCGGTGTCGTTGAACTTTCAAAAACTCCGGATTATGCCGGCGGTTCTATTTTAAATACCGGTGAAATTCATAATTTAACCAAAGATGTTCTTGCTTTGGTCGCGGGCAATGGCGGAGTGCATAACTTCGGTAAAATTACGGCTGAAGGCGGCGCGATTGCCTTGATCGCCGGCGATAAAGTTTCTTTTCCTCTGACGCGCGACGGTATTCTCGATATCAGTCTTGAAGGCGTGACCGGCGAAAAAGGCCAGGTCTTTGACGCGCAGGGACAGCTGGTGGAAACCGGCGGTCTCATTACGAATGCCGGTTTGATTCAGGCCAACGGCGGAATCGTTGTTTTGAATGCCGCGGCGCGTGAAAAAGCTTTTGACCAAATGATTAATATTACCGGAACGGTAGAAGCTCAAAGCCTTGAAGAAAAAGACGGCGAAATTTATTTGAGCGGCGGCTCAACAGGTAAAGTGAGCTTGACGGGTGCTTTGAACGCGTCCGGTCAAAATTCAGGCGGCGGAAAAGTGGATGTACGCGGTGATGAAATTGAGGTAACGGATCATGCCCGTATTACCGCGAAGGGCGTGGGAACGGACGCGGACGGCGGTATCGTTGTTATTTTCGGAAACAAGTCGGCTTTGCTGGATGATTTTGCTTTGATTGACGCGGGCGCGGGCGAAATGGGTAACGGCGGCTTTGTGGAATTTAGCGCGCTTGGGGATGTTTTCTTAAAAGGCGGTTCGATGCAGGCAAGTGCCGGCGTGAACGGCGGCGAGCTTGGAGAAATTTTAGTCGATCCGACGAATTTAACGGTCACGGTCAATGACTTTACTTTCGGCGCGAATAAAACTTTTCAGGCTGACAATAAAATTACGGTCGCTTCGGGCGTTACTATTTCAAGCCGTCAGGTTTCTGGCGGCGATCATCTCAACGGAACTTCCACCGGTAATTCCGGTAATTTAACTTTTGAAGCGCGCGAAATCGAAATCGGCAGCGGCGCGCAGATTCTCGCGCAGGGCGGCAACGGCTTCAGCGGCGGCGACGTTTCGCTGAAGGCCACCGACACTGCAACTACCATTACACCTCTTATCAACTATAACGATGCAGTTGCTAAAATCACGATTAATAACGCCACCATCAAAGGCGACACAATCGATATCCTCGCAACGGCGGTCGCGGGCCGTACTTTTATGGACAGCGACAGCGCAATCGACTGGGGTATTGGTCTTCTGAATATTGGCGGCGGTCCCGCCACTGTTTTTGGCGGCGGTATTGCGGTTGCGTATTCCGACGCACAGGTTGAAGTGAATTCAGGCAGCCGTATTGAAGGCACTAACGTGAAGATCAAGGCGGATGCGAAGTCCGACGCGACCGTAACGCTGATTGGTACGGAAGGTCTTATGATCGGCTACGGTGAAACTGAGACGACAGCCAAGGTTACCGTTGACGGTGCCACGATCAAAGCCACTCAGGACGTGAACATTGAATCATTTGCCAACTCGAAAACGGAAGTCAACGTCACCGTCGCTCATCTCGGTACGCGTGGTCAAGCTCCGCTCGCGGTCACTTTTGCGGGTGCGGATTCCACTACGGTTTCCGAATCCGTTGTGAAGGGCGCATCCAACATTGAAGTGGGCGACGATCTTACTGTTAAAGCAGATACACATAAATACCAGAACGTGAACGCTTCGGGCGGTGCCTATACAGACGGTGTGCTCGGTATCGCGCTCGCAATGTCTGACTCCGAATCCACGACGAACGCTTCGCTTGGCGGTACCGCGAAGGCCGACGGCGATATTGAAGTCAGTGCGAAGATGCTGGCCGACAAGAATGACGTTTCCGCTGCTTCTGCGGCCGGCTCGGGTCTTGTAGCGGGTCTTGTTGTGGGCGGCCTGAACGGCGCGATCAACGGAGTGGCCGGCGCGAAGAAGCCCGCGACCACCAAGGATCCCAATTCACAGCCCTTCGGTCTTGCCGCTTCATTCGCATTTTCTGATCATATTAATACGGTGACTTCTGAGATTGCCGATAACGCAACCGTTCAAGGTAAAGGTGATGTCAAAGTGAACGCCGTTTCCAGCGAGCGCCCCGAAACGAGTGCCATCGCATCGGTTGATACAGCCAACATGACGAATGATACGAAGAAAAACGTTGCGGTTTCCGCAGCTGTCGTTATCGGTGATTTTGAAAATAACGCTGAAGCGCGCATTGGTACCGGCGCCACCGTCGATGCTCATAAAGATGTCATCGTCCACGCTGAAGCGGTCAATCCTTACAGCATTCAGTGGGACCAAATCAACGGTGTCGGCGATATTCTCGACAAAATTAATCCGAACCTCGGCGTTCAGAACGGTCTCTTCACTTCATGGGCGCAGGCTTCCGCTACCGGTGAAGATGTGGGTGTCGCGGGCTCTGTAAACATTCTGACTCTCGAAAATAATGCCAAAGCCTACATCGACGAGAACGCGAACATTAACCAAACCGCTTTGTACCGTACCGATCAGCAGGATGTTTCCGTTACGGCAGACACTTCAATTGAAACACTGAACATCTCAGGCAATTTCGGTTTAAACCCTGTCGCCACCGGCGGAGCTAAGGGCGGTATCGGTGTGGCTTATCTCGAAGTGGACTATGTTAATAATGTGTACGCAGGCATTAAAACCGGCGCCGAAGTTTCGGGTGAAACCGTTGCTGTTCAGTCGGATGCGATCAACAAGACTATTTCTATCGCGGAATCGGGCGGCAAAGGCGGTCAATTCGGTTTCAACGGTGCGTTTTCATTCCAGGGTGTTGATGACACCGTCATCGCGCAGATTGATGACGGCGCGATCATTGATACGCGCGCGGATACGGGGAATGGCGTGCTTGTTCATGCAAAAGACGAAGCTAAAATTATTAACGTCGCAGGCGGTATTTCGAAAGCCGGCAATGTCGGCATCGGCACGTCTGTTTCTTTGAATGAAATCGACCGTGATACACGTGCTCTTATCGGTAACGAAGTCGGGGACTTTGACAGCTCGACGGGTTCCGTTTCATCTGATTCCAATGTGACGGTTGAAGCAGAAAATACAGGCCTCATCGGCACTTATTCGCTCGCAGCCGCGATCGTCATGCCTGACGCGAAGGTGCCTTCCGCAGGAAATTTTGGTATCGGTATTTCGGGCGACGTTTCGCTGAATAAAATCCGCGACAATACATCTGCGATTATCGACGATTCTGATATTAAAGAAGCCACCGACGTCACTGTTACCTCAAAAACGGGCGGCGAAATCGAGTCTGTTTCCGGCGCGGTGACAATCAACACGCAAAGCGGAACTTCCATCGGTCTTGCAGGCTCCTATACCAACAACGACATTGTGGCTAACACCAAGTCTTACGTTAACAACTCCACGGTCGACGCTACCGGTGATGTGAAAATCGAAGCAACAAATGAATCCGAGATCACTTCGATTAACGCATCGGGTTCGGGCGCCAGCGCCGCGGGCCGCGCAATCGCGAGTTCGATGGCTTATAACGACATTACGAACAACACCGAAGCTTATCTTTTCGAATCGGATGTGGAAAATTCAAAGACTCTCACGCTCAAAGCGAATGACGACTCCGAAATTTTCGCCGTAGCCGGCTCCATCGCGGGCGGTGGTAAAGGCGGATCGGGCAGCGGCGCCGTGAGCAATCTGATCAAGAACAATGTTAAGGCTTATTCGGAAGACTCCGACATCAAATCGACCGGAAAAATCACGCTGGATTCTTCGGCAACGGGCAAGATCGAAGGCTATTCCGCTTCAATCGGTATCGCGACTTCCGGTACGGCATCTTCGGGCAGCACCAGTGACAACGAAGTTGAGCAAAAAGTTGAAGCCGGCGTCAAGGGCAAGAAAAGTCTGGGTGTGCGTTCCGATTCCGATATTGAAATCAAGGCAGTCAACGACGCCGACATTTTTATGGTAGCCGGCAACATCTCGGCTTCCGGCCAGTCAGGCTACGGACGTTCGACCGGTGCAAATGACATTGATAATGAGACCCGCGCTTATGTCGACGGCGGACGCCTCGACTCAAAAGGTAAGATTGATATGACGGCTGAAACTACCGGTACGGTAAAAGTGATTACGGTCGGCGGTACGGGTACGGCAGGTAATTCTCTGGCTGCCGGTGTTTCCGACAATGACATCCGCAATATTACGGAAACGAAAATTGTTTCCGACTCTGACGTTGATGCAACGGGCGATATCACGATGAAAGCATCGGATACTTCCACAATCCAGGCCCTCGGCGGCGTGGTTGCGGGCGGCGGTAACAACTCCGTCGGCGCGGTCGTTTCTTTGAATGACGTTTCGAATCAGATTTTGACCACGATCGACGACTCTACGGTGACATCGACCGGCGGTAAAATTTCTCTCGATGCTTATGCTGAAAATAACATTGATGCTCTCGCGGCTTCCGGCGCAGTCGGCGGCCAGGCCGGTTTAAGCGGCGCGGTGACATTGAATGAAGTTGAAAATGATGTTATGGCCCGTGTCACCGGGGGCGCCGACGTTGACGCATCCGGTAAAGTTAAAATCGAAGCTTACGATGAATCAACAATCCGCTCGCTCGCGGGCGCGGTTTCAGTCGGTTCCAATTCTCTCGGCGGTTCAGTCGCAACGAATGATATTACGAACGAAGTT
>DDUN01000066.1 GCA_002344825.1 Candidatus Multiplicimicrobium inquinatum | reverse complement strand
ACCGGTATTTTGCCGTTGCGTAAGCCGGGGGTTGCGATTAAAAGCCCGGTGCGGTTTTCCGCATCGGGCTTCCTTGGTAAAATAAATGCAATTCCTTAATACGATTACAAAAAAAATATTTAAATCATCTCCGATATCCGGCAAATCTACGCCTAATCACTATCATCGGGCGATCGATCTTGGCCGAACCCGTGTTTTTTTTGCTGAAGGAAAAGTTACTCCGCATAAGCTGTGCTTAAATCAGCTTGTGTCAGTGCCTTTGACAGCGAACATGGACTTGCCCGCGGCGTTAAAAAAACTTTTCAGCGATGAGCGGTGTTTGCGCGATGAGATTCGCATTTCTCTCAAGTCACCTCAGGTGATTACACGTTTTTTGAGATTTCCTAAAATGACAGAGCAGGAATTGCGCGGAGTTTTGCAGTTTGAGATTGAGCAGTATGTTCCTTATGAAGCTAAAGATCTCTATATGGATCTTTCTGTTCTTCAGGAATCGATTAAAGTGGACCAGACGGAGAATACGGAAATTTTTGTGGCGGTCGCCAAAAAAGATTATTTAGATCCGCTTGTGCGACAGTTTAAAGATATTGGGTCGGAAATTTCGGTTGTGGATGTTGATATGCTCGCGTGTATGAAATCACTGGAATTTTTTCACGCTGAAGACTACAAGGGGCATGCCGGCATTCTTGATTTGGGTGTTCATGTCTCAACGCTGGGCGTTGTACGCGCGGGGTTGCCGCGTTTTATCCGTGATCTTTCATTCGGCACGCAGGATATCACCAAAAAGCTTAAAAGCCGTGCCATGTTGGCGGACGCGGCGATTGTTGAGTTTATTGAAGGGCGTCTCGAAGCCGCTCCCGATCAATACGCGAGCTTTACGGATAGTATTGAGAGTTTGATCAATGACGTGAAGGTTTCGTTCGATTTTTACCGTGATCAGTCTGAGGACGGCGCGAGTCCTGATAAGTTATTTGTTTGTGGCTTGGGATCGAATCAAAAATTTATACTCGAGGCCCTTCAAAAAAGCTTGGATATTCCTATTTCAAACATGGACATCAGTTCCAAGTTAGAGTTTGGTTCTCTGGTTTCGCGGGATCTTTTTAACAGCATCCTTCCTGATTTGCCCGTGCTTATGGGGCTTCTTTTACGCGAACATGATTAAAATCAACCTGCTTCCGCCCGAATTACGTCCGGTAAAAAAGAGTAAGTCTCCAAAAGCATCCGCACCTGGAGTTCCGGCATTAGTCAGTAATAAGCAAATGGTTCTTGGGGGCGGCCTCGCGGTCGCGGTTGTTTTTTTTGCGGTAACGCTGTTATTTTACTTTGATTACTTGGGGCTTAAGGGGCGACTCGTCAAGGTTAACCAGGATTTTGCCGCGATTCAGCCGAGCGTTCAAGAGGTGCGATCATTAGAACAAGAGGTTTCGAGTGTTTTGCAGGCAGAGCGCGATTTTTTGAACGCACATATTCTAAATAAAGCAGCATTAACATCCATTCTTCAGACAATTAGCGAATCTTTGCCGGAAGGGGTTTGGCTGACAGCCCTTTCGATTAATAACTCAGGGAAGAAGAGATCTTTTCAAATTCAGGGGGTTGTTTCGGGAATTAAGGATAAAACCAATATCCAGCAGATTGAAGATTATCTACATCAGGTGAAGATGGTTATTCCGAGTTCTCATTTTGTTTATTCCACAGGGAAGCAGCTTGCCGATAAGGTCTCCGCGACGGCATTCACCGCTAACTTTGAATGGCAGGCGGATTAAGATGAAAGTGAATGAGATTTTTCAAAAGTTAAACTCGGTCGATAGTAAGGCGATTCTGGCATGGCTTAAAACCGTCGACCGGAAGACGTGGTTTTTAGTCAGCGGCGGCGTTTTGATTGTTGCCTCTGCTTACATTTTTTTAATCGAGCCGGCCTGGTTTCAGAGACCGATTTTAAAAAAGAAAATCGTTGAGGTTGAGACTCAGACAATAAGACTGAAAGTGCTTTTGCCGCGCAAACCCGAGTTACAGGAGCAGAAAGAGGAGACAAAGATTTTTATTAGTGAGTTTCAAAAGCGTCTTTTTAAAGAAGAGGAAATGGCGTTTTTGCTCGGACGTATTTCTCAATTAGCCCAAGATGCTCAGGTGGAAGTTTTGTCATCGAAGCCCATGGAGCAGTCCGAGTCATTTCCCGCGCCTTACTCCGACAAGTATAAGAAATTTATTTATTTGATATCGGTTGAAGGGGGATATCATCAGATTGCGGACTTAGTCAGCAGGCTTGAGTCAAATCCCCAGTACTTTCAAATTCAATCCTTGTCGATCGCTGCACAAGGGAATAATGCTGATCGGCAGATCGCCGACATTACGGTAATGGCTGTATCTCACGCCGGAGAAGTCAATGGTAAATAGGTTTTTTTGTGCGATTACTTTTTTTGTCCTCATGATGTCGACAAATGCGGGGTTCAGTTTTTCCGAAGAAATCCGATATCAATCAGGAGGCCGAAGGGATCCGTTTGTCCCTATTAAAACCGCGGCTATAATTAGTCCGGATGCAACGGAGTCCCACGACACAAGTATCATTATCGAAGGAATTGTTTTTCACCAAACAGGATCTTCCGTGGTGGTTGTCGGTGGTGAACCTTATAAAGTGGGTGAGAGCGTGTCCGGTAAAAAAGTAACGGCGATCCATCGTTCTTATGTGCTAATGGAAGATCAGAATGGTAAACAAAATGAATATTGGGTTTCAGAGTCAGAGAGACCGCTTTCATCTCAACAAGAGGAATAAGATGATTAAAAATAAACAAGTGAGCGCCTTTTTTCTTGGGATCTTTTTATCAGCTGCTTTTCCTTCGAGTTTGTTTGCTCAGCAAGCCGCCACTGTGTCGGATGTTGCCGCGCCTGTCGCAGATGTGATTGACGTTCATGCGAAAATCAGTCTTGATTTTAAAGATGCGGAAATTGGAACGGTTTTGCGTGTGATTAGCCTTAAGAGCGGAATTAATATCGTCGCGGGTCCTGAGGTTGTCGGGGCGGTAACCATTCGCTTGGAAGATGTGGAGTGGCAAAAAGCGCTTGATGTTATTTTGCGTACTTATAATTACGTTTATGAAAAAGACGGTAATGTGATACGAGTGACCACGCGTGACAAAATGCAGTTGGAACCGGTGGACACTAAAACGTTTATTCTCAATTATTCTAAGGCCACAGAAGTTCAGCTTGCGGTACAGGATATCTTGACAGAGCGTGGGCGGGTGAAAATTGCCGAGAGAATGAATATGTTGATTGTGACGGATATCCCTTCCAATATTTTTCAAATCGGCAAAGTCATTGAAAACATAGACAAAGTAACTCCTCAGGCCTACATTGATTCTAAAATTATTCGTACACAGCAGGGGCTTTCAAAGGATTTGGGTATTAACTGGAATATGACGGGCGGAGTTAGCGGCTCATCGAGACCGACGACATTTCCGTTTGTGCAAAATGACGGGAAAGGAGTTTCTCCCGTTGTTGAACAGTTTTTTCCTGTTGTGAATCCAAGTGAAGATGCGATTCCAAATCCGTTGAACAGTCGCGATTTTCCGCTGGGAGGTTCGACGGTGGCTGATGGAGCCTACACCTATGGAACTTTGGACTTTTCTTCTTTTACCTCAGTGCTCAGTTTGATTGAGAGTAGTTCTTTCTCTAAGGTGATTTCGAATCCTCGCATTGTTGTGCTTAATAATCAAACCGCGAAAGTGCAAGTGGGCGATCAGATTCCGATTCCAACGTTTGAGCGCAATGAAAATACTGGGAGCATGGAGGTTTCGGGTTTTTCTTACCGTGATACCGGTGTGGTTTTAAATGTAACCCCCCATATTAATGATGCGAATGAGATTATCGTTGATCTCAAGCCGGAGGTGAGTGCGGTGGGACCCAACCAGGATTTTGGTGGGTTTTTGGCACCACGCTTCTCTACAACAGCGGCAAGTACCCAGGTTATGATTAAGAGTGGGCAAACTATTGCAATTGGAGGGCTTTTAACGGATAATGATGGCGATACAGTAACGAAGGTTCCTTATTTTTCAGATATTCCTGTAATCGGAAAGATTCTGTTTAAGAATCAAAATAAGACCGCGGACGAGAATACGGACGCAGAAACAATATTTTTTGTAACAGTGACATCGGTGGATGCATCAGGCCAACCAGTAAAAGATCGTGCTAAACAAGATGATTTATCTTCTCAAGATTCAGCCTCCTCAACGGATTCTAAATCTTCAGTTCCGGCAAATTCCACGGCAGCAGCCTAAGAGGCCTCTGTCCGGCGAAAAGCCTAAGCACCCAGACTGCCCCTGATTATCCACCTTTCTTTGAAAGGTTGATATGAAACAAGACATTTTAATTACGCAGGAAGCGGACGAAATCCAGGTTGCGATTCTGGAAAACGGTCAGCTTGCGGAGTACTACATTGAGCGCGAGGAAAGCAATAAGCTTTTCGGCAATATTTACAAGGGGCGGGTTAAGACCATTATTCCCGGAATTGATGCTGCCTTTGTTGATATTGGAACAGGCAAAGATGGTTTTCTTTATGTCGCGGATGCGCTCCAGGCTCCTTTAGACATGGATGCGGAGCTTTCTGAAGAATCTGCCGCTCAAAAAGAAACCGAAGAGGAAGATGACAAGGGTGATTCTCCCCGCCGCGGAGGACGCCGCCGTCAGCGCATTGACGAAGTCCTGAAGATCGGCCAAGAAGTGATTGTGCAGGTTGTGAAGGAGCCGATTCGTTCCAAGGGGCCCCGTTTAACGACTCAGTTTTCTATTCCCGCGCGCTATTTGGTGATGATGCCGGGCGACGAAAAAATGGGAATTTCCCGCCGCATTTCTGACCGTGCGGAAAGAAACCGCATTCACGCTATTTTTGACAATCTTGAAATTCCGAATGGCGTTGGATTTATCATCCGTACCAACGCGGAGGGGAAAAGCGAACAAGACTTTAAACGTGATATTCACTATTTGGTCCAGCTTTGGAAAAAGATTCACGCTTCGATCGAGGGGAAAAAAGCGCCGGTTCTCTTACATCAAGAGTTGGGGCTTGTTGAACGCGTCATGCGTGACTATGTGACCGAAGAAGACACTAAAATTTACGTGGATTCAGAAGTTGTCTATAACAAACTTAAAAAGTTTTGTTCGGTTTACATGCCCGGACAATCTCTGAATGTTGAATTTGAGAAAGAGCAGGGGCACCTTTTTGAGAAATTTAAAATCGAAAAGGAAATCGAAAACACGATCAATCGCACGGTTCCGTTAAAGTCGGGCGGATCCATTGTGATTGAGCAAACCGAATGTTTGGTTGCGATTGACGTGAATACGGGTAAGTTTACGGGGAGCCGTGAGCGAGGTCTCGAGGAAACGGTTTATCAGACCAATATTGAGGCCGCCCATGAAATTGCGCGTCAGCTTCGTTTGCGTGACGCCGGCGGTATCATCGTGATCGATTTTATTGATATGGAGCGGTTTTCAAACCGTCGCAGTTTGTCGCGTGTTTTTGGCGATGTTATGAAACGTGACCGCGCTAAAACGCATATTCTGAAGATGTCCGAATTTGGATTGATTCAGATGACGCGTCAACGTATCCGCCCTTCACTTGAAAGTGCGGTCTACGAAGCTTGCCCTTATTGCAAAGGCAAGGGAATGGTTAAGTCGTCCGTGACGATGGCAATTCAGGCCATTAAGGAAATTCGGCGGGCAACGCATGAATCGCGCTCGCGCGCTGTTCACGCTTATGTTCATCCGGATGTAGCGGACCGGCTTTATAACCACGATCAAAAAACGCTCAAGGACTTGGAAAAACAAGCCGGGGCTCGTGTTTATGTGCACGCGGAGGCAGAATTGCACCGCGAAGACATTAATATTACATTTACTAAGTAGAGGTGAAGTATGAGTTTTTTTTCTAGATTGAAATGGCTTTTTACGGGTGAGGGCGAATCGCCGGCAGGATATAAATCAGCGGCTCCGAATCAGCCGAAGCGCAATGACGGATACATCAACCCGCGTTCGGGAAATCCTCGCGGTGACCGTGATCGTTCCCCGCGTGACCGTGATAACCGAGGGAACCGCCCTAACCGAGATTCTCGTGACGGCCGTGATCGCAGCGAACGAAATGATCGAAATAATCCTCGCGGGGGTTATGGCCGTGATGGTGGAGACCGCGATCGATATGCTGATCGTGGCGACCAGCGTTCGCAGCATGGACCTCGCCGTGGTGGGCAGCAAGGCGATTACAACCGCCGCTCGCATGCCGATTCCGCGATTCCGCGCCAGATTGATCGTCCTACAGGTGGTCCTTCGTCGACCATGCGTCCGGCTCAATCATCTATTGCGGAAGTTCAGCCAGCGCCCGCCGCTCGTCCGGCTCAGCAAGGGCCGGAAAAAATCGGCGTGGTATCAAAATATAACGATGATGTGCGTACGGCTTTAGTTAAAGTTGAAAAAGGTACGATGCGCTCCGGAGATTGGATTGAAATCCAAGGCAATATTTCTTCTCTTCGTCAAAAAGTGGAAGCATTACAGTTAGACAATCAGCCGCTTCAAGAAGCCGTTGAAGGGCAAGAGGTTGCAATACGCGTGATTCGTCCGGTGAAGACCGGAGATACGGTTGTCCGTTTGCGGGGTTAACCTTGTATTTTGCTCGGCGCTTGCTGCTCAATTGCAGGCCGACTAATATCTAATTGAAAGCAAAACAATTAAGGTAAGTGACCAGCATGAGCAAAATATTTTTGCGTGTTTACCAGTCGCATCCGATCGATGAAGTTCGCCGGGCACTTTTGATTTTAGGTGAGGTGACGGGCAATTGTGCTCAATGCGGTGAAATGGGTTTAAATCATCGAGATATTACAGCTTGCCCTCATTGCGGAGCTCGATTCCGTTTTATCGCGAGCCGCAGGCTTGAAACTCATCCTGCCGAACGTTTTCAATTTGCCAAACGCATTGCGACTGAGCGGCCTGACCTGACGTTAGTCGATCTGGGAGATTATCAGAAAAATGATGCCAGCGCCAAAGCCCGCGACTTACTGGGATAACCATGCCTGATTCATCCGTTCCGATGGATCTTAAAAGCCCCAAAGCTGCTTGTGCTTTTCGCATTGTTGAAAAACTGAACAATGCCGGTTTTCAAGCTCTGTTTGCCGGCGGCTGCGTCCGCGATCATTTGCTTGGGGCGATTCCAACCGATTATGATATTGCCACTTCGGCCACTCCCGATGAAGTTGAAGAACTATTCTCAAAAACAATTCCTGTCGGAAAACAGTTCGGCGTGATGTTGGTTTTGCTCGATACGTTTCAGTTTGAAGTGGCTACTTTTCGCACCGAGGGAGGGTATCAAGACGGACGCCGACCCGGTTTTGTTAAGTTTGCAAATGCGGAAGAAGATGCAAGACGAAGAGATTTTACCGTGAATGGCTTATTTTGCGATCCGCGCGAGAAAGATTTTTCCAAACAGATCAAAGATTATGTCGGCGGGCAACTTGATTTGGATAAACAAATTATACGCTGCATAGGAAATCCCTCCGAACGATTTGAAGAAGATAAGTTGCGGCTTTTGCGTGCCGTTCGCTTTGCTGCGCGTCTTGACTTTCAAATTGAAAGCGATACCTGGGCTGAAATCAAAAAGCGCGCCACCCAAATTAATGTCGTCAGCAAAGAACGCATTCGGGATGAGTTAGAAAAGATTGTGAATTCTCCTCATATATATCTTGGTTTGAAGCTCATGACGGAATCGGGGCTGTGGCAGGCTATTTTTTCAAATGTTGACCCGGCGGTCATCTTGCGGCTTGAGAATGCGCCTTCTGCCTTTGGCGGTGTTCCATTTATTTTTGCGGTGTTGTTTCAGGGGCAAAATGTCGCCGTGGAAGACCTGATGCGTGGCTTGAGATTCTCCAATCATGATATTACGAGCACGACACGGTTATTGGGTCTTGTTGAGTCATTTATGCAGTTTTCTGAATTAAGAGAGGGGAAACAAAAACAGATCTTGGGAAATCCTGATTTTAACCGTGCGCTTGGTGTCTACAAGCTTACGCTTAATAAACCGAAGGTTTATGACGCGCTTCAATCCAAAAAGGATCTGTGGAAAGGCGAAAATCTTCACCCCGACCCATTTGTTTTCGGGGATGATTTGATTCGACTAGGTGTCGCTCCTGGACCTCAAATGGGTAAATGGATCGAAGAAGCCTATTTGCTTCAGTTGGAAGGTGTTTTAAGCGATAAATCGGCTGCGGAAGACTGGGTCCGAAGTCAGCACAAAAATAAGAAGTAAGGAGTTGATTATGCCGCGCAAGGGAATGCTTTTTGTTCAGGGGCAGGATAAACCCGGAATCATTAAAACGATAACAGGCGTTTTGTATCAATGCGGTGCGAATCTTGAAGATATCAGCATGACTTTACTTGAAGGCCAGTTTGCAATGATGGTGAGCTTTAACGGATCGGATAAATCGTGGGGAGCGATTGCTGCCAAGATTTTGATCTTGCATAAAAAACCGTGGAATATGCATACGGATTTAATTTCATTTAGGCCTCAAAAAAACACAATCAGCCATTTTTCAAAATCTGTTTTAATTTCTGTGATCGGAAAAGACCGCACCGGAATTGTCTATCGTTTAAGTTCGGATCTTGCGAGGCTTCGAGCTAATATTACCAATCTTGATTGTCGCTTACTTGGAAAATCAAAATCAAACCATTTCTATTCCATGGTTCTTGAAGTTGCCTTGCCGAACGCGAGCGCGGATAAAAAAATAAAAAAACTGATGCGGGTTTGGCAAAAAAATTTGAAGGTTGAAGTGAAGACCCATCCTTCCGAGTCCGCAATTTTCTGAGTCATGGATCGTATTGTTTTTTACCCGGAATCTGTTTTGCGCAAGTCGTTGCCGGAGTGCCGTCTGGGCGCGGGTGAAATTCAAAAGATTACTGAGCGTTTATCTAAAGTGCTTGCGCGTGAAAAACATGGGATCGGAATTGCGGCACCTCAACTTGGAATTTCCGAGAGAATCGCAATCGTTGATGTTTCCGCTCGCGACACTTCCTGCCGAAAAATAATTTTAATCAATCCGATTATTTTAGAAGGACGTGACCCAGAAATCGGTCGGGAAGGATGCATGAGTGTTCCTGATTACACCGCATTAGTTAAAAGATATCGCTGGGTGCGTTACCGCTTTCAAAATCCAGAAGGAAAGTGGTTAGAAAAAACATCAACCGGAATTGAAGCTATTTGTGTCCAACATGAAATTGATCATTTGAACGGAAAACTTTTGATTGATGCCGTGACTTGCCTCAAAACGGATTTACTGCCGAGGCGGGGTTCTAAGTCGGCGTGAATCCTTTTTATCGAAATTCCGCTATATTTAGTTTTGCAATTTTGTATGCTATGAATTGCTATATTACTAGGGGTAGAACTAGCAATTTATAGCACTGGATTACGTGTTATTTCATTAGCCAATTTGACACGTCTTCTTTACCCTACTATACTTTTTTTAGGTTTATCAAATCACTGAGGGGAAATGAGACCATATATTAAGGACGAGATAGGACAATTTACGCCAATCTGTCGCTTCATCAGCGCGACGATTGTTTTCTTTTTTGTCACCACTTCACTGGATATTCAACTCGCTTCCGCAAGTTTTATTCCTGCGCCGCTTCCCGCGCAACCTGTTTCTGATTCAGTTCATTACATGAATGACTTTAGCGATTTGGCGCAGCAGCAAAATCAAGATCCTTTAGCCGCCAGTCCGGATAAAGCGGGGCAATCTCCGGAACAAGCGAAGCTTGCCGAAGAACCGGTTGATAGCACGTTTTTTCTTAATGCAATTAATCCGTTGAGTGAACCCAAAGAGGGCACGACTTTGAAAATAAGCCCTGCGGATAATAATGGGAACATCAAATGGGAATATTCGGATGAGAATCCCGCGACAGCGGATACTTATTTTATTTTCAATGATCAAAGTAAACAAATTATTGAGATTGGCGATTTTACGAGCGTTGACTATGAGGACAAACTCGAGATAAGGCAGTTTGATTATCAAAGTATTCCAAACGCGGTTCGAATTGAAACGCGCGTTGAGGGTGTTGCGGATAGTTTGACAACTTACCAAGTTTTTGAGTTGGACACGAATGGCAACTTGGGTGATTTGCTTCGTGCTGGTTACGCGCTGGGAGAAGGCGTTGATGTTTTGATGCGCGAGAAAAAAGATAATCAGATTCATGTTTACGAAACTTTAAATGACGGTGCGCTGTTGATTAAAAAATATCAAATTGATGAAAACGGAAAAACAGGCAGGCTAAACGGTTTTACGCATGTCGCAAAATTGGGGCAGCAGGATGCGGTTGAAACCACTTACTTGATTGAATACACATCGGACGTGAGGTACAAGTCGGTTTCTCAGGTTTTTGAAAATGGGGAAACGGGAATTGTTTGGAAGTACGAGGTTCAGGGTACCAGTGAAACGCTTGTTGAATTGCGTGACGCAACCAGTTTGATTCAATTGAATCAAATTACCCGATTTGGAGAGCAGGTGGATGTTTATCAGCTTTTTGATACAACTTTGCCTGGGCAGTACTCGATCTATGAGCGGCTCCCGTCCGGAAGTATGGGGCGTCTGTTGAGATTAAAAGATGATAAGTCCGATGTTGAGTACTTATATGGTTATGATGACATTGCCGGAAATGAAACGCTTACAATTTTAAATTATGAAAACAGTGTGTTTCTGAAGGTCAAGTTTCAGGCGAACGAGCAATCCGGAGCACAATCTTTTACTACCGGTGATTTCTATGAAGCCGGGCAGTTTGAGTTAACCGCGGATGGGGTGCGGTATTTGGTTCAGCTGGAACGCTCCGGCTCGGTTTGGAGATTTCATCCCGATGGTGGAGACGCTATATATGAGTATGAGGTTCTCGATGGCGGTGAAATAGGACGTGTGATCGGAGCTCGCGGCCCGCCTTCTTCGGTTGATATTGCTTTTAAGAACGAGTTTTTGTACGACAAAGATCGCCTCACTGTTTTAGACAATAAAACCCGCCAATATGCCACGTATAATTTATCCAACCTCGCCGAGCCTGAGTTAATTGAGAATGGATCTTTTTCCCGTGATGACCAAAACAAGCTTATTTTTTCCCCTGTAAGTGTCCAGCAAAAAGCTGCGCTTGCGTATGATCAAGCAAGTTTATTGAGCTCCGCCGCGGGTTATCTTGCCAATCATTTTCAAATTTCTGCCAATGACCTTGTTTGGGTTTCTCAAGAGGATTCCGAGAATCCGTTGGGGGCGGTGCTGGTTCGGCTTAAATCCGGATCGCTTAATTTTGAGGTTTTGATCGCCGCGGACGGAGTCTCCGTCCTTCAGGCGGTTACTTTGCAGGTAGTTGAATCCGGCAACATAGAGGTTCGCGAATATGATGCGGCTGGGCGGGTGACCCGAATTTATGACGAAAATCAAAATGGTGAGCGTAACCTTCTGAAAGAGTACCGTTATTCCGGCGGGCAATTAACCGTGATTGATTTTCTGGCCAAAACAATTCAAATCGCGAAATTGGCCGCGGATGGCAAGAGTATGGGGGAAGGACTTTCATTCGGATTTTTCAATGATAATGAAAAAATTTATTCACTTCAGGGCGTTAATGATAAAGAAGCGCAGTGGAAGAGTTATGGTGCGGACGGGTTAATGCTGACGGAAGACGATGGTTCGGCGCAACGGCCTGCGCGTGGACCCAAGTCCGGGGGGGGGCAAGGCGGGGATCAAGGTTTGCCGAGCGGTAACCCGCGTCTTGACGGCATGATTCAGGATTTGCGCCGTATGTATAGGAGTTTTCAGGGGTGTGCTAATGAACGCAGAATGGCCTCCATGAAGCTTTCAAAAAATTGTGAAGAAATGATGGGTGAAATTGAAGCTCAGCAAAAAGCGATTGAGTCCGAGCAGTTACGCGGTGTTGGTTTATTTGACGGACAAAGCGGGGGAGGCGGCGAGCAAAATTTAAATTACGGTAATCCCGCTCCGACACCTGAATTTTTACCGGAGTTAACCGGAGAAGGCGCTGCCCCTATTAACGCTCCTGACGCTGAAGTGATTTATTTAGAGGGAGGACGAGTTCGTGTTGCCTTAAATGATTTCGTTCAGCTGTGGTCCGCCGGCAGTGATAATAAATTTGGTACGGCGGATGACATTCTTAATGAAGTGATTGAAACTGCTACGGGGATGACATGGGAGTATGACAATGGAGTTTTAAAAACAGCCCGCAACGAAATGGGTGAGATTGTCGCGACGTATCAGTATGAAACCGACAGCGACAACAGGAAGTCATTAATTGTCAAAGCCGGTGAAGAAGAGTGGACTTACCAGATTTCTGATATGAAGCGGTCTCCGGCATCCTCTGATTTAATTCGGCATGTAAAAAATGTTGCCGGCATCGCTAATCGCCAAACTTTTCAGAATGGCCGCATCGTTGAATCTTGCGTGGGAAATAGCTGCGACTCTTACTCTTATGCGGGCAGTTTAAATCAGGTCACCATTACGAACGCGTTAGGAAAAACACGCATTATTTCGATGGGGGGGGATCATCAGTTCGGCAATGCGGATGATTTTATTGTTGGCGGTACCGCGGTGTCGGGCAGTTCTGACAATATGATTATTGATTCTGAAAATGGTCTTGTGACATCGTTTGTTTACGGTGACGGCCAAGTCACTGTTTCAACATCACGCGGCGGCAATATTTTGAATTGGATTGTGGTGCGGTTGGAAGACGGAAAGCTTGATTCCGGCGACCGTATTCTTTCAGCCTCCGGCTGGCAGAATGGACATATGTTTGTTGAAACTTTTGATGCTGAAGGACGTCTGCTTGAATGGACCGGCTGGGAAATGCAGGAAAAGCGTGACGATAAGGGGCGTCTGTTGCGCGCGGACGGGTCATTGGCGCAGACTTTAGCGGAAGCCGCGCGGGAAGCCAACCGTGTGACGCGTATTTATACCTGGAAAGACGGTGAAACGGACCAAAGCGTAACGGTTTCAACATACGGTTATCAAGCGGGAACTCTCATGAACGCAGAGCCCGACGATGTTGTTACCTATGGTGCGGGTTTGGACAAAACACTTTTGACCAGTGATGATCCTGTGACTTCCGTTCGCCGAATGAATCCCTTGTTGGGAATTTCATTTGAACAGCGTTATGACGATAAGGGACGTGTTGTTTTCTATAAAAATTTGAATTCAGGCGATGAGCTTTTTTATGAATTTGATGATGCAAACAATAAAGTGACCATTACGTCGAGTTTGGGATATTTTAAACAAGTATTTGAATTCAATAAAGACTTCCCCGGAGATTTTTCAAAAGCCCGTTTAATTGAAGAAGAGCGCGATAAAATTAAACGTATTTGGGACAAAGATGAAAAGGCCACTTCGGTTACGGATAAAGAGGGAGTTACGACCTTCTTTCGAAACGGTTTAGTCGTGGCGGTAGTTAAGAGGGATGGTACGGTTATCCGTGAATATCAGCATGTTCGTGACCCCGCGACGGGTGAAATTCGTGATGCGATTTTTGCGGGTAAAGAAAGCTTCGAGACGGATTCATTTTGCGTTAATGATGATTGCAGCGTTTATCGTGTTGTTTACGGAAATGCCGGTGTTGTCATGGAATACCGTAAAACCGACCGCGGACCCGTTTTAACTTTTATCGGAGATGTTCAGGGGACGGAGTTTGTTCAAACGACGGATCAGGCTACGGGATCTTTAATCATTAACTACAATGACGGACGCCGTTCCGAATATCGGCAGGTTGCCGGTTTTTACGAGATTCAGGTAAGTACGGATATATACGGAGATGCTCAGACTTACTGCTATCACAAGGGTTCCAAGTCACAGTGCCAAACTGCGAGTGTCGCCACTGCTTTAGAAAAAGTACGTGCCGCTTTGGATAAAATGAACGCGGAAGATAAGGGCGATACTAAGAGCCCCGAAAGCTCGGAAGTTTTAGGCCGTCTCGATTTGCCTAAGCTTCACTATTCGGTAGGAGAAGACGGAAGCGTTAAATTTTATGCCGACCGTTCGGCGGAAACCTGGCAGGACGTTCCTAACGCGCTGTATGAAGTTGATAAGTTTGGTGCGGTGACAACTTATTTTTATGCCGACAATAATACGGATCTTGTGCGCACGATTCAGCAGCGCAGTGACGGCAGTTACGAGCGCATCACGGAATATGAATCTGAGGGGGGACGTACGAAGGCTACTTATGACTTCAGCGCTGATGGAATTAAGATTATCAGCCGGACTCAATATACTTATGTTTCCGATGACAAGGAAAATCAATTCTATCGTTCTCTGGTTACGTCCGAAGTTTTTAACGTCACGGAGCTAAACGTGAACAAGCCCTCAGATGTTCCTGCCGGTTCGGGATGGATTCAGAATCGGACACACCATTTAAAATCACGTCCGGGTGAGTCGGAGGAAGCTTCATCCGACCTGCGTGATTGGTTCGGACTTGGTCTGGTCGATTATTCGGAAACATACCGTCGCCCTGATCAGACGGGAGGAACACCGGTCTTTGTTTCGATCACTAAACAAGTTTACCGCTCCATTCAGCTCATTCGCGGTTTAACCTACCGTAATTTGGAGAGCAAAGCGGTTTGCGGCGCGGGCTTTTCAGGCTGTGAAATTGTTTCTTTTGATGACTACTTTTACGTGGATGGAACGCGTGACGTTGATTTTACAAAGCGCTACCGTACTTTATCAAACAGCCTTGACGGCGCACAGCTGACTCAGGTATTCCGCTCCGAGAAAATCGACGAAAGAACAACGATCGTTCATGATTTTGGACGCGATTTCACTGAAGACACGTCTGACGATAAATTTAGCCTCCAGAAAATTGTTAAACTCGACGCGGATATGGCGGAAACGGACATGGATGCTTTGTGGGGCGCGGAAAGTTGGGATTATAGGCAGGCCATTGACGGATCGTTGACCGAAGTAAACGGATACGCTGAGATTTTAAACCGCGGCTTGTTAACTGAATTGCAATCACATCAGGTAAGCAATGACCTTTATGAAGACGGCTCAATGGTTCGGGTTAAAAATTATGAAATGGTGGACGGCGTCGAAACCGGTGAGGTCATGTATACCTTATCTCAGAAGCGCAGCGGTAGCGACCAGGGATTTGATGGGACTCTTCGCGGAACTCTTCTCGGTGACTTAGATGCGGATGAGCAGGCAAAATATCTGAGTCAGGATTTTTCTTACAGTCAGTCTTGGAAAGAAGGTTTTGATCAAGCGGATTCCGACCGCTTTCTGCGTTCGGAAAGCTACTCAGTGTCGGCGCGTGATGAAGAAACATCCCGCTCAGTTTCGAGAAATCCGGTCACGGAAGAGGTTTTGTACAGCAGTCAGATCAAAAATCATGATGCCGGTATCCGCTCCGATCTTTTAGGCGCGGGTGAATCAAAACTTGATTCTTCCGAAGATGTTTTTGAATCAAAAAGTTTTCTGGGTGCTTTCGGAACCGCGCAGTTTCTGAAGGAAGTTTCTTTTACGATTGATATTTACGGCAATGGCAATGTTGTGCGCTCAAAGAGCAATGAAGTGATCGGCGGTCAGCTCACCGGAAAAGTTACTTTCTCTGAACAGCGTCTTATCGCGCGTAATACCGTTGTTTTTGGTCTTTTTGGCAACAATAAAACCGCGGGCCAGATCTTGCTCGGTACTTCAGCGAGTGATAACCAATGGGAACATGAAAAAATTACTCAGTCGCGCACCTGGGGTGAGTCATTTAATGTTGAAGAAGTTTCGCGTGAATTAGAAAATGAATCTTATTCGATTATTTCCAAGGATCAAAAGATTACCCGTTCCGCCGCGCGCAATGTTAAGAATAATGTCATCTCTTATACCGAGCAGATTAAAATCGCGCCTGAAGCTTTGCTGCCCAACGGGAAGTCGGTCGCGGAAAGTCTTTTGGGCGCGGATTACACCAGCGCGATGTGGAAAGATCAGCCTATTTTCTGGTCGCGTACATCCAAAGACAGTTTTGATTTGAATGACCGCTATATTGACAGCGAAAGCTATCAAATTACTTCCAAGGATGAATCGACGACGCGCAGCATTATAGTCGACCGTAATCATCCCGATGCCGCGAATGGCGCCAAACTTTCGTTTGAGCAACGCGTGCGCGTTCCTCGTTCTTCTGTTGTCCCCAAATTGGCTTTGATTCCTGATGAAGAGCAGTCTGAGAAGTTCAGTGAGGTGTTTGATGATCCTGATTATCAATTTGAGACCTTTTTTGAAGTGACGTCATCTTTGGATGACTTTGCTGATGCCGATCGTTTTGTTCATCAGCATAGTTTTCAACTTTCGGCGCGCGATGGACAAACCGTGCATACTCTTAGTTTGAATGACTACGCTCCCGTAGGCGATGGTGACGACGCTTCTTTTAAGACGATTGCGACTTATACCAAAACAGAGACGCTTCTTAAGAGTGAGGTTTTGGACGAGCTTGAGCTAATGAATGATCCCGAACTCGAAGCTCAGATTCTGCCCTTGCTTAATTTACCCGCGGAGCAGTATGTTGAGTTCCAGAAGACATCAACCCCGACAGGATATTCTATTTCATGGTCTTTGCGTGACCGCAGTCAAAGTTACAGCTTAGCGGTTGATAGCGGTGCGGTAGACGGAGCTGAGTGGTCATTTTCTGTTTCAGAACGTTTGGCGCGTAATGACGTGATTCAAATTTTGGACGGAACCAGCACACGCTTTAATCATCTCGTCGAAATGGAAGACTCGGAAAAGACCACTTTGCGTCAGGCGCTTGGCCGCAGTGATGCCGAAGTTTCATTCACGACGCAGGGAACCCGCCAAACCTTGCAGATTGCGGTGATGAAAGAGCCCAATATGAGTTTTATGATGAGTTTTGATTCAGCGCAGGCGGGGGCGCGTTGGAATTTTATTGAGCAGCGCACGCTTTCAAATGAAGTCCTGAAGGGAATTCTTTTAGGTACCGTGAAAAACACGAAATATAAATTTACCGCTCAATTAAACGCTGCCGACAAAGCGGAGTTGGTTAACTACCTGAGCTCTCAATCCATGCAGGTTTCAGTCAGTTTATCCGGCTCGCAAATATCCATTCAAGCATCTCTTTATTCGGATCGCATTCGGAGTTGGGGATTGAGTGTTAACTCCGCGTTGCCCGGAGCCTTTTTTGAGTTAAATAAAAGCCGCAGAGTTTCTCGGGCGGTGGTAACGGAATTGCTTGCTGGAAATTTTCTGGTTGAAGGCGCGCAGCCTATGTTTTTTGATGAAGATGATGAAACTGCTTTATCCGGCTGGTTATCATCAACCGATGATTGGGTGGTAATGGAACAGCTTACCGGCGATCGTTTGACTTATCAGATTACAAGCACGAGTGATCCCAATGTTTCTTATGTTTTCTCATTAGATCAAAGCGTGTCGGAATTGAGCCGTTGGGAATTTTCAAAAACCCAGCGCGTTACTGCCGCTCAGCTTGAGCAGCACACTGCTTTTAAGGATAAGGATATTTTGATCGATGATTCCGTCAAAGCGGCTTATGAATCATTGATGGAAGATCCGTTAGCGGTTATTTCTGTGACAGAATCCAATGGCCGTTACGCTTTTTCCGCGAATCTGGCTTCTGATCCGACGATTACTTTTCAGGCATCTGTAGATGTGGTTGCGGGATTTATTTCCATCGCGCAGCAACGCCGCATTGCCGTTGCGGAAGTGACTTCGCTTCTTCCCGGAAGCTCGGCTGACGCGGATGTGAAGCTCGATCTTTCAACATTGCTTGCCGGTCCATTTACGATCGCAACCGAAACAATATCCGCGGGCGCGCGGGCTCTTCAGGTTGTGAATGCCGCCGTACCGGCGCAATCTTATCAGCTCAATTATGATACCGTCGGAGATTTTTGGGGATTAAGCCGGTCAACACGCTTTTGGCCGGATCAAACCATGATAGATGAATTAGACAACGCGCTTGGTGCGGATACCGAATCTATGAAGGCAGAAGTTCTTTCTGATTCCGCATCGTGGGTCAAAATGGAAACAGCCGCGGGCGAAGCGTATCAGGTTTCATTTATTAATAATCCGGAAGAGACATGGTCGCTTAACCGTGATTCTATCAGCGGTATTATGATCGGATCGAAGATGACGCGCATGAGTCTTGCCGAGTTTAAGGCTGAACTGGATGTTCAAAATCTTTTGACGGATGCAGATCTTGCCGCGGATTTTGAGCTTGATTTGACACAGCCCTACCTTGCGATTAACAAAGTAACGTCAATTAATGGAAGTTCATACCAGATTAGCCGGGCTGATGATTCGGCTTACAATTGGCAGATTTCGATGGATCCGGTTAACTCTGTTCCTATGCTCACTAAATCAGAGCGGATTTCCTCAAGTGTGTTAAAAGACCTTTTGTTGAGTGATGTGGGCAACGCAGACAGTAATGTTCTTTTACCTGAAAATTTTAATTTACCCCAGCTTTTGAATCAGAAGTTTCTTACCGCAAACAAAGTGACATCGGTCGGCGGAATTATCAGCTATCAAATGAGTTTGCCTGATAATTCACTTCAGAGCTGGCAGGTATCGGTTGACGCAATGAATGGCGTGATCAGCGTGAGTGAAGTGGTGCGCATTCCTGCTTCCACGATCAAAACACTGCTTGAAGACGGTGAAGTGCTGTTGCCTGAAGGGATGGATCTCGACGCATTGCTTGCGAATCCGTATTTGACAGTAAGTCAGGTTGCGAGCGCGACGGGCATCAGTTATCAGCT
>DDUN01000007.1 GCA_002344825.1 Candidatus Multiplicimicrobium inquinatum | reverse complement strand
GCCGCTTGGTTTTACCGCCAAAAGCAAAGGGCTTTAAAATGAAAAATCTGTACCGCTTCAGTCTTTTTTCCGCTTTTTCCGGAGCTGTTTTAATTGTCGCCGGCGGGTTGGTTAAAAGTCATGAAGCCGGCTTGTCCGTTCCGGATTGGCCGCTCTCTTACGGAGAGTGGATGCCGCCGATGGTAGGTAAAATTTTCTGGGAACATGGACACCGCATGATCGCGACCTTCGTCGGATTTTTAACGCTGATCATGACTTTTTGGACGCATTTTTCCAAAGGCGCTTCACCCAAGCTGAAAAGTTTTTCGCGCATTTTGGTTTGGCTTGTGATTTTGCAGGGCGTTTTCGGCGGAGCGACCGTGTTGCTTAATTTGCCGCCGCTGGTTTCAATTATTCACGGTGTGTTGGGACAAATCTTTTTTTCCGCGCTTTGTCTTTTTGCTTATGACGTTCATTGCGAAGCTGATCCGCTGCAATTAACGCTTTCCGCCGAAGGAAAAACGCGCCTGGAAAAAGCGTTTCGTTTGGCGCGCGTGACTTTGTTTATTTTTCTGTTTCAGCTTTTGCTGGGCGCGGCAACAAGGCATATGCGCCATTTACACATTGCTTTAACGCATACCGCTTTCGCGCTTGTCGTGGTGACGCATGTGATTTTAGTTTATTTGCGCGTCGCGCATTTGGAACCGAAAGACAAAGCTTTATCGCAAACCGCGCACTTTTTGCTTGCCGCGGTGATGCTGCAGGTAGTTTTGGGGGCGGGAAGCTTGGGCTTTACTCAGCTGATGGCGCGCATGCAAGATCCATCCCAGGCACAAATTGTTTTTACAACTTTTCATCAGAGTTTGGGCGCGGGTTTATTGGCGACCATATTTTTATTAACGTGGATGCTCGCCAAACGAGTCAAAGCGATCCGCTGATTTAGGTCTTTGTGTTAAAAATTCTTTCAGAGCTAACTAAAATCCGGCTTGTTTTTTTAACGGTGCTGAGCGCGATGGTGGGTTTTTATTTGGCGCCGGCCCCGTTTCGTTTTGATGATTTTATCTGGATGACTTTGGGGACAGGGCTCGCCGCGGCGGGCGCCATGGCTCTAAACGAATGGATGGAGCGCGACGAAGACAGCCGCATGAAGCGCACGCAAAACCGTCCGCTGCCTGCCGGGAAAATTCAGCCGGCAGCCGCGTTTTGGATTGGGTTTGTTTTTTGCTTGGCCGGTTTGGCGCTTTTAATTTTAACCGGTTTGGCACTTTGCGCGCTGGTGACCATTGCGATTGTGGGCTCTTATTTATTTGCGTATACGCCCGCGAAGAAGAAATCTTCTCTGAATACTATTTTGGGCGCTATTCCGGGTGCTTTGCCGCCGGTTGCCGGCTGGGCCGCAAGCGCGGGAGCCGCTCCATTTCAGGCTTGGGTTTTGGCGAGCATTATTTTTTTATGGCAGCTGCCGCATTTTTTATCGCTGGCGTGGGTTTACCGCGAAGATTATGAAAAAGCCGGGTTCGTCATGCTGACGGTGGAAGAAAAAAACCCGAGCCGGATTCGCGAAAAACTAATGTTGTATACTTTTGCCTTGGTTCCGGTGAGCTTGCTCCCGTCTTTGACCGGCATGACCGGAAAAATTTATTTTTTCGGCGCGCTTGCCCTGGGAATTCTTTTTTGCTGGAAAGCGGTGCGCGATCTCCGTGATTTGGATAAAGGCGCCAAGCCGTTTTTTCTTTACTCGGTGTTTTATTTATTTTTAATGCAGATTTTGATGGTGATCGATAAAGCGTAAACAAAGGTTCTGAGACAGTGATTGAAGTTAAAAATTTAGAATTTAGCTACGGAAAGCGAAAAGTGCTTAACGGAGTTTCGCTTAAAATTCCGGACGGTGCGGTTTTCGGGATGTTGGGGCCCAACGGCTCCGGCAAAACAACGTTGTTTCGGATACTGAGCACCTTGCTTGCGCCCGAAAAAGGCAGCGCGACGTGGCTTGGCCATGATTTGTTCAGCGAAGCCTCCGCGGTGCGAGAAACTTTAGGCATTGTTTTTCAATATCCCAGCCTGGATGCCCAGCTTACGGTTGAAGAAAATTTAAAATGTCAGGGAGCGCTTTATGGTTTGCGCGGCGCCGATTTGACCGGACGCATTGAAGCCCGTTTAAAAAAACTGGGAGTTTGGGATCGCCGCAAAGACAAAGTCAAAAATTTGTCCGGCGGATTGAAGCGGCGCGTGGAGTTGGCTAAAGCTCTTTTGCATGATCCGCAGGTTTTGCTGCTGGACGAACCTTCTACCGGACTGGATCCGCGCGCCCGCGCTGAGTTTTGGGATTTTCTTTCTGAGCTGAACCGTGATAAAAAAATGACGATGCTTGTGACCACGCATTTAATGGAAGAAGCCGAAAAATGCTCTCAGCTTGTCATTTTAGACGAGGGGCGCATTATTGCCGAAGGTTCACCGGCCGCTTTGAAATCCGATTTATCACCGGGGTTTATTTCGATTGAAACTTCGGATGCCGCCGAAATCGGAGCTGAAATCGCAAGCCATTTTGGCGTGCGCGCTGAAAAAACCGGACGAGGCTTAAGAGTTGAACACGCCGAGCCGCAAAAGGTGATGACTGAAATCATGGCGCGTTTTTCAGGGCGGGTGGAATCAGTTGCTTTTCATAAAGCCAGCCTGGAAGATGTTTTTTTGAAAAAAACCGGCCGTTCCTTCGAAAGTGCCGAAGAGGGGAAGCATGTCAAAAAATAACCCCCAAAAAGGGCGCTGGGGCGCCGTCGGCATGCTTTGGCTCCGTGAAATCGTGCGGTTTTACCGTCAGCCCGCCCGTGTCGCGGCCGCGATTTTATCGCCGTTTCTTTTTTGGTTTCTGATCGGCTCCGGCGTCGGCCGTTCTTTTTCCGCGAGCGGTGAATCCTATTTAAATTATTTTTTTCCGGGCTCGATTTTGCTCGTGATTTTATTTGCCGCTGTTTTTTCCACTATTTCTATTATTGAAGACCGCCGCGAGGGCTTTCTTCAGGCCGTGATGGCCTCTCCGGTTTCGCGCGCGTCGATTCCGCTCGGTAAAATTTTAGGCAGCGCCACTTTGGCTTTTTTACAAAGCGGCTTATTTATTCTTTTGGCATGGGTTACGGGCATTCGTTTTTCCGGCGTCAATCCGTTTGAAATTGCCGCAGCGGTCGCGCTCGCCTCACTTTTATTTTCAACACTTGGCTTTTTGATGGCTTGGCAATTTCGTTCGGTGCAAGGATTTCACGCCATGATGAATATGCTTTTGATGCCCATGTGGTTTTTGTCAGGCGCCCTTTTTCCGGCGGAGGGAGCTTCCGTCTGGATTCAGTTTTTGATGGCGATCAACCCCCTTTATTACGGACATCAGTTTTTGAGCGCGGCCTTTGGCAATACCGCCGCGGATGCTTCGGGTTCAGCGCTGATTATGTCGGTTTCAGTGCTTGTCCTTTGGATTTTAGCGGCGCTTCAGGTTGCAAAAAAGCGGGGCATGGATTCTTAATATGAAAAAATGGCAGTTAATTCTGGTTGCAGGGATGCTGGTTGCGACAGGTTTTTGGGCCGCGGTTAAGAATGTCAAAACGGAATTGCCCGATTACGGCGCTGTGTCCGCTTTTGAATTTCAGGATCAGAAAGGACAAGTTTTCTCAAGCGCCGCGCTGGAAAACAAAGTTTGGGTTGCCGGATTTATTTTTACGCGCTGCATGGGACCCTGTCCGATGATTTCAGCAAAAATGGCTGAGCTTAAAAAGCGTCTGAGTTATTCACCGCGCTTTGCGTTGGTTTCGTTTTCGGTTGACCCGGAGTATGACACGCCCGAAAAGCTGGCGGCCTATGCCGAGAAATTCAAGCGGGAAGGCAAGCCCGAATGGCATTTTCTGACCGGCGCCAAAGAAAAAATTTACGCCTTGGCGGTCGAGACTTTTAAACAAACCGCGTCCGAAGATCTGGCTCAGGCGGATATTCAGCAAAAATTTATGCATGGAACCCGCGTAGCGCTTGTAGACGGACAAGGACGTATTCGGGGGTTTTATGACAGTCAAGACGCCGAAATGGTTCATCATCTTGAGCGCGACATCCGCGCGATCTTATAAAGGAGCTGACGATGCAGCTATCCGACTTTCCGTTCTTGAACGCTTGCCTTAATTCAACCAGCGCGGTTTTTTTATTATTAGGTTTTTATTTCATTAAAAATAAGAAAATCAATGCGCATCGCGCTTGTATGCTGATCGCGGCGGCGGCCTCCACGATTTTTTTGGCGTGTTATTTGTATTATCACTATCACCACGGATCGACGAAGTTTCAGGGGCAGGGCTGGATTCGTCCCGTGTATTTCACCATTTTGATCACACACACCATTTTAGCCGTGGTGAATCTTCCCATGATTATCAAAACTTTTTGGCATGCCCTGCGCGGCGACATTGAAAAACATAAAAAAATCGCACGCGTCACTTTTCCGGTTTGGCTTTATGTGTCTGTGACCGGCGTTATTATTTACCTCATGCTTTACCAAATGTAAGCATGGGTGGTTTAAAAAAGCATTTTTCTGCCGATAAGAGTTCTTTAAAACGTTATTATTTCGATCAGCGGTTGTGCGTTTACGCGCAGAGCTAAAATATAATCGCAAGGAGTCAGCATGAACATTCAAATTACAGCATTATCCAAACTTACTGGAAAATCCGACTTATTTTTTATCGGCACCTTCGAAGGTGAAGATTTCGAAAAGCAGGCCGCTAAAATCGAGCCGGCCCTTGCGTCCGTGTTGGATGACGCGAAAGACCGCAAACGTTTTATCGGTACTTTCGATACCTCGGTTGAAGTGTACGGTCAATCCGCCAAAGCCAGTGAAGTGATTGTGCTGGGCTTGGGTCAAAAGAAAAACTACCGCGCGCTTTGTCTTCGTAAAACCATGGCGAAAATCGCGCAAGTTGCTGCCGCGCGCAAAGCCAAAAAAATCCGCGTCGCGCTCGAAAGCTTTTCAGGCGGAAGCGTGAAGGCGGAAGATGTCGCCGCGGCTGCAGCGGGGATGCCGTGTTTGGCGCTTTATAAATTTGACGTGTATGTGCAGAAGAAAAAAGATGTCAAAGGCTGGCGCGACGGCTTACCGCAAAGCATCGAGCTTGTTTGCTCGCTTAAGCAAAACCCCAAAGTTTTGACGCAGGCGGCGGAGAGGGCAGAGAAAATCACGGAAGCCGTGATTCGCGCGCGCGACATTAATAATCAGCCCGCCAACATCATGACTCCTCAAGAGCTTGCTGAAACGGCTGAAAAGCTTGCCAAAGAAAAAAAACTGGGCTGTGAAGTTCTTGGCGTGCCGGAGCTGAAGAAAAATAAGATGGGCGGCATTTTAGCCGTTGGGCAAGGCAGTGAAAACGCGCCGTGTTTTGTGGTTTTAGAGTACGGCAAAGAGCATAAGTCGAAAGGAACCATTTGTCTGGTTGGCAAAGGCGTTACCTTTGATACCGGCGGAATTTCATTGAAGCCCGGCGCGCGCATGGATGAAATGAAATACGATAAGTCCGGTGCGGTTGCCGTGATTTCGACCATGGGATTGCTGGCTGATTTGAAACCGGCTGTGCATGTGGTCGGCTTAACTCCGCTTGTGGAGAATAACGTTTCCAATAATCCGCAGCGCCCCGGCGACATTATTACTTTTATGAATGGTAAAACCGCCGAGATTTTGAATACCGATGCGGAAGGACGACTTATTTTGGCGGATGCTTTGGTTTATTCCGCGAAGTATGAGCCAAGCGCGATTGTGGATATTGCGACTTTGACCGGCGCGGTAGTGGCAACGCTGGGCGATAAAGCTTCAGGCATGCTGGGTAATAACGAAAAGCTGAAAAGCCAAATTCAAAAAGCCGGCGAAGCTGTTGGAGAGCGCGTTTGGGAGCTTCCGCTTTGGGATGAATATGGCGAAGCCATCAAGGGGCATCACAGCGATCTTTACAATATTGGCGGTCCTTACGGCGGAACCATTACCGCCGCGATGTTCTTAAAAGAGTTTGTTCCCGAGAATACACCTTGGGTGCATTTGGATGTTGCCGGAACCGCCTGGACTACGGCAAACAAATTTGATTGTCAAAAAGGCGCAACCGGAATGGGCGTGCGTCTTTTTACCGAATTTGTCACCAGCTGGAAAAAATTGAAATAACAGCGCTTATTCGGCTAAAATTTCACAACTGAAGTTCCTTAAAAAAAAGCCGATAACTCAGGGTGGATTTAATCATTCTTTGCGAGGAGGCATTATGAAAAAACAGGTATCATTTTTAGTTTTTATTTTGGTGGCATTCACTTCAATTTCCTTGCCCGCGCGTGCGGAAGGGATTAAACAGGGCGTCTCGTCCTTTGTTTTACCGACAACCGGCCAAGCCATGAATGGCGAGTTTAATGAAGGTAAAACTAAGTTGATGGCAACGATGGAAGTCGCGGCGATCACAACGACCGTGATTCTTGCCAGTGTGGTGGGCGGGCCTGTTGTATGGGCGGGTATCGGGCCTTTGATTGCCAATCATACCTGGAGCGGGTATGACGCGTACAAGACTGCGAAAGAGAAAAATGACCCTTATGCCAATTATGATAATTACAACAACTATCAAGGACAGCAGGTTTATGATGCGCGCCGTGATTTAGATTTGGCACGTCAACAGCGTTACGATTATGCCAACAATCAAAATTTGAGCTTGAGAGAAAGAATGCGTCTCGCGGCCGAGCAAGCGAACGGATAACACGCAATTTATTTAAGCCCCGCGGACTGATTTCAATTCGGTCAGCCGCGGGGCTTTTTTCTTATGGATAAACCTTCAACACCCAGCACAATTCCGGTTTCGAGAGTTCTTTCGCAGCTTAAGTTTGCCTCGAAGGCTTGGCGCGAATGGAACCGAGACCGTACTTTACCTGCCGACCGATTGTTGGCGAATGTCTTTCAGGAGAACCGCAAAGTGTTGGGATCCCGGGACCGAAAATTTATTTCAGGCTGCGTTCATGAAGCTTTGCGCAATTATTCTTATTATGATTATTGGATTCAAAAGTTCGCGCAAAGCGATGTACGCGATCCGGTGAAATACGCGAAATTTCTTTGTTTGATGGGCGCGGTAAGTGAGGGATCAGTCGATGCCGCGCTTTTTACCGCGGTTTGGAATGAAATCAAAGATCAAGCCCAGCTTGATCATCCCGTCGAATTGTTTCAAATCCTGCAGGCGAAAAAAACAATTCAGGCCGAAGCCGACGTGTCGCGCTCCGGATGGTTAGCGTTACGCTATTCCTTTCCGGTTTGGCTGGTTGAGCGCTGGATCAAGGCTTGGGGCGACGCGGAATGTGAAGCCTTGCTGAAAGCGACGCATGACCGTCCGCCGCTTGTGATTCGCGTGAACACGCTTAAAATTACCCGTGATGGTTTAATTAAAAGTTTGCCGCCTGAATTTGCCGCTGAAGCGATTCCAAAAACCCAATGCGGTATTCGTTTTCCGGAGCATGTTTCGCTTAAAAGCACACAGGCTTTTTTGGGGGGAGACTTTGAAATTCAATCCGAAGCAAGTCAGCGCGTGATCGAAGTCGCCAATCCTCAGCCCGGAGAAAAAGTTTGGGATGTTTGCGCAGGCAGCGGCGGAAAAACACTTTATCTGGCTGCCATGATGAAGAATCAAGGGCTGATTTACGCGACGGATTTGCGGTCTCTCGCTTTGAAAGAGCTGAAGCTCCGGGCGGATCGCGCGGGAGTCAAAAACATTAAAGTGGCCGATGTGCAGCGGTTTTATAAACGTGAGACGGATGAGCAATTTGATAAAATCATTGTTGATGCGCCTTGTTCCGGCACCGGCACCTTGGGACGCGCGCCCGATCTTAAATGGCGGCTGACAGAAAAAAGCTTCAAAGAGCATGCCGGAAAACAGCTCGAGATTTTAGAAATGACCTTGCCTTATTTGAAAAAAGGCGGAAAAATATTTTATATGACTTGCTCGGTTGATTCCGAAGAAAATGAGCAGGTCGCGCGCATTTTTTTAAGCCGTCATCCGGAGCTTGCCCCCGACTCCGCTACCGGAGACGCAGGATTTCAAATTTGGCCGCACCGTGAAAACACGGATGGTTTTTTCATGGCCGGGTTTGTTTTGAATTAAAAATAAGGAGATAGCATGAAAAGTCGAATCAGTTTTTTAGTGTTGATGACGCTTCTTGTTCCGGCGGTTTGTTTTGCTTCGGAGCCCGTAGAAAAAAAACGCGGAATTCTTTCGGGTATTTTGTATCTTGAAGGACGCGGACTTTCCAATCTTTTTCTTTTTCCCGCCGAGTGGGGGCATCTTCCCAAATCCGAAACCCGCGGAGGCATAGGCTATTTACCCTCGCTTGCCACCCATTTGGTGACGCGTGTTTTTTCAGGCGTTGCCGATATTGTTTGGATGCCGATCATGTATCCGTTCAGCAAGTATGATGATTCCATTCCGAAGAATATGGGATGGGGTGAATTTCCATGGCAAAAAGGCTCCGAGCACGCAAACGCTGTTTGAGGCGGCGCTTCTCGCGTAGCTCTATTTTCTAACGTTTGGTTTTATGAAACCCGCGAACGTTCACATTATTCTTTCACACCCCTTTTCGGCGGATAATATCGGTGCGGCGGCGCGGGCGATAAAGAATATGGGGTTTTCAAAGCTGCGGCTGGTTGCTCCGCGGCGGAATTGGCGAAAAAGGGCGGCCATCCTGGCTTGCAACGCGAAAGATATTTTGGATCAAATGGAAGTTTTTCCCAACCTCCAAGAAGCTACGAGTGATTTGAATTGGACCGTCGGGACAACTTGCCGAACTGGATCACGGCGCGGCAAATTTATCAGCTTTGATCGCTTTATTGAAAACGCTCGGGAAAAAACATCCGCGTTAAAGGTCGGCATTGTATTCGGAAGGGAAGACAAAGGACTGAACAATGCTGAGCTGGATTACTGTGACAAGCTGGTCAGTTTACCTTCGGATGAACACTACCCATCTTTGAATTTAGCACAATCGGTGATGGTGACCGTCTTTTCATTGGCAAGAGAAAGACTTGGCCGCGCTTCCCAAAGCGGAACTTTTGAGGGAAAAGCAGACATCTTGCTTGATAAGGCCGGAATTCAAAGCGCTTTGCGCATTTTAGAGGAAGCCTTAGAATGTGTTGGTTTTTATAAAGGTAAGGCCGGACGGCTTGATCCGATCATGAAAATGACAGAAGCGCTTTTTAAACGCGCGGGCATGTATCAATATGAATCGCAGATGATCAAGGGCGTATCCGCGCGTGTAATTCAGAAAATGACAGAAAGAAAATGAGGACTATTTATGGATGAGAAAGAACTCAAAGACGCATTGCTTAAATTAATTTTGGAAAAAGCGCTTCGTCGCGGCGACTTTACGTTGGCTTCCGGTAAAAAGGCTTCATTTTATTTAGACGGAAAACAAATCACATTGGATCCTCAGGGTTTATTTTTAACCGGCAAAGTTATTTTAGCGATGCTGCACGGCGTCAAAGTCGACGCTGTGGGCGGTCCGACGCTCGGAGCCGACCCGATCGCTGCCGCGGTATCTTTGCTAAGTTCGCAAAGCGGAAAACCTTTGCGTGCGTTTATCGTGCGCAAAGAAGCCAAAAAGCATGGCACGCAAAAAATGGTGGAAGGTCCCGCGATTCAGCCCGGCGACCATGTTGTGATGCTCGAAGACGTGATCACCACCGGCGGGTCAGTTTTGAAAGCCATTCAGGATGTGGAAGCGCTGGGTGCGAAGGTTGTAAAAACAATCTGTCTTGTTGATCGCAATGAAGGCGCCGCCAAAACTTTGGACGCTTACGGATATTCCCCGATTTTCACGCTTGAGGATTTAGGCGTTTCCTAAGTTCGATTCAAAAATTTCGAAATAAAAAAGCCCCGGAGAAATCCGGGGTTTTTTTATTGCGGTTGCGCCTGAAAAGGCGCAGAGCAAAAGATGATGAAGAAATTCTTTACGTAGAAAAGAAAAAACCCCGCGGATTATTCCGCGGGGTTTTTAATTTCGCTTAAAAGCGAAATTATTTATTCACGTAGCGAGCGGATGACGCTCCGTAAGGTGAAGCATTTTTGTCCACATAACGGTTTCCGCTTTTATCAACATATGCGTTGGAGTCAGTTGCCCATGTTGTTGAACCGGTGTTAGAAGCGGCCCATGTTCCTGCGGCTGCAGGAGCAACATATTGAGAACCTTCCCAGTTTTTGCCTGCATCGGGAGATTCAAGACAGTTTGAGTAAGAGCGTGAAACGGGGATACCGTTAAAGCTCGGAACCCAAAAAGTAACAATGTCAATAACGCCGGATCCCGCGCGAACCACGGTGCAGCCCAAGCCGCTTCCGATGCCCGCGAGTGTTCCGATAATAGGCGGACCGCTTTTTGTTTTATCAACGGTTTGCACAATTAAGTCAACCGGACTGGTGATAATGTTAAGAAGTCCGCGGCCGAACATTCCCGCAGCCTTGCGGCCATAAGAAGGTGATTCCGCCATAGTCCAAACATCCGCAGCGTGCGCGTTCGGAGTCATCATAGCGAGAATTAAAAAAAGGCATCCCAGCCCTTTAAGTGATTTCATGCATTCCTCCTTGGAACAAGTTTTAAAGTAGAGAATAGAAAACGGGTTATCAAAGCAAGAAATGATACATGGAAGAAGGCGCTCTAGCAATAATTTTATTAATAGCCCCCATAACCTTAACCCTTTTTATAATAATACCTTACAATAATTAACATCTATAACATTTATATCAACTGTTGACAATTTATAGTATTTAAGATACTTTATGGTGTGAGAACTAGCATAATAGAGCACAAAACTAGCAAAATGAAACAAGGAAGGTAGCTTATGGACCAGAAACCTGACGATCAAGGGCAGCAGTTCCCGAGACGTGAAAGAACCCAGATTATGACGCCGAAAGAGGCGGCGAAATATCTTGGGTTTCATCTTGTCACGATTTATCGCTTGCTGAAGAAGCAGGAAATTCCCGCGACAAAAATCGGCGGACAATGGCGTTTTAAGAAAGATATTTTGGACGAATGGTTGATGAGCCGCATGAAATAATCCGGCCCGAGGTGATGAGTCAGCCTGCCGCGGTTTCGCGATCAGGCGAGAGCCGACGTTTCCGCCGTTATGTTTGTTTCGGATTTGACGGTAACTTTTATTGGCTTCTCAAAAAAGCCTCGCTTTAACCAGCCGAGACCGATTATTTTCTTAAGAAATGGGGAATAGGTCCGGCTGGTCAGACAGCCGATTTCCGCGCCGTTTTCAATATCCAGAATAACAGACCCCTCCGCGGGCAAATTTATTTTGTCTGAAGCTGAATCCCAAATTAATTTTACAAAGCAGCGGTTAAGACGCTGGTAAGTTTCAATTTTCGCAACAACTTCTTGCCCCGGATAACAGCCTTTTGTTTCGCTTGCCGCGATTTTTTCCAAACGTGTTTCTGAAAGCATAATCTTTTCATTGATGTCTTTGCCGTAAGCAAGCATGCCGTTTTCAATCCGCAGCATTTCTCGCGTGCTTTCTGAGCTGAGAACCGTTTCCGCGGGAATTTTTTCCGCTGCGGGCAATAAGGAACGGGTACATTTCAAATGTTTTTGACGGCCGATTTGAGCGGCGGGACTCAGCTGTTTCAAAAAACTTTCTCTTTGCGGTCCCCAGACTTCCAGTAATTGCCATTCCGTGGTGATGTCTTGGGTTTGCACATCTTCGGTGATAATGAAGCGGGCGAGTTTCTTTGAAATCAGCTCCGCTTGCCCGGCCCCGCTTAAAAGCAAAATCGAATTTTCTGTTTTGATTGCCGTCATGAGCGCCATAACGTGGCTGGTTGCCGAGAGAAGCGCTGTTTCGCGCCATTCGCCTGTTTGCATGCCGGCGATATCCTGTGAAAGAATGCTGTGTAAGAAAGAAATATGGTCTTGTCCGCTGACGGATAAAACCGAAAAAGGCAGGCTGAAAACAATCACTTCACGGTCCGCGCTCATAATCTAAAAAACCTCATCCATTATTTTTTGGTACACCGCGGGAAAAGCATAGTTTTGAATTTCTTTTTCCGCGGCCCATCGTAAATGATCGGACAGTTTAACTGAATTAGACGGGGCCGATGCTTTAAAAGAATGCAGCGTGATTTGATAGCGCGTAAACCCGTGCTTGTGACTGCGAAGCGGCTGCAGGGCTTGCTCTTTGATTTTCCAATTTGCCAAACCATCTTCAAGATTAATGAAGTGCGGCAAAGTCCAAAGCCCGGCCCAACGCTCACCCGCTTTTTGTTTTTGAATTAAAATTCGTCCGCGAGAATCAGTCAGCGCCAAAGCGTAAAATGTTTGTTTGGTTGCTTTCACCGCGGGGGATTTGACGGGAAAAGCTTCTTGCTGCTTGAGGTGATGGGCCCGGCAGGTAAATGCCGCCGGACATTTTGAGCAGTGCGGTTTTTGAGGAAAGCACACCGTTGCGCCCAATTCCATGAGAGCCTGATTAAAATCACCGATATTTTTTTCAGGCAAAAGATTTTCCGCTTTTCCCCACAGTTCTTCCACAGTGGTTTTGAGAGCGGTGTTTTTTTTAATCGCGAAAAGGCGGGTTAAAATTCGAATGACATTGCCGTCCAAAACAGGTTTTCTGTTCTCGAAAGCAATGCTTGCGAGTGCGCCGGCGGTATAGCGGCCGATTCCCGGCAAGTTCAGCAAAGCATCAAAATCGGACGGAAGTTTTCCTCCATGGTCTCGACAAACGGCTTGAGCGTTGAGGCGCAGCATTTTTGCGCGGCGGTAATAGCCCAGTCCCTGCCACTGTTTTAAAACAGCGGCCTCATCCGCCGACGCAAGCGTTTCAAAATCAGGAAATTTTTTCAGCCAGCGAGTGTAATAGGGAATGACTGTGCTCACCTGCGTTTGCTGAAGCATAATTTCCGAAACTAAAATTTTGTATGGATCGCGAGTTTTGCGCCAGGGCAAGTCGCGCTTAAAACGGCGGTACCAAGTTTGAAGCGATGTCCGAAATTTGTTTGTCTGAAAAAGCATAGGTATTTTTTTCTTTGGCCGAGTTGATGTATATAATACGCATTCAATCGGCCCGCGCAATTTAAACAAGGGGAAAGTTTGACTTGGCGGGTTCTTGCGGGGGGATTTATAAAAGGGGGAGCAATGAAAGACTGGATAAAAAGTAAAAACGGAATGATCGTGGGGACGGCTGGGGTTTTCGGGGTATTATTTTTTTTATGGCAGATTTTGGGCGCTTCCTCGCCTTCGGCGGTGCGAGTGCTTGATGCCAGAATTTCTTTTCAATTCACGGCTTATCAAGACAAAGAAGAGCATTTTATTTCCTATTCATTGGAAAATACCAAAAAGAGAAAAGTGAAAGCTTCTGTGCGCGTTCAGCTGGGAACGTCCGGAATCGGCGGTCTTTTTCAGCCTCTTAAAGATGCCCGCGACACCGCGGTGTTAGAGCCGCTTGAAACCAAGTCTTTCGTGACTAAGTTTGAACTTCCGAAAGGGAAGGTTCCTCAGGGAAAAGAACTGATCGCTCAAGTGAAAGTGAAGCGGGTTTCCCGCGCCTGAGAATGAATCACCGGCAACAAGCGGAGCGGTCGTTTTTTTATCCGCTTTGTTTTTTGCCTTTTGTCTTGTGCTCCTGCGTGGCGATTTACGGCTGGAACATTCACGCGCCCGGGCTTCTTTCCGATGAGTTCGCGCGCGATATTCCGCAAGTTTCAAAACGTGTCGCACTTTATATTCCCGAAGGCCAAAAAGAATTTATTTCCAAAGATAAAGGCACGCGTTGGTCGGATCCCCAAACTTATTACATCGGTGAAGCGTTCGTGCCGATGCTGATCGAATCTTTTCAAAGCGGGTTTACCGAATTCGTTTTGTTGGAAGCTTTACCCAATCCTGAAATCATGAGTCAGTATGCGATTGATGCCGTGGTGGTTTCGGAAATCAAAGATTTTAAAAACCGCAAAACATTACCCGCGCAAGGGCTTGATGTTTATACCGAAACCGCGGTTTTTAACCGTGATCTAAAACTGATTCGCCGTTTTGAAACGCGCGGCACCAGCGAGGCCAAGGGCACCTTCGCGAAAAAAGGCGGGTTGGAAGTGAATCTGAACGCCGCGATTGAAGGAAGTTTGCGCGAAACCGTCTTACAAGTGCAGGACGCTTTAAAATGAAGATGAATTCCGTTATAGCTTGGTTTTGCCTTTCGGTTTCTTTTGCCGTTCCGCTCAGGGCGAATGAAGTTCTTGATGCGCGGGAAATCACCATGCCGCCTTCCGGCGCACAGGTGATGGTGCGTGAAAACTCCAAAACCGGAAAGCCTTATGTCGTGATTACAGATTCCCAAAATCCACGCACGGATTTGGCTTCGCTTGATTCCAATAAATATCGCCGTCCCGATTACCGCATGCTCGAAAAAAATGTGACCGCGAAAGATGTGGGTTATGACGGGCCTTACAGTTCTAAGAAGAAGATTTACATTCTTGCTGCGACACTTGCTACGGCAGGCGCAACCGCCGCCGTAGTCGGCCCCGCGCTTTTTCCCGCTGCGGCCGCTACGGGCGCTGCCGGCGGAAGCGTTGCTGTGCCTGCTGCCGCCGCTGCAGTCGGAGGTTCGGCTTTAGCGGTTGCCGCGAAGAAATACCAAGATCACTTTCAAAATTTGCCGGATGATTACAGCCGTGAGTCTGAATCTAAAATCATTGAAACCGAAACCGATTTTTACAAAATGTTCGTGGAAAAGAAAACAAACAAGCCTTTTCAAAGTTAAACCATGCCCGAATTACCCGAAGTCGAAACCATAAAAAATGATTTAGTCCGCGCCGGTCTTTGCGCGCGGGCCATTCGTTCGGCCGATATTTTTTGGCATCGTACGTTGGCGATTCCTTCTGCCGCAGAATTAAATAAAAAAATTAAAAATATAAAAATCGAAAATCTGTCGCGCCGCGGGAAATATCTTATTTTGGAATTAGCATCCCGCGAAAAATGGTTTTTGATTATGCATTTAAGAATGAGCGGGCGCATTGATTTAAAAGAAGCGGGTTTTGCTCCGCGTACACATGACCGCGCCCGGCTTGTTTTGGATGACGGGAGCCAGCTTTTATTTCATGACACGCGCAAATTTGGGCGCTGGTATTTTGTAAACGATGCGGAGAAAATTGTCGGCAAACTTGGGATGGAACCGCTCGACAAAAAATTTACGGGGGAATGGCTGTCCAAAAAAATAAAAGGCAAAAGCCGTACCTTGAAACCGCTTTTGCTCGACCAGTCTTTTGTTGCGGGAATCGGTAACATTTATGCCGATGAGGCGCTTTGGTATGCGAAATTGCATCCTGAAACCAATTCAGCCCGATTGAAACCCGCGGAGGTTCAGGCTTTGCACGAGGGAATCGTAAAAGCCATTGAGCTGGGTATTCGCAATGCGGGCACCTCCATGGGTGTGGGCAAGGCCAATTTTTACAGTGTGGGCGGAAAGCGCGGCGGAAATCAGGAAAAATTAAAAGTGTTTCGGCGCACCGGCGAGGGCTGCCCGCGGTGTCATGCTAAAATTGTGCGCATTGTGGTGGGACAACGGAGTACGCATCTTTGCCCTAATTGCCAAAAGCGGAGGAAGTAATGGAAGAGAATTTTAAGAAAGCGCGAAAAATCACTTTTGGCATGATGATTAGTTTGGTAACGATGGGGTTGGCGGTGTTGCTTATTTCCGGTGCGCGCGGCTATGGAGGTTCCTCCGAAGCCAAGATGAACTTTTTCCGACTTATCCTGTTTGTGTTTGCATTTGCTCAAATTGCCATGGCCGGAGCGATTTATGCCGGTGCGAAGCGGTTGAAGACGAATGTGAATGCAGGTAAGAAACTTGTCGCGCAAATTATTGCGTGCGCGCTTTGCGAATCGGTCGGTGTTTTTGGCTTTGCTCTCGCGATCATGACAAAGACCTTTACGGATTATGCTATGTTTGCGTTGATCGCCTTTGCTGCGTTGCTGTTTTATTTTCCCAAAGAAAAAGATTGGAAGGATTGATCATGTCTGAAATATTTGTGCTCGCTTTCGCTCAGGCTAAGCCCGGTTGTCCCGAAAAACTAGAAAAAGCTTTCCGTGCGGCCATGCCCCCGACGCATGCCGAGCCGGGTTGTATCAAGTACGCGCTTCAGCGATCGCAGGAAAATAAAAACGAATTTGTCATGGTGGAAAAATGGTCTTCAAAAGAAGCTCTCGACAATCACCTCAAAACACCGCATATTCAGGCGCTTTTTAAACAGCTGCCCGACTTACTTGCCGCGCCGATCCGCATTCAGGTGCTGGACTCGATACGAGAAGGTTCGCCTGAAAAGCTGATCTGATTCATTTAATTTTTTAATAGGACAATTATGGCACTTATTAGTTTGCAGGGCGTTTCGCTTGCCTTTGGCGGACCGAAGCTCTTTGATGAAATGACGCTCCAAATTGAACTTGGCGAACGCGTCGCTTTGCTCGGCCGCAACGGCACGGGTAAAACTACGCTCATGCGTGTGATCGCGCGCGAGATTTCATTGAACGAAGGCTCGGTTGTTTATCAAAAAAACAGCCGCGTTGCCTATTTGCCGCAGGAAGTGCCCGTCGATTTAGAAGGTACTGTTTTCGATGTGGTGCTTTCCGGCATGGGCGATCAGGTGAAGCTGATCAGCGATTACCATCATGTCGCGCATCTTCTTCAAACCGAATATAGCGAACAGCTCATGAAGCGGCTTGATACCTTACAGTCCGAAATGGATCGTACGAATGGCTGGGAAATCAATCAGCAGGTTGAACAAGTTGTTGCGCAAGTCAGGCTCGATCCCGAAAGCGAATTTAAAACCTTATCCGGCGGACAGAAACGCCGCGCACTTTTAGCGAAAGCGCTTGTTTTAAAGCCCGATTGTTTGTTGCTCGACGAACCGACCAACCATTTGGACATCGAATCGATTGACTGGCTTGAAGCATTTTTAAAAGAATTCAAAGGCACCATTATTTTCGTCACCCATGACCGTATGTTCATGACGCGCCTTGCTACGAAAATCGTGGAGCTCGACCGCGGCAAGCTTTTCAGTTGGTCTTGTGATTACCCGACTTTCCTTGAGCGCAAACAGATGGCTCTCGATGCCGAAGCCGCCGAAGGCGCGCGGTTCGATAAAAAACTCGCGCAGGAAGAAGTTTGGATTCGTCAGGGGATTAAAGCCCGCCGCACTCGCAATGAAGGCCGCGTACGCGAACTTGAAAAACTGCGGCTTCAGAAAAAAGCCCAGCGCAAACAAATCGGCAAAGTCAAAATGCAGGCGCAGGAGGCTGATGTGTCGGGGCAGGTGGTGACTAAAGCCGACCATATTTACCAAGCTTACGGCGACAAGAACCTGATCGAAAATTTTTCAACGCGCATTATGCGCGGCGATAAAATCGGAATCATCGGGCCCAACGGCTGCGGCAAAACCACTTTGCTTAAAATTCTGCTCGGGCAAATGCAACCGCAAAAAGGCACCGTGCATTTGGGCACTAATCTGCAGGTGGCGTATTACGATCAGCTGCGCGAAGAACTCGACGGCGAAAAAACCGTGATGCAGAACGTGGCCGACGAAGGCGATTTTGTGCATATCAACGGCAAGGCGCGCCACGCGATGGGTTATTTGATGGATTTTCTTTTTTCGCCCGAACGCGCGCGCACACCCGCGAAGGTTTTGTCGGGCGGCGAACGCAACCGTCTTTTTCTGGCGCGTCTTTTCACGAAGCCCTGCAATACTTTGGTGATGGACGAACCGACCAATGATCTCGACATTGAAACTTTGGAATTGCTCGAAGAATTGATCATTCAATATTCGGGCACTGTAATTGTGGTAAGTCATGACCGCGAATTTTTAAACAAAGTCGTGACTTCGACCATCGTGCTGGACGGCAAAGGCAAAATCGAAGAGTACATCGGCGGCTACGATGATTGGGTGAAACAGCATCAATCCAAAGCCGAAACAGTACAGCAACAGCTTGAGCATGAAGAAGAGGAAGAGCCTCAGCCCAAAAAACAAGCTCGGCCCGAACCCGAGAAAAAACCTGCGGTTAAAAAAATGACCATGGGCGAAAAACTCGAACTGGAAAAAATTCCCGCGCAAATCGACAAACTGGAAGTTGAGCAAAAAGAAATTTATATGCGCATGGCTGACCCTATGTTCCGCCACGGCAAGATAGAAGAAATCGCGCAAACCAAACAGCGCTTGAAAGATATTGGCGAGGAGCTCAAACTCACTTATGCGCGTTGGGAAATTTTGCTCGAGAAAGAAAAAGAAGTTCTGAAGAAATAAGCCCTCCGGCCTTCCGCAGCCTGCCCTTAAATAGGGCGCTGTTAAGCGCAGAAATAAATTGGCTTCCCCCCCCCTTGCATATGCGCATAAATCAGGCACATTTCAATCATAGGCACGATTTTGAAGCTGTACTCAAAGGAGGCCGTATGAACGAAGAGTGGGACTTAGAGTAAACCTTTCGCTTTCTTGATTCTAGAACACTCCTGAACACAGCAGAGATAGATGCCTTCGGCACTTTCTGTCTTTTTTTAGCTCGTGAATCTCGCCGTGAAATCCAGGGCTTGACTATATCTGCATAAGCAGATATAGTTTGGTTATGAAATTAAAAGACACGCAAACTATTTTTGGGGCTTTGGCAGATGCGACGCGTTTCCGTATTTTGAATTTGCTCGCGGAAGGTGAGCTTTGTGTTTGTGACATCATGCAGGTTTTAAAAGCGCCGCAGTCGAAGATCTCGCGGCATTTATCATATTTACGGCGCGCGGGACTTGTGGATGCCCGCAAAGAGGGTCTGTGGATGCATTACCGGCTTGCCAAACCGAAGCTTAAGGTTTTGCGCGCGGTGTTTCAGTCGTTCGGCTGTTGCCGGGAAGATTTTTCCGAATTACAAAATGATTTGAACGAATTTAAAAAAAGCAAAAGTTGTTTGGTTGGCTGCTGTAAGTAAGTTTTTTTTGATTTTAATATATCTGCTTAGGCGGATATGAAAGCAAAAAAAGGGGGTGAGAATCATGGACGGTTGTTGCGGAAGCGGATGCTGCAAGTAGGCATTCAAACAGCTCCCCACAAAGATGGTGACGATCATCTTTGCCGGGAGTTTTTAAAACGAGAATAGATCGGAGCACGTAGTGAAAGACACAATGAACGAAAAAGAGGGGTTGGGGTTTTTCGAAAAATATTTGACCGTTTGGGTGCTTGTTTGCATCGGGGCGGGTATTTTATTGGGCAAATATTTCCCGCAAGCCGCGCTAGCGCTCGACAGCTTTTCGATTTACCAGGTTTCCGCTCCCATCGCCGTTTGCTTGTTTTTCATGATGTATCCGATCATGGTTAAAATCGATTTTGCTGAGGTTGTTCGTGCCGGAAAAGCACCGAAGTCCGTTTTCCTGACGTTGTTCGTGAATTGGGCCGTTAAGCCGTTCACCATGCTGGGCATCAGTTATTTTTTTCTCGGATTTTTATTCAAAGAGTGGTTGCCCGGAACAGAGATTATCAAGGGCGGCGCGGAAGTTGATCTTTACCGCTCTTATATTGCCGGCTGTATTTTGTTGGGAATCGCGCCTTGCACCGCCATGGTTTTGGTTTGGGGGCATCTCGCTAAAAGCAACGATGGCCACACGCTTGTGATGGTGGCAGTGAACTCACTTTTGATGCTTTTTCTTTACGCGCCGCTCGGCGGTTGGCTTCTCGGAGTCAATCAAATGCCGATTCCCTGGCAAACCATTGCGCTCTCGGTTATTGCTTACGTCGGGCTGCCGCTTTTTTTCGGGTATTACTCCCGGAAATGGATCATTGCACGAAAAGGTCTGCCTTGGTTTCAGGAAAAATTTTTGCGCTATCTCACGCCGGTTTCAATCAGCGCATTGCTGTTAACATTGGTTTTGCTTTTTTCTTTTAAAGGCGAGCTCATTCTGAATCAGCCGCAGCTGATTGTTCTCATCGCCATTCCGCTCATTATTCAAACGCTGGTGATTTTTGCTTTATCGTATGGGTTGGCCCGCTGGCTCAAATTGCCTTACCGTGATGCCGCGCCGTCGGCTTTGGTCGGCGCGAGCAATCACTTTGAAGTGGCCATCGCCACAGCGACTTTGCTTTTCGGATTGTCTTCGGGCGCGGCGCTGGCAACCGTTGTGGGTGTTTTGATCGAAGTTCCGCTGATGCTTTGGCTGGTTCGAATTTGTTTAAAAACTCAAAATTTATTTGAAACACCCAAAGCTTAAAAGAGGGCATCATGAAAAAAACAGTTTTAATTCTTTGTACGGGCAATTCATGCCGTTCGCAAATGGCGGAAGGTGTTCTGCGGCATTACGGCTCCGACAAGTTTGAAGTTTTAAGCGCGGGCACCAAACCATCGATCGTGAACCCCATAGCAATCAAAGTAATGCAGGAAATTGGAATCGATATTTCAAAGCATCGCTCGAAACACATTGATGAGTTTTTAGGTCAAAAAATCGATTTCATTATTTCAGTTTGCGACAACGCCAAAGAATCTTGCCCGATTTTTCCGGGAGGTACGACGCGCCTGCATTGGCCTTTTCCGGATCCGCCGCATGATCAGGAGATTACGGAATCTGTTCTTAATGAATTTCGTAAGGTTCGCGACCTTATCCATGTTCGATTCAAAGCAGTGGGCGAAACCGGCTGTCTTTGACCTTTTTCCTTTGGATATAAAGGGCTATAATTCTCCCAGTATTTCCCTTGGCTGTTGGTCTAATAAGGAGAATTTTATGGCAAAAGTTAAAAAAGGAAAAGTAGTGAAGGCGCCGAAAGCGTCAAAGAAGTCAAAAGCGGTGGAAGCGCCGTTTATGCCGACGATTGTCGAGGGCTTGGCGAAGCTGGTTGAGCGGCTTGAGATTGTTGAACGCAAGATCGATCAGGTGAACAGCCGTATTTCCAATACGCTTTTTGAAATTCGCGATAACCTTCAGCAAAACAGCCGTCAAAACGCGTCGCATGAACAAAATCCGTATGGTTATTCGCGTCCGCAAGCGCCGTTGCCTCAGCGCCAAATGTATCAGGTGATTTGCGCCGATTGTAAGAAGAACACCGAAGTGCCGTTTAAGCCGGGTGACCGTCCTGTTTATTGCAAAGAATGTTTTTCCGCCCGCAAAGCGGGGAATGGTCCCGTAAGTGCGCCGAAAGTTTCCGCACCTGTTGCTGTTATCGAGAAGAGCGGCAAAGCGAAGACCAAGAAAAAGAAATAAAATAGAAAAAGGAGTTTTATGGAAGTTCTTGCGCAAGCTGTCGGATTATTGATTGCCGCGTTTGGGTTAGCGATTTTGGTTCAGCCGCAATTAACTCACAAGGTATTTGAGTTCATTAAAGAAGGGAACCGGATTTATATTGCCGGCGTGGTGCGGGTTTGCGTTGGACTTGTGCTTTTTTTATCTTCTTCGAGCAGTTATGTTCCGATGGCGGCGAATATGCTCGGGGCAATTTTTCTTTTAAGCGGAGTGATTGTGTTTGTCTCCGATCTTGAGAAGCTGAAAGCGTTTATGGCGAAATACAATGAATTGCCCGAAGTGATTTTGCGTTTATTGGGCTTGCTTGCCGCCGCGTTCGGTCTTTTGACCTCCTCCCTTTTCTAATCAACGGCTCAAATGCCGCCGGTAAGCGGTTGCGATCATATTCGATGTGATCGCGTAAGTTTTGCTGCCGACAACTCGTCCCGCGCTAATCATGCCCAGCAAACGGCCGCGGCCGTCCAGAATGGGTGAGCCGCTATCACCCTTGTAAGCTTTAAAATCAATTTGAAAGGATGTCGCGCGGTTAACGCCGTCAATTTTTTCTATTCCCAAAGCGCTGATTTCTCCGCCTGTCAGAGTTCCTTCAATCCATTGCGCGCGTCCCATGGCGAATACCGGCATACCTACAGGGGCGGCATCTGAATTGGCGAATTGAAAACTGTCGAGCGGGAAAGACGGCTGAACGGAAAGAAAGGCGAGGTCTTGTTTTGAAACTTTCCGTAATATTTTTGCGGGCAGGCGCGTGCCGTCAAAAAGTGTCACCATAATATTTTTTTTGTTTTTCAAAGTGTGCGCCGCGGTGACAATAATTCCGCGGGAATCGAGGATAATGCCCCCGCCCACTTGCACGGAAGCGACGCGCCGCATTCTCTGAACGACAACCATCCGACCGGTGGCGCGGTCTAAAACCCCCTGAGGCTTGTCTTTGTAAACCGCCGCGTCAATCGCTTCAATGCTCACCACAGCTTTGCCTTTTTCTAGCACGTGATGAATCGGCGATTCCTGCGCCCAAGCCGGAACGCTCAGAAAAGCCGCTAAAACAAGCGCGGATAAACGAATGGTTATTCTCATTTGTGTATTCTATACTTTGGACATATTTTTTAAGGCAAGATTCTTTGAGGCAAATTATGGATCAAAAACAAAACGACCCGCTGCACGGTGTCACGCTTGAACAAGTCGTTACAAGGCTTGTCGAACATTATGGCTGGCCTGAGCTCGGCAAAATCGTGCGCATTAATTGTTTCAATTTTGACCCCAGCATTACCTCCAGTCTGCGCTTTTTACGCAAAACCCCTTGGGCGCGCAAACAGGTGGAAGAGCTTTACGTCATTGCTTTTGGCAAATAAGCCCACTCGGTACGGTTGATTTCTTACTCTGAATAAGGTAGTTTCCTCGCTCTTAAACTTAAAAAATGAATTCCAAGACCGCGGTTGCGCCTTCGGCGCAGAGTAAAAATATGATGCACAGTGAAATCTCAAAACGGCGGACATTCGCCATTATCGCTCATCCTGATGCGGGTAAAACCACGCTCACGGAAAAATTCCTGCTTTACGGCGGCGCGATTCAGCTGGCGGGTTCGGTTACCGCGCGCAAAGAACAGCGTGCCACGGCTTCTGACTGGATGGAGCTTGAAAAGCAGCGCGGCATTTCAATCAGCTCCACTTTGCTTCAATTTGATTACGGCCCTTTCCGCATCAATTTGCTCGACACACCGGGCCATAAAGATTTTTCCGAAGACACTTACCGTGTTTTGATGGCGGTGGACGCCGTCATTATGGTCATGGACGGCGGCAAAGGCATTGAAAGCCAGACGCGCAAGCTTTTTGAAATTTGCCATCGCCGCAAAATTCCGACATTTACTTTCGTCAACAAAATGGATCGCCCGAGTTTGTCGCCGCTTGAACTCATTGATCAGCTTGAAAATGTTTTGAAAATCGACGCCTATCCCGTGAATTGGCCGCTCGGCAGCGGCAAAGATTTCAAAGGCGTGTATGACCGCGTGAATAAAGAAGCGCATATGTTTGAACGCGTGCCGGGCGGCGCTTACCGTCCGCCCGTTTCAGTCAGCGACTTTTCGGACCCGTTTGTGAAAAGTAAAATGGATGAGGATAGCTACAATCAGGCCGCCGAAGAGTTGGATTTGTTAAGCGGCGCGCACGTTGATTTTGACATGCAGGATGTGATTGATGGTAATACGACCCCGGTGTTTTTCGGCAGCGCCGTCAACAACTTCGGCGTCGAGCTTTTGCTGAAAGGCTTTTTAAAATATTCGCAAGGACCCACGCCGCGCAAATCAAACGGTGAAATCATGCCGGTTGATCATGATAAATTTTCAGGCTTTGTTTTTAAAATGCAAACCAATATGGACCCGATGCACCGCGACCGTATCGCGTTTATCCGCGTTTGTTCGGGTAAATTTACGCGCGACTTGCAGGTGACTAATGTGCGCACGGGCGATAAAGTGCGCCTCGGCAGCACGCATAAACTTTTCGGGCAGAACCGCGAAGTGGTTGAAGATGCTTATGCGGGCGACATTCTCGGCGTGGTCGTTAAAACCGATTTTCGCGTCGGCGATACGGTTACTGAAGATAAAAATATTGTGTACAACGAAATTCCGAAATTTGCGCCCGAATGTTTCGGTTATCTGAATAATCCCGAACCGGGAAAATACAAAGCCTACCGCAAAGGCATCGAACAGCTTTTGGCGGAAGACATTGTGCAGGTGTTTCAGCTGAAAGAGCCTTGGAAAAGCGACCCCTTGCTTGGCGCGGTTGGTCCCTTGCAGTTTGAAGTTCTGCAATATCGTCTTGAAGGCGAATATGGCTCTAAATCAACTTTGACCCCGGCACCCTGGAAGCTTTTGCGTTGGATTCAAACCGATTTGGATGATGACACGCTCAAGCTCAAAGTTCCGTCGGGCGGGGCTTTTGCTGTGGATGAGCAGGGGCGGCGTGTTTTGATTTTTGGCAGCGAGTGGTCGATGAATTATTACAAAGACAAAAATCCGGACATTCTGCTTTTCGATTCTCCAAACTTGCTTCCTGCGGTCAGCTGAAAAGTTTTTTCGGAAATTGCCGATATACTTCTCACAACCATTCATGGGGGAATTATGAAAAAATTATTGTCCGTTTTTGTCTTCATTCTTTTTCTTATTCCGCAATCCGGATTTTCATCCGCGGCTTTCGATGAATTTCCTCCCAGCCAATGGACTAAAGGCTATAGTTACGGTGAAAAAACCGTGGGTAAGCTGGGCTTTGGGTTGGTTAACATTGTGCTTGGATGGACCGCGCTTGGGACGGAGTACTTTCAGGACCCTGAAACGAATGCCGGAGTTTATTTTTTAAGGTCGATCGCGCGCACGCTCACAAATACGGTTGGCGGAGCTCTGCATGCGGTTACTTTTCCGGCACCGTTTGATATCCCTCTCCCCGGCGGCGGCACCGCCTTTGAATAAGATCAGCTGAAAAAGGCTGGCTACTGCGTTGCGAGGGCGCAATCGGCATTCAGCGTACGCTTTTGGTACGCCTCTTTTGATTGCTTCTCGCGCCTTGTATCCAATCCTTTTTGAACTGATCTAAAATGTGCGGCGAGGTGGCTACTTGTGGTCGTAGACCACGCCTCCGCGGTCGTTCGAATCCGCCTTGCATCCCAAGCCTTTTGAATAACTTTTTTGACCAGCGCTTCAGCAACTCTTTTTGAGTTGGCCCAAATAGAGTTTCCTTCCGTTGATTTCCTCAAATTCCGTCCGAAAATATAGCAATTTATAGCATTAAGCGCGTTCTGTTTGCACTATAGCCCAAATGCAAGGTACTTTTATTACAGATTGGAAAAGTGGTACGAGCGCTATTTTTAAGGAGTTTGCCATGTTTAAAAAAATCATCGGTCTTTTTCTTATTCTTGGAATGGCAACTCCGCATGCTTTTTGTGCTGACGCCGTGGGCGGTGCATCGGGTGTTCCTGTTGCGGAAAAGCCGGCCCTTCCGGATGAGCAGTCCGTTGCAAGCCCGGAAGAAAACGATGATTCTTACGCGCAGGCGCAATCAAATATGGAGAGGGGTGCTTTGTCGGCCGCTGAAGATAGCGGAGAAGAAGAAACTTATTCGGTCAACGCGATCGGAATGGAAGACAGTACTTTACCTCCCGCGACAACCGCACCGGCTTCGGCGCTTTCAGCTCAGCTGAAAAACGGAAAGAGCGCAGCCATTATCCAAACGATTGTGAACGCGGCGGAATATAATCCGCGCAAAGTAAAACTTCCGACGATTGCGACGCGTGATCAGCTTGTGGCTTATTGCGCCGTTGCCGGAACAACCTGCAGCGCCGGAGTTGACGGAGATGATGTTCCGATTGTTTATCAAAGCGGAAAAACTTATACCCAGAATCTTTATTACGCGAAAGACAGCGCGACGCAGGTTTACCGTCTTTACTATAGCTCGGTGACGCGTACCGCGGGCGGCGCGACGCATACCGCGCGCGCGGAATATGATTCGCAGGGACGCATTGTAAGTGTTGATTATGATTTGTTTGAAGCTCGTCCACATCGAGTTGAAATTAATTGGAATCATGACGGAAGTTTCGGTGTTTCGTATGTTTCTGAAAACTACGTTAAATCCACCGCGACGCTTAGAACCACCAACACGTCACGGATTTTTGAAGAGTTTGATACCGCGGGAAAAATGATTAGCCGTGAGACGCGCACGGAAGAAAGCTACGTTAAGCTTAAGAAGGTGGCCAAAATAATTACCGAGACGCCGATCGGATTGCTTTCCACAAAAATGGTTGAAACATTTATTGCCGGCGTGCCGAGCAGAAAGATTGTGGATACTTATGGAATTAACAGTGCCGCGAAAGCGATTGATACTACCGTAGCGACTTATTTTGACGCGAAAGGGAAAGTGGTGAAACCTGCTGTTTCCGCGCTCAAAGTTTCGGCAATTACATCTACCTCGGCAGCGGTGACTTTTAAGGTTCCGCTTGCCGATCAATTGGGTCTCCAACCGGTGCTGATGGTTGCTGTGAAAGGAACTAATAATTGGGTTGCCGTACCGTTGATTGCGACATCGAGCGTTCCGCCGAGCTATAAAGCAGATATGACGGGGCTTAATCCCAACACGAAATATGAATATTCCGTGCAGCTTCTCGACCCGCTCATTTTATCGCTTCTGAGTCCGACAGAAACCGCACCGTTCAAGGCTTTGGCGACTAAACCCGCCTTGATTACAACGAAGAAGCAAATTTAAGTGTGATGCGGCGGGCTATTTTAGCGCGTTGATTCCCACATGGCGGTAGGGCTCGATGGCTTTTAGCAGCTCTTCGTGGATGAGGCCGTTGGTGGCGACATTTTGGCGGCCTTTCAGCGTCATGGGATTACCTGAATAATCCGAAACTTGTCCTCCCGCTTCAGTTACGATCAGCATTCCCGCGGCTTTGTCCCAGGCTTCGATGTTGGCTTCCCAGTATCCGTCAAATCTTCCGCAGGCGACATAACACATATCCAGAGCGGCAGCGCCAACGCGGCGGATGTCATGCGTTAAAAGCAAAACAGTTTTGATCATCGCCAAATAATCATCGATTCTTTCTTTGCGGTCGTAAGGGAAGCCCGTCGCCATCAGAGAATGAGAAAGCGATTTTGTTTCGGAAACAAAAATTCTTTTTCCGTTTAAAAAAGAACCCGCGCCTTTGGCCGCGAAAAACATTTCGTCGCGGAAGGGTTCATAAATGGCGCCCATCATAACGGCACCCTCTTCTTCGTAAGCGATGGAAACACAGGAAGCCGGAAAAGTATGAGCAAAGTTAGTGGTGCCGTCGATCGGGTCGATAATCCAGCGGTGATGCGAGCCTTCAATCGCGTCCGACTCTTCGGAAAGGATGGAATGGTCGGGGAATGCGCCTAAAATCTTGTCGAGAATGATTTTTTCGCATTCTTTGTCGGTTTCGGTCACGATGCTGATTTCGGTTTTTTCCGAAAAGCCCGCGCGGGCTGAAATACGGGAGAGCATATGCTTCCCGGCTGTCATGGCAGCGTCCAATAGCACGCTTTTAATTTTGTCTCTATTCATATAGAATGCCCGTCTTGATTGATTCTGCGCGAAGCGTGGTCTGTGACCACAGGCAGCTCGCCTGTAAATGAGACCGTCATTCTAGCGAACGTCAGTGAACTTGTAATTTATTTTTATTTTAAGGAGAACTTATGTCATACAAAATCACTTTAATTCCCGGCGACGGCGTTGGTCCTGAAATCGCGGAAGCGTCCAAAATTGCGATCGAATCCACCGGTGTTAAAATCGAGTGGGACATTCAATCTGCCGGCGTGGATGTGATGGAAAAAGAAGGCACACCGCTGCCTCAGCGCGTGATCGATTCCATCCGCAAAAATAAAATTGCGTTGAAATCACCGATTACGACCCCGGTCGGCGGCGGCTTCCGCTCGGTGAATGTCGCGCTCCGCAAAGAGCTCGATCTTTATGCTTGCGTGCGCCCGTGCAAATCCTATGAAGGCGTGCGTTCACGCTATAAAAATATTGATTTGGTGATCGTGCGCGAAAACACCGAAGATCTTTATGCCGGCATCGAATTCCAAAAGGGAACGCCTGAAGCCGATGAAATTCTCGCGCTTTCCTCGAAACTTTCTCAGAAAAAAATCCGTCCCGACTCCGGCGTCAGCATTAAGCCGATTTCGGTTTCCGGCTCCGAGCGTATTGTGAAATATGCTTTTGAATACGCCCGCAAGTACAGCCGCAAAAAAGTAACCGCGGTGCATAAAGCCAACATCATGAAATTTTCCGACGGTCTTTTTCTTGAAGTGGCGCGTAATGTCGCGAAACAGTACAACGATATTCAGTTTGAAGACCGCATCGTGGACAATATGTGCATGCAGCTCGTGCAGAAGCCGGAAGATTATGACGTTCTCGTTCTTCCGAATTTGTACGGCGACATTGTGTCGGACCTTTGCGCGGGCCTGATCGGCGGGCTTGGCGTGGCGCCGGGCGCGAATATCGGCGAAGGCGGAATGCTTTTCGAAGCGACGCACGGTTCCGCTCCGAAATACAAAGGTCTGAATAAAGTAAATCCGACGGCAGTTATTCTTTCCGGAATGTTGATGCTTCGTTATATCGGCGAAACGGCTGCCGCGGACAGGCTTGAAAAAGCGGTTGCCGCGATTATCAAAGAAGGCAAAGACGTAACGTATGACATGAAGAACGACCGCAACGATCCGTCCGCGGTCGGCACAATGCAGATGGCGGAAGCGATCGCGAAGCGCGTACGCGCTTCATAGTACCAAGAACCATGAAACAAGAACCAGGCAGTAACCGGTCCTTGGTCCTTGGTTCCTGGTTCAAGAATTATTAAGAAAACCGTTTAAAAGGAAGTTCAAATATGGGATACCCCAAAGTTACTGTAGTAGGAGCAGGTTTCGTAGGCGCAACAACTGCGCAGCGCATTCTCGAAAAAGAAATCGCCGATGTGGTTTTAATCGATGTCGTTGACGGTTTGCCGCAGGGCAAGGCGCTCGACATGATGGAATCCGCGCCGACGGAAAAGTTCCGCACCAAAATTACGGGTACTAATAATTACGCCGACACTGCGAATTCGGATGTTGTTGTGATCACGGCCGGTCTCGCGCGTAAGCCGGGCATGACCCGTGATGATTTGCTTTTCAAAAACGCTGAAATTGTCGGCGGTATCGTTGAAAACATCGTGAAGCATTCGCCGAAATGTATTTTGATCATCGTCACCAATCCTTTGGATGTCATGGTTTATCTCGCGTGGAAAAAATCCGGTTTTCCGGCGAACCGCGTGATCGGCATGGCGGGCGAGCTTGATTCCGCGCGCATGGCTTATTTTATCGCAGAAAAAACCGGCGTATCGGCGGCGGAAGTCGAAGCGATTGTTCTTGGCGGGCATGGTGATCAGATGGTTCCGGTGCCGCAGCATACGAAAGTCAAAGGTAAACCGCTTACTGAAGTTCTCGACAAGGATACGATTGAAAAAATTAATCAGCGTACACGCGACGGCGGCGCGGAAATTGTCGGCCTTCTGAAAACCGGCAGCGCTTATTACGCGCCTTCCGCTTCGACAACCCGCATGGTGCGTTCGATCCTGCAGGATAAAAAAGAAACTATCGCAAGCTGCGTTCTGCTCAAAGGCGAATACGGTATCAATGATATTTATGTCGGTGTGCCGGTTGTGCTCGGTAAAAACGGCGCTGAAAAAGTCGTCGAATTGAAAATTACCGATGAAGAATCTAAAGCTCTGCATATTTCTGCGAGTCACGTCAAAGAAAACTGCGATAAGCTCAAGCTGTAATTAAAACTGGAGAGAAACACCGTGGATAGCTTTAAAAGCAAATCCGTTTTAAAGGTCGGAAACAAAACCTTTTCTGTCTTTAAACTTTCCGCGGTAAAAGATCTTCCCGGTCTGCCGCTTGAGCAGCTGCCTTACTCCGTCCGCATCTTAATCGAAAATCTTTTGCGCCGCGAAGACGGCAAATCTGTTTTGAAAGCGGATATCGAAGCGTTACGTAATTGGAGCCCCAAAGAAAAATCTTTAAAAGAAATTGCTTTCACTCCCGCGCGCGTCATTTTGCAGGATTTTACCGGTGTTCCGTGCGTGGTGGATTTAGCGGCGATGCGCGATAAGATGAAAGAGTTCGGTAAAGACCCGAAGAAAATCAATCCGCTTGAACCCGTGGACTTGGTAATCGACCATTCCGTGCAGGTGGATGCTTTTGGCAATGCCAATGCTCTCGCTGAAAATACCCGCATTGAGTTTGAACGCAATCAAGAGCGCTATGAATTTTTAAAGTGGGGACAAAAAGCGCTTTCCGATTTCCGCGCTGTTCCGCCGGGCATGGGGATTGTGCATCAGGTGAATCTTGAATATCTCGCTTCGGTTGTCATCACGAAAAATGTAAATGGTGAAACACTCGCTTATCCCGACACGCTTGTAGGCACCGATTCGCATACCGTGATGATTAACGGCCTCGGCGTTTTGGGCTGGGGTGTGGGCGGCATTGAGGCTGAGGCCGCGATGCTTGGACAGCCTTCTTCGATGTTGATTCCCGAAGTGGTCGGATTTAAATTTACCGGAAAACTTCCCGAAGGCGCGACTGCAACGGACTTAGTTTTGACTGTGACCCAAATGCTGCGTAAAAAAGGCGTGGTTGAAAAGTTTGTTGAGTTTTACGGCGCGGGACTGGATTCGCTGTCGCTTGCCGACCGCGCAACGGTGGCCAACATGGCTCCCGAATACGGCGCAACCATGGGTTTCTTTCCCGTGGATGAGGAAGCCATTAATTATTTGCGTGTCTCGGGCCGCAGCGAAGATCAGATTCAGTTAATTGAAGCTTATTTGAAAGAGCAGGGACTTTTCCGAGAAAAAAATTCTTCTGATCCGGTTTTTTCTGATACCTTGGAACTTGATCTTGGAAGCGTTACCCCTTGCTTGGCGGGGCCGAAGCGGCCTCAAGATCGCGTGGCTTTAGCGGACGTGAAATCTAATTTTCAAGCCGCGGTTCCGAGCTTTCAGACTTCCAAAAACGGCTCATCAGCCGCAACCGCGGTGGCGGAACGCGTAAAAGTAAAATACGCCGGTCAAGAGTTTGATCTTGAAAACGGCGCGGTGACAATCGCCGCGATCACAAGCTGCACCAATACTTCCAATCCTTCAGTGTTAATGGCCGCGGGACTCGTGGCGAAAAAAGCCGCCGCGTTAGGGCTTACGGCAAAACCGTGGGTGAAAACTTCGCTCGCGCCGGGATCGAAAGTGGTTACCGAATACTTGCGCGCGTCCGGACTTTTATCCGAGCTTGAAAAAACCGGATTTTTTGTCGTGGGCTACGGCTGTACGACGTGCATCGGAAATTCAGGGCCATTGCCGGACGCCATCGGTAAAGCCGTCAAAGAAAACAATCTTGTTGCCGCCGCGGTCATTTCCGGAAACCGTAATTTTGAAGGACGCGTCAACCCGCTTGTGAAAGCGAATTATTTGGCATCACCGCCGCTGGTTGTGGCTTATGCTTTAGCCGGTACGGTTGAAAAAGATTTAACTACTGAACCGATCGCGAATGATCAAACCGGTAAGCCGGTTTATCTGAAAGATATTTGGCCGACAAACCAGGAAGTCGCCGCGGCGGTCGCGCAGGTGACTCGAAAAATGTTTGAAAAAGAATACGCGGTTGTGTTCGACGGCGACAAAAACTGGCAGTCAATTCAGGTCGCGGAGGGTGATACTTTTAAATGGAACTCTAAATCGACCTATATTAAAAAAGCGCCTTATTTTGACGGTATGCAGGCTGAGCCGGCGCCGATTAAGGACATTCAAAACGCGCGCGTGCTTGTGATGGTGGGTGATTCCGTTACCACGGATCATATTTCCCCCGCGGGCAATATTGCTAAGGACGGTCCCGCCGCGCAATATTTAATGGAGCATGGCGTCGCGGTGAAAGATTTTAACTCTTACGGCGCGCGCCGCGGAAACCACGAGGTGATGGTTCGCGGAACTTTCGCGAATATCCGTTTAAAGAATTTACTCGCGCCCGGCACGGAAGGCGGCGTGACCAAGCTTTTGCCCGAAGGTAAAATCATGTCCATTTACGACGCCGCGCATGAATACGCGAAAATGAACACACCGTTAATCGTGATTGCCGGCAAAGAATATGGCACAGGCTCTTCGCGTGATTGGGCGGCGAAAGGTCCTATGCTGCTTGGCATCAAAGCTGTTATTGCCGAAAGCTTTGAGCGCATTCACCGGAGCAATTTAATCGGCATGGGTATTTTGCCATTGATTTATGCCTCAGATGATTTATCCGCCTCCGGCGGAATGGTGCCAAACCGCGAAAGCTTGGGGCTTACCGGCGAAGAAGTTTTTTCCATCGCGGGGTTAGCGAATATTAAGCCGGGACAGATTGTTGAAGTCACGGCGGGCAGCAAATCATTCAAAGTGAAATGCCGCATCGATACGCCGGTTGAACTTGATTATTACAAGCATGGCGGCATCCTCCAATTTGTCCTCCGTCAGCTCATTCGATAATGAAAAAAGATCCGAAGGTTGTTTACAGGCCTAAGATTGGGCAGAAAAGTTTTGCGCCCAAGGTTGGGCGGCAGGTTTTCATTCATCCTTCTGCCGTGGTTGAAGGGCGCGTAACCATCGGCGATTATTCTTCCGTATGGCCTAATTGCGTTTTGCGCGGCGATATCAATTCCATTGTGATCGGCAAACGTTCCAATATTCAGGATCTCTCCGTTATTCATCTCGAAACCAATCGCGGCACCAAAATTGCCGACGATGTGACGGTCGGCCATCAGGTGACGCTGCATGCCTGCACGATTAAGCGGTATGCGCTGATCGGAATTCAATCCATCGTTCTCGACGGTGCGGTGGTGGGCGAATGCTGTTTAGTGGGCGCGGGAAGCTTAGTGACTCACAATCAAAAGCTGAAACCGTATTCGCTTTATATGGGCAAGCCCGCAAAATATGTTCGCCCGCTGAAAAAAGAAGAAATTGAAAAGCTGAAAAATTGGGGCAAGCGTTATGTGAAATATGCCGCCCAGTATATGACAGGAAAATTTCAAGGTATTTGAAATTTTCGGGCTCCGGACCTTGTCCGACCGCAGGCGCGTCAGAAGCTTGCCCGTTTTGCTCTCCGCGTTAAAAAAAAGACTTGGTTCTCGCTGATTCTCCGTTAAAATAAAATCACTTCAAGGGTTCAGCTCTTTTGCTGAAGGGTTATCGTGAATGGTAGGGCCGCCATTTGCTCAGAGATCCGCTTCGTCTGACAAAAAGGTAGGGAGGAAAACGATGACAGCTAAGAATAAAAGTATCACCAGACATATCTTGTTTATTGCCGTTTTTTTATCTTGGGGTGTTTTTCCCGCGTTTGCTGAAGAAGAAACGGCGGATTTTCTATCCGGCGCTAATTGGCAAGCAAAGCTTTTTCAGGTTGCGGTTATTTTATTGGTCGGGCTCGTTTTGTTCAAACTGCTTAAAATCGGCGTTTCCAAAATGACGGCCAGAATTTCCGAGAAGAATGTTTTGCGTGAAAGCGGACAAACCCTCCAATTTAAGACTCTTTTACAGCTTGTGCACTGGACAGGGTCCATCCTCATTGTGGGTGTTGTCGTCTATATGCTGCTTGATAGTTTCGGCCTCAACATGGCGCCTCTTTTGGCCGGAGCCGGTATCGCGGGACTTGCTTTTGGCTTTGGCGGGCAATATCTCATTCGCGACGTGATCAACGGAATTTTTATTTTGGTGGAGGGGCAATATCGAATTGATGATGTGGTCAAGATCGGCGATCACGGCGGATTGGTGGAGTCCGTGAATTTGCGCCATACCCGGCTTCGTGATTTGGAAGGCCGCGTGATTTATATTCCGAACGGAGAAATAAAATCCGTGATTAATTTTACGAAAGAATTTTCTTACGCGCTCTTTGATATTGGCATTGCTTATAAGGAAAGCGTTGATGAGGTTATGAAGGTGATCGTTGAAACCGCAAAAGAGATGCGCAGGGACGAACATTTCAATAAGCTGATTCTAAGCGATTTAGAAATGCTGGGCGTGGATGGTTTTGAATCGTCTCAGGTGACGATTAAATGCCGGATCAAAACGCTTCCGATCAAACAATGGGAGGTGGCGCGTGAGTTTCGCCGCCGCTTAAAAAACCGCTTCGATGAATTGGGAATCGAAATTCCTTTTCCGCATCAAACCGTTTACTTTGGCTCAGCCAAAGAGAATGACTTTCTACGGCAAGCGTTTTCAAAGGCGAAGGATGAGCGCTTATGAACTTTAAAGTCGTTTTTCGTTTAGTCGGAAGCTTGACCGCCGTCGTTTTGGCGGTTGCGCTTTACTTTGCCTTTTCGAGCAGTCATCAGGAGCAGCTGCGCTTGCTTGGTGATATTGAAAAGCGTGCCGTTCTTCTCGCGGACGGCATCAGTGATTCTTTGAAAGGGCATATTGTTGCGGGAAGACAAGAGTTCGCGCAGAAGCTTGCTGAGAAATTTTCAAATCGTGAAAAAATTCTTGGCCTTGCGGTTCAGGAGGCGGACGGAAAGGTGTCGCTTTTCTCCCCCGGCGTTAAAACTTACCTTGAAGGCGCGCAGCAAAAATGGCTGGATTATCGGATTTCAAATTCCGAGCAGAACAGCTTTTCCTATTTTTCATGGACAGCGTCACCCCCTTTGCATATTTACTCGGCAAAATTGGATGAGACAACCCCTGACGGCGGACTTTACTTGACGGTGTATCAGGACGCATCGATCGTGAAAGAACGCGTTACGCGTATTTGGATTGTTACTTTTGTGCGTGTCGGAGCTCAGGTGATTTTGATTATTCTTGTTTGTTTCGCCGTCATTTATACCAATATCACCGCGCCGATTCGTGATGCCGTTTACTGGCTGCGCGGTGTCCGGCTGGGAAAAGAAACGAACGAAATGAAGGCCAGTTCGCGCGAGCTTTTGGGACCGCTTGCCGATGAGGTTGGGCGCATTGCCCGCAGTTTGCAAAACGCGCGCATTAAGGCTGAGAAAGAAGCGCGGCTTAGAAATCAAAGCGCCGCGATCTGGACGCCTGAACGGCTGAAAGAACTGGTTAAAGATAAGCTGGAGGCCGGGTCTCTTTATGTGATCGCGAACCGCGAGCCCTATATTCATGAGCAGGGAAAAAAAGGCATTGAATGCATGACGCCCGCGAGCGGGCTTGTGACCGCGATTGAGCCGCTTCTTAAAGCCTGCGGGGGAACCTGGGTCGCGCACGGAAGCGGCAACGCTGACAAAGAAGTTGTGGATCAGAATGACCGTCTGCGGGTTCCGTCTGAACAGCCCGAATACACTTTGCGCCGCGTGTGGCTTTCGGAAGAAGAAGAAAAAGGCTATTACTACGGTTTTTCCAACGAAGGGCTTTGGCCGCTTTGTCACATCGCGCATCATCGTCCGATTTTTCGCGTGGAAGACTGGAATTATTATCAGTCAGTGAACCGCAAATTCGCGGACGCGCTTTTGGAAGAAATTCGTGATCAAAAAGATCCGGTCATTTTGGTGCAAGATTATCACTTTGCGCTCATTTCAAAAATGATCAAAGAGAGCCGGCCTGACGCGCGTATTGCCATTTTTTGGCATATTCCATGGCCGAATCCCGAATCTTTTGGCATTTGTCCGTGGCGCTGCGAAATTTTGGAAGGCATGCTGGGCGCGGATATTTTAGGTTTTCACACACAGTTTCATTGCAATAACTTTATGGAAACAGTGGACCGATTTTTGGTGTCGCGCATCAATTATGAAAATTTCAGCATTTTTCAAAATAATCAAATTTCACTCGTTCGGCCTTATCCCATCAGTATTCCGGCTGATTTTTCCGGCGAGGAAGAATTGGACGTTGCTCCGCCGAGTGTTCAGTCGCTGCTTGCTGAGCATGGTGTTGAAGCGGAAATGATCGGCGTCGGCGTTGACCGCTTAGATTACACCAAAGGTTTGGTGGAGCGCTTTTTAAGTCTGGAAACTTTTTTTCTGAAACACCCTGGGTATATCGGGCGGCTTTGCTTTGTTGAACTTGGCGCCCCGACACGCTCTGCGATTCCCAAATACGCGCAATTTATGCAGGAAGTGGAATTCGAAGTAGACAGGATTAATCAGCGGTTTCAAACGAAAAACTGGAAGCCGATCTTGTTTCTTAAAAAAAATCATAGTCACGCCGCGATCAACGTTTTTTACAAGGCGGCAAAATTTTGTTTTGTCAGCTCTTTGCATGACGGAATGAATTTGGTCGCCAAAGAGTATGTTGCGGCGCGCGCTGATCAGCTCGGTGTTTTGATTTTAAGTCAATTTACCGGCGCCGCGAGAGAAATGGAAGACGCGCTCATCGTGAATCCCTATGATTTTGAACAATCCGCGAGCGCGATTTTTCAGGCGCTGGAAATGTCGGAGGCTGAGCAAGAGCGGCGTATGCTTTTTCTAAGGCAGGGCGTTATGGAAAATAATATTTACCGCTGGGCCGCGGTATTGATGGGTGATTTAAGCCGGTTGCGCGTTGCGTCTTCATAAGGCAAACTTAGCTCTAAGCCCTTTTCGCGCAGCGATGAAGCTGGAAGAAAGAATTTTTTGTGAGTGATAAATATTCATATGGTTTGATAGGGAATTGCATGGTTTCAGCGCTCGTGTCCAAGGAGGCGAGCGTGGACTGGCTTTGCATGCCCTATTTTGATTCGCCGTCGCTTTTTACTGAGTTGCTCGATAAAAAAAACGGCGGGTCTTTTAAAATCGAAGGCATCAATACCGTGCGCATCCATCAGGAGTATGTCCGGTTTACGCCGATTTTAAAAACCCGCGTTGAAACGCAAGACGGCATTTTTGATATTTATGATTTTATGCCCCGTTTTGAAGCGGAAGGAGGGCATTTCTATTGTCCCGCTGAGCTTCATCGAAGCATTCGTGTGATTTCAGGAAAACCCCGCATACGTGTTCGTTTGAATATTCGCCCCAATTACGGAAAAAACAGCTGCCGGGTCGAGCGGTCCAAAGAGCATCTCAAATTTTTATCCGATGGCGGGGAGTATCACAGCTATTATTTTTACTCCGACATTTCTTTTGATGATGTGCTTGAGGAGCGTGATTTTATTATTCCCGGATCGGCTTATTTTATTTTGTCTTATCATCAAAAAATAAGACCGTTCAACGCTGATTTGGCTTACGTGGAGTTTGAAAGAACCAAAAGTCACTGGCTGGGCTGGTCCTACCGCTCCCAGTTGCCCGAAAAGTATCGCGATCTGATTATCCGCTCATTAATTACGCTAAAACTTTTAATGTATCAAAATACCGGAGCGGTCATTGCCGCCCCGACCACTTCGCTTCCCGAAACTGTGGGCAAAGACCGCAATTGGGATTATCGTTTTTGCTGGATTCGTGACGCGTCGATGATCGTGGAGCTTTTTGCGCGCCTGGGTCACGTGACTTCTTCTTCCAAATACATGCGTTTTATTCTGGACCGGATGCTTTTAAAAAACAACGGCGTGGCCATTATGTATGGTATTCACGGCGAGACGCAGCTTAAGGAAAAAATACTGGAGCATTTACAAGGCTACCGCGACTCCAGACCAGTGAGGATCGGCAATGAGGCTTATATTCAAACGCAGAATGACCTTTACGGCGAGTTGCTTGACGCGATTTACACTTATTTCGAATTGCATGCGGATGCGAGCTTCCAATTCGACCATGAGTTGTGGACTGCGGTGCGCACGCTTGTCCGTTCGTCTAGAGGCACATGGAAAGAGCCGGATAACGGAATTTGGGAATATCGCGGTTCTAAACAGCACCATGTTTTTTCAAAATTGATGAATTGGGTCGCGATGGATCGCGGCGGCCGGATCGCGGAAATTATAGGTAAAAAAGATTTCGCGGCGGATTGTTTTAAAAATGCCGAAGAAATCCGCAAAGATATTTTAGAAAATGGCTGGAATGAAGAGTGCCAGGCTTTCACGATGTATTACGGCTCCCGTCACGCCGACGCGGCCGTGCTTTTGATGCTGCATTACGGATTTTTACCTAAGGACGATCCGCGCATGGTGAAGACGGTTGATTTTTGTTATAAAGAATTGGTGTGTGACGGATTATCCATGCGCTATACGGCCGAAGATGATTTCGGTATGCCGGAAAGCACCTTTTTGATTTGTACCTTTTGGATGGTCAACGCTTTGCACATGATTGGCCGCCGCGAAGAAGCTCAGGAAATGTTCGCTCGTGCCGTCGGTTCGGCAAATCATCTGGGGTTGATGGCTGAAGGCGTGGAGCCTAAGACAGGCGCGCAAACCGGCAATTTCCCTCAGGGGTATTCGCATATGGCCTTCATTCAGACCGTGCTTTTTCTGGAAACGGATTATGATTGGGGGCCGCATATCGCGCCCCTAAAAAGCTGATTGGCCGCAAATGAGCGAGCATTTTTCAAAGGCACTGCCTGAAATTTTAAATTTACCGATAAGCAAAAAACTTGTCTTCTGTCTTGATTTTGACGGCACCTTGGCACCAATCCGGCGTAAACCCAGCCATGTGAAAGCATCCGCCGCGCTTTTAAAGTTTTTAAAGCAAGCCGCTTCACTTCATTCCTGCAAAGTCGCGATTGTCAGCGGCAGGCAGCTCAAAGATCTTAAACGCAAGCTTCGCGTTCCTGGAATTATTTTGGCCGGCAGTCATGGGTTGGAGTGGAATATCCGCGCTGACCGCGATTTGTCGCGTTTTAAGAAATTAAAAAAACTTCAAAACCAGTGGCGTCCGGTTTTGCGTCGCATAAAAGGTGTTTCAATCGAGAACAAGCCGTTTTCTTTCGTGGTGCATTACCGTCGGGCTTCGCGTAAACAGCAAGAGCAAGTGAGCGGTTTTTTTTTGAAACAGAGCGATGATCTTGCGCGGAAAGGTTTTGAATGGACTTCAGCGCATAAAGCTTATGAGATCTTTGAATCTGAGCGCGGCCGCAAAGAACATGTAAGCCGCGATTTAATGCAGCGTTTTCGCGGCGCGCGCATGATCGCGGCGGGAGATGATGTTACTGATTTTGAAATGCTGCGTCATGGAAACCGGTTCGGATGGGCCGCGACGATTGGGTTTAAACGGCGAGGCATTAAATACTTTGCCAAGGGACCCGGTGATTTTGTGCGGTGCCTTAACCGGATTCTTGCTCCTAGACTTCGGGCTGTCCGAGCCACGAAAAAAAAGAGCGGAGATATTTGATCCATTCTTCTTATCTGTAATGTGCGAAAGCACAGCTTCAGCCCGCTCAATCAATACAAAATTTTTTCAAAATTTAGGTTTTGGTCACCCCGAATTCACTCGCCAGAATAGAGTTTTTATTATGCGGTTGCGGCAAGGCCGCAGAGCAAAAAGGATACGGATAAAAATACTCAAATTCCTCTCTCGCAAGAGAGGAAAATTTGAGTATAATGTGCGCCTATGACACAG
>DDUN01000006.1 GCA_002344825.1 Candidatus Multiplicimicrobium inquinatum | reverse complement strand
AACTTTAACCTCACGCGGCTGACGCAATAAATGAAAAAGATAAAGACCCACGCCAATCGAAATCGCGGAATCCGCGACATTAAATACCGGCCAAATACGAAAATCAAAATAATCTATCACCGCTCCGTAAAGAACGCGGTCAAGCCAATTTCCGAAAGCACCGCCCAAAATCAAACCAAAGACCAGCTGATCAAACGGTTTTCGAAAAGCAGGACGATGCGCCATCCACAGAATAATGACTAAGCTCACGGTAACCACCGCGATTAAGAGCCATGGAATTTGGGAGAAAAGCCCGAAAGCAATTCCGCGATTATGCAGTAATGTCAGGTGAAAAACACCGGGAATCACCGGAACGGATTGAGACAAAAACTCAAGAGCGAGAAACTTCGAAATACGGTCAAGAATGAACGTCGAAACCGCAACGAGATAGAACCGTTTTATAGGCCCTTCTCCTGCTCTTCTTGTGCTTTAATCGACATGGTCGTATAAGGCAGCGCCAAAAGACGCTTTTTGGGAATCGGCGTGCCGTACTTTTCACACATGCCGTAAGTGCCATCGCCGATTTTGTGCAAGGCAACGTCAATCTTATTCAGAATCTGCTGTTCATTGGCGGCTAAATTCAAAACAAACTCACGTTCGAATTCATCCTGCGCTGTATCAATAATATCAGCGTGATCACCCGTCATTTCTTCGGTACTTTTCTTGAGAGAGTCGGACTCTAAGTGCTGTAAATCTCCGACAATCTTGGCGCGCATATCAAACAAAAGCTCTTTGAACTCAGCAAGTTCCTTTTTGGAAAGGGTTGTTTTCACCTTAGAAGGAGAAATCACGGGAGCGGCCGGCTGCGGCTTCTTTTTAACAACAGGGCGAGCCACTTTCACAGCTGTTTTTTTAACAGCCTTGACGATCTTTGCGGGCTTTTTCGACTTTTTCTTTGCAGGCATGGTTGCTCCTCCCAAAACAAAGGTTGACGAGCCTCTTCATACAGGTTCGAAGGCGGACGGATTATACTCAGGGTGTCTCTGGCAAGCAAGCGATTTTAAGGCTAAATTCAGGCGGTATGCTTAATTTCACCGTCGTAGAAAAAACCTGTTCCCCGGCGCTTCATTTCCTTGGTTAAAGCCGTAATAAAAGCTTCCACCACGGTCGGATCAAACTGGCTTCCGGCACAGCGGCGCAACTCCTCAAAAGCAGTCTCAATCGGCCGGCCTTTTGAATAGCAGCGGGTGGATACAATCGCGTGAAAAGCATCGACGACGCACACGATTCTGGCTCCGACCGGGATGCTCTCGCCCTTCAACCCCCGCGGGTATCCTGTTCCATCCCAACGCTCATGATGTGAATAAACAATTTCCCGAACTTCTTTAAAATCAGTTAAGGGCTCCAAAATTTGGGCGCCTTTATCTACATGCGTTTTCATGATATTCCACTCATCCGGATCCAGCCGCGCCGGCTTATTTAAAATATGGTCCGGAATACCGATCTTGCCGACATCATGCAGTAAAAGTCCCGCGGATAAAATGTCTTTATAACGTCCGGCCATATCCAATCCCAATTCACGGCCCGTTATCACGCCCAAGCGTTCCACTTGTCCGATATGCCCGAAAGTATACGGGTCCTTGGCATAAACTTGCTGGGCCAATGAGCGGATAATTTCATAATATCTTTTCTGTTCGCGGGTCCGCAGACTTTCAATTTCACGCAACTGGCTTTCAAGCTGGCTGTTGCGGTCGATCAAACTCTGATGATATTCCGCGTTTTTAAGCGCCATCGAACAATCCTGAACCAACGTCTGAAAAAAACTAATCTCACGCGCTTCAAAACCATACCCATCTTTTTTTGCGCCCAAAATCAGCATCCCCAATAAATCACTCTTATAATAAGCCGGAATCACGGCGTGGGCTTTCAGCACCTGCATCGCCTTCAAAACAATTTGCAAAGCACGCATCGAATCTGAATTTGTTTTTAAGCCCTTTTCGATTTGGGTTTCAAGGTCACTGCGCAACAAATAATCTTTCGGCATTTTGACAAAGCGGCGGGTTTTAGAGAACCAGGAAATAAGAGGGTGTTCGCGGTCAAACTTAACAAATCCGGAGGGAATTTTTTGTCTGCCTTTGGAGTCGGCAAAAGCATAGCGGGAACGCGCCTCGTCCCAAATAACAATCGAGGTGTGATTTAGTTGGAAATTTTTATCGATAAAACGTGTTGTCATTTTCAGAAGACGGCTCGGCTTTTTAAGCCGCACCATCAGCTTCGCGACATCACGCAAAATACGTTCGTAATCCATGACCACCCAAAACGCGAGCCCCCGGCCGCGTCAGACGCTGCGCCGTAAAAGTTCCCGCCGGTTAAACAAGCCCTTTCAATTTTTCCTGAACATCGTTCTCAAGATATTCAAGACTCAAAGGCTTGGTAATGTAATTATCCGCGCCCAACCGCATCGACTCTTCGATTTTTTCCTGAGTCTCAACCGCGGTAACCATAATGACTTTTACCTTGGGATTTTCCTCTTTAAGAATCTTCAAAGCCTTCAATCCATCCATTTCGGGCATTTGAATATCAAGTAAGATAACATGCGGTCCGAACTTGCGGGCTTTTTCAATCGCCTGAATCCCCGAATGAGCCGTTTCCACCTCAAATTGGCGGTCTTCAAAAAACGATTTGAGAAAATCACAGATTTCTTCTTCATCATCCACAACAAGCAGTTTTTTAACCATAGTTTCTACTTCCTTTCCGATATCGTTTCGGTTAAACCATTCAAACTTTGGGCTTCGATCATCACTTGCTCCGTAGGGCGCTTCAAGGGTAAATGAATCTGAAACATCAACCCCTTGCCCAGCCGGCTCTCAGCGCGAATGCTTCCGCCGTACCGATGCACAATATGCTTGACCGTAAACAATCCCAATCCAAGCGCTTCATGCCGCGTTTTAAAAAAAGGGTCAAAAATTTGTTCGACCAATTCCGGTTCAACGCCCGGCCCGCTATCCGTTACCAGAATTTCAACAGCTTCGGAATCACGCACCGCCTGAATTTGAATTCGAACCCAGCCGTGCGATCCGAGCATTTCAACCGCATTGAGCATCAGCCCGGCAAACATCTCATGCATATCGCCGGGATTCGCAAAAAAGCGGATAGACGCTTCTCCTTCGACGATCACTTCTATTTGTTTCAAAGCGGCCTGATAGCGCAAAAGCTCCGCCGCGTCCAAAGCACATTGCCGAATCTCAAGATCACGGGCCGCGGAATGCGACTCGCGTACCGATGCCAAGACCTTCCGTATAATATCGGCAGCCCGTTTCGATTGCTGAATAATAACCGACAAAGTTTCTTCAACCTGTTTTCCCCACTCCGGAGTGTCTTTCTTAAACAAGAGAACCTGAGCTTTGCCGGAAATGATCGCCAACGGGTTATGAATTTCATGCGCCAGTCCCTCAGCCAGCTGGGAAACGGCCTTGAGTTTTGAAACCTGAAAACGCTGAGACTGTGCGTCTTGAAGCTCTCCGTTAAATCGGGTTAAGTACTCAACTTGCAGCGCGTTATTAAGCGCAATCGAAACACGCCTCGCAAACTTTCTAAATGATTTAAAATCGGCCTGCTCAAAAATACGGTCCGGAGACTCCGCGCCAAACGCCAGAAAACCCAACAGCTTGCCTTTGAATAAAAAGGGCAATACCCAGGCACCCTGAATAGCGCGAAACTCATCTTCCAGACTGGCAGCGTCCTGCCACTGTACCGACTTCAACAAAATATTACGGATAAGAGTGTGCTCTCCGTTTTTCTTTAAAATTTCTCCCAACAATCCATGCGTTGAAAGTTTTGCCTTTTTCAAATCCGAAGCGGACCAGCCATAAGCCGAAACCGCTTCAAATGCATCGTCACAGTTACGCAAAACAAACAAAGCTGAGGTTCTGAGGTGAAAGGCTTCAGCAAACGAATTAACAACCAAGTTGGCCAACTCACGCAGATTGAGCACGGATAAAAGCTCTTCGGAAAGCTCTTCTAAAACCAGGTGAGAATAACACTCACGGCGCATCACATAATCACGCAGAACATGTTTTGCCGCGCGGTCCGCGGGCTTGAGCAATAACGCGGCGGCAATGGAAAAAAAAGCGGCAATCGCGTAAAGAGAAAAGCGTATCTCGGCCGGAAAAACAAACAGCTTTAAATCCGCGAGCGTATTCAGACAAAAAACGCTTAAAAGAAAAAAAGCCGCTCCCACCATGGCCTTTCGGATGAGAACGGCTTGAGTCGTACGAAGATGAAACGACATCTTAACGCATTTCCCCTTTTCCGGGCTCGAGATCCAGCCTGGCGAGTGCGTCCGCGCATCGCTCGCAAATCTCAGGATGATCAGGATTACCGCCCAGCGTCGCGTGATAAGACCAGCATCTCACGCATTTTTGCCCTCCGGCATGCGCGACCGCGACCTGTAAAGACATTTCACGGCCCAAACTCTTCCAATTGACTTTTACCGGTTCACCTTCCCAGCCGTCCGAAGTAACATCAACTTTTGAAACCACAAAAACACGAGGCAAATGTCTCGCATATTTCTTAAGCAAAGCTTGAAGATCCGCATCAGATGAAAACAGCCTTACTTCGGCTTCCAAATTCGCGGATATCATTTTTGCTTCGCGGACGGTTTCAAGAAAAGGAGTCACCACATCGCGCAGTTCGCGAATCCAGTCCCAATTCGTTTTATCCTCAAAATCCATCGCGGCTGCCGCAGGCCAAGAGCTCTCATGAATTGAAACCGATTCATCCGTCCGGTAAACACGCCAAGCTTCATCCGCCGTAAAAACAAGTATCGGAGCCAAAAGCTTCACGATGGTTCCGTAAATTTCATGCAATGCCGTTTGGGCGGAGCGCCGAATCCACGCGTTCGGAGAATGGACATAAAGCGTATCTTTTAAAATATCAAAATAATAAGCACTCAATTCCGTAACGCAAAAATGATAAATCTCGCGGTAAACCTGATTAAACTGAAAACTGGAATACGCCTCCGTGACACGGCCGGCTAATTCACGGACACGCCCCAAAGCCCATAAATCAAGCGGGTGCATGTCGGCTTCCGAGACCGCATTCTCGGAAAATTTAAAATCATATAAGTTGGCAAGCGTATAACGCATGGTGTTTCGGATTTTTCGGTAAGCGTCCGCGAGCTGCTTCAGCATATCGTATGAAAGACGGACATCGAACTGATAATCGCAGGATGAAACCCAAAGACGTAAAATATCGGCGCCATACTCCTGAATAACTTTTTGCGGCACAACCACGTTACCAGCTGATTTTGACATTTTGCGGCCTTCGCCATCCATAACAAATCCGTGCGTCAAAACAGCCTTGAAGGGCGCTTCGCCGGAAAGCCCCATGGCAACGGTCAGAGAACTTTGGAACCAGCCGCGATGCTGATCAGAGCCCTCCAAATACAAATCCGCCGGATAATGGAGTTCAGGGTCTTCACGCAAAACAGCGTGATGGCTTGAACCTGAATCAAACCACACATCCAAAATATCTTTTTCTAAGCGTAAGTTTTTGGATCCGCAAGAAGCACAAACCGCGCCTTCGCCCAGAAAATACGCGGCCGGTTCCATCGGTTGAGCCGAAGGCTCAGAGGAAACATAAGGCTGGAACCAAGCATCGGCGCCTTTTTCCTGAAATGAATCCAAAACCCGTTTCTTGAACCCGGGGGTCATATGCGGCGCGCCGCAATCTTCACAGACCGCCAGAGGAATCGGAACGCCCCAAAGACGCTGACGCGACAAACACCACTCGGGACGGGTTTCAAGCATTCCGCCGATGCGATTGACACCCCAATCGGGAGTAAACTTAATTTCCCCGTAAACCGCGTGCAGCATTTTTTTACGCAAATCATCATGGTCAATTTTCATAAACCATTGCGGTGTCGCGCGGACAATCACCGGCGTTTTCGAACGCCAGCAATAAGGATAAGAATGCGCGTGATTTTCTACTTTGAGCAAAATGTTCTTCTGCTCAAGATATTGAATAATAAGGTCATTGGCCTGAAAAACACCGATTCCTTTTACTTTCACATCTCCAAAATCATCCGTAAAACGGCCGCGGTGATCCACGGGCGATAAAATTTCAAGATTGTTTTTCAAATGCCCGTAAACATAATCTTCTTCTCCGTGTCCGGGGGCGATATGCACCAAACCCGTTCCCTCTTCATCAGAAACATAGTCCGCTAAAATCACTTTTCCTTCGCGCTCAAGAAAGGGATGCTGATACTCGGGAAACATTTTCTGCAATGCTTCCCCTTTGACGGTCCGGACACATTGATAATCCGTCCAGCCCATTTTGGTTTTCAGTTTTTCTTCCAAAGACTTGGCAAAAATAAAAATATCCTTACCGGGAAAAACATAAAACCCGTATTCCATCTCCTCATTGACGGCAACGCCGACGTTCGCGGGTAAAGTCCAGGGAGTAGTCGTCCAAATCAAAAAAGACAAGGGCAGCTTCGGATCCGCTCCGCAATCCTGCAAAAACTTAAGCTGTTTGGCACCGGCTTCATGAATGGGAAATTTTACAAAAATCGCTTTGGAAACTTTATCCTGATACTCCAGCTCAGCTTCCGCGAGCGCGGTTTCACAACCCGTGGACCAATAAACCGGTTTTTCTCCTCGGAAAATGTAATCTTTTTCAAACAGCGTAAAAAAGGCGTCCGCGATTTTGGCTTGATAGCTGAAGTTCATGGTTAAATACGGATGATCCCAGTCGCCAAAAATACCCAGCCGTTTAAACTCTTCTTTTTGAATCGCAATATATTTCTGCGCGTATTGGCGGGCTTGTCTGCGAAATTCCGCGGGGTTCACTTCATCTTTGCTTTTACCTATTTCTTTCAGGCATTGCACCTCAATCGGAAGACCGTGGCAATCCCATCCCGGAACATACTTCGCGTCAAATCCGCGCATAGTTTCAAATTTCACGATAATGTCTTTGAGGACTTTATTCAAAGCGTGGCCAATATGAATTTGCCCGTTCGCGTAAGGAGGACCATCATGCAGGACATACTTGGGCTGGCCTTTTGATTTGCCGCGAATCCGCGCGTAAAGCTTCTCTTGCTCCCACGCCGCCAACATCCCGGGCTCACGCTGAGCTAAACCTGCCTTCATGGCAAACGGCGTATCCGGCAAATTCAGCGTTTCTTTGTAGCTTTTCTTCGGTGTTTCCATAATTACGAATTACTTTTTAAAAATTGACGGATCAATTTATCTAATCTCGGTCCGGCTTGATTAGCTACCTTGATAATTTCTTTGATATCCACGGGCTTTAAATTTTCAGGGTCACATAAATCGGTTACCACGCTCAATCCCAACACTTTCATCCCCGCATGCACCGCAGCAATCACTTCCGGCACGGTTGACATACCGACCAAATCAGCACCCCAAGCACGAATCATACGATATTCCGCGCGGGTTTCCAAATTCGGTCCCTGAATCGCCAAATAAACACCCTCTCGCAAATCTAATTTTAAAGACTGCGCGGCCTTGCGGACGGTTTTCAAATAATCATGCGCGTAAGGCTCAGACATATCCGGAAATCGCGGACCCACGCGCTCATCATTGGGACCGGTTAAAGGATTCACTCCCAAAAAATTAATATGATCCTGAATCGCAACCAATTCGCCGCGCTGATAAGCGGGATTAAGTCCGCCGGAAGCATTGGTTACAATCAAGGAAGACGCTCCCAGAAAGCGGCAAACCCGCACCGGAAAAACAACTTCGTCCGCGGAATATCCTTCATACAAATGAAAACGGCCTTCCAACATTGCCACGCGCCGGCCTTCCAATTCTCCCAAAACCAATTGTCCCCGATGTGACTTCACGGTTGTCGCCGGAAAATGCGGGAGTTTTGAGTAGTCAAAAACCGCCACGGGCTTAACCTGCTTCGCTAAGCTTCCCAACCCCGTCCCCAAAACACAGCAAAAATCGGGTTTTAACTTGGTTTTTTTACGAATGGCACGAACGCAGGCGTCAATTTGCTTGAGTACCCGGGGTTGATAAATTTGATTGGGTTTTGAGGGCATAAAATCAGGTTCCGAAATACTGGACACCCATCATGATAATACGAAGCAAGATATTCTTAATGACATGCAGAACAACCACAGCAACCAACGGGGTAAAATCAAAAGTTCCGACCGTCAGGGGTAAACGGCGAAAAGGCTTAAGGACAGGGTCGGAGGCCTGCGCCAAAAGCTGAACATAAGGATGATAGGGACTTAAAACCCAAGTCAAAACGGCTTGAATGATGATAATCCACATCAAAACCGTGACAACGGCTTGAATGATAAAAGCTAATCCGTTAAGAATTTCTCCGAGTATGAACAAAACAGCTCCTCAAAAAAAAAGAAATCTTACTTTGCTCCGCTTAACTGACGGCTGCGTTTCACTGCCGCGTTCAGAGCTTCAAAAAAAGTTTTGGGAAACTTGCGGTATTTTAACACAGTTAAGGCCGCATCCGTAGTTCCCTTTTTTGAAGTCACGCGTTCGCGCAAAACCGACGGCGATTCCGCGCTTGCTGCGGCAAGTTTTCCGGCTCCTAACGCGGTTTGAACCGCAAGCGCGCGCGCTGACCGCGGGTCAATTCCGTTCGCTTCGGCAAAAGCCTGCAATAATTCCATCATCAAAAAGAAATAAGCCGGTCCGCTTCCGCTCACCGCGGTAACAGCATCAAAATGTTTTTCATTCAGCACCGTAACCGCCCCGCAAGCTTCAAAGAGGCTTTTCGCGGAATTAACCGCGGATTTATTTTTGGAGCAAATCGCCGTCACGGAGGCGCCGACAATGGCGCCTAAATTCGGCATCGCGCGCACAACGACGGCTGAGCCAAGCTGTTTTTGAAGTCCCGCGATTTGAACTCCGGCCAAAATAGAGATCACTGTTTTACGGGAATTTAAAAAAGGCCGAATCGCGGACGCGGTTTCCGGAAAATCTTGCGGTTTAACGGCTAAAATAATAATATCCGCACTTTGAGCGGCTTCGGCCGCATTTTGAGCCGCGCGGCACTTATTTTTTCTACAAAACTCTTTTACTTTGCCGTGCATTTTGTCCGCAATCCACACATCGGAACCACGGCAAACTTTATTCTTTAAAATTCCCTGTAAAATAGCGGAACCCATATTCCCGCAGCCGATTAATCCGATTTTTTTTGAAATTTTCATAATCAATCCTTTAATCTTCCCTCAGATTTTTTCAAACCATTCCGGCGCGGTGTCCGAAAAGAGCCGTACCAATTCGAACTAAAGTGGCGCCCTCTTCAACCGCAACCTCGTAATCACCCGACATACCCATCGACAAATGCTTCCACGGATTTTCCGGAAATTCTTTTTTCCATTCAGAGAAAAGCTCGCGGGCTTTTCTGAAAACAGCCCGAATTTCATCGCGATTCTCGGTCAAAGGCGCCATCGTCATTAAACCAGCGATCCGAACCGGCAATCCGCCTTGAAGACCGCCAAGAAAAAGCGCCGCTTGTTTCGGCGTAAAGCCCGCCTTGGTGGCTTCACCGCTGATATTGACCTGCAAAAGACATTCCACCGAACCAATCTTTTGTTTTTCGGCCTCGCTTAAAATCTTATCAAATAATTCCGTCCGGTCCAAAGAGTGAATCAGAACCGTTTGTCCCAAAACCATTTTCACCTTATTGGTTTGCAGTCTTCCGATCATATGCCAGCGGCTATCTGAAGGCAAACTCACCTTTTTATCCAAAAGCTCTTGAACCTTATTTTCACCGAATTGCCGCAATCCTAAGTCATAAGCCTGCCTGACAACTTCGGCATCAAATGTCTTGGTTACAGCAACCACTTCCACTTCGGAGGGTACTCGCCCGGAGACATCACACGCTTTTTTAATCCGTGTTTGAATGTTTTGCCAAGCATCTTGAATCGAAACGCTCATGCGGCTGAAACGGATGCGGGGGTGCCGTCCGGCGGACTAGCACCACCGGAAGTGTTTTCTTCCCCCTCACTCTTGAGTGCCTTAATCGGATCCGGATGATTAAGTTTGTCCAAGGCATCCACCAAATCTAAAATTTCAATCACCTTGGTTTGATCAATTAAAAACAAATTCTTATCGCTTTCACGGCGGGCATAATAAGCGGTTTTTAAAGGCTCTTCGTCTCCGATAAAGACAGTTTCATTTTGACTTCCCGAGCGAATCAAAATTCGGTCTCCAATCATATCGACTTTCGAGCCCAGCTTTGCCTGATCCGATTCAGCGATAAATTCTTTGGCGTAAAGCCGTGATAAAATTTGAATCACTGCCGTCATTTGATCTTCGGCCATAGGCTTTCCCAACAAATCAAGCGGCTCCATCCAATACCATGCGCCATTTTTTAAAACCCATTCAAAAGAACGCTCCCCCAACGCCACCGTAATTTTGTCCATCTTAGGTAAAGGGGTTAAAAAAACGCGTTTCTCCCGCATCTCATAAGCTGTTTTTCGGAACGCATCTTTGACCGCCGAGGGAAGCGTAAAATAAGCCTGCTTATCATCCCATCTTGCGAAGACAACATCTCCCAAAGGCGCGTTTTTTCCGAGGTAAAGAAAATGACGATCGGGTCCCGATGAAGTACCCACCCCTATTTTCATATCAGGATCTTTTAAGCCATACTCCTCCCAATCAGCCTCAGGCCGCACCAGTTTTTGGCTCATCGCCATTTTAACCATTCCGGCCATGCCCTGCGCCAATGACTGATCAGCTAACGCGCGGGCGGGATAAACCAAATTCCAATGAGGGGATTGGTACTCAAGCCAAAAAGCTTCTTCTTTTACCGTGTCCTGAACTTGGATAAAGTTAATGATTTCATCTTTTTTAAGCTCGAAACCTTTTTCCTCAACCTGAACTGTAAAGTCCTCACTGGCCTTTTGAATCTCGGCGATTTTTTGAGATTGTTTCTGTGTTTGAGAAAGATAAATTCCCAAAACAATAAAAAAAAGAAGGGTGAAAAAAATTGTGTGTTTTAATTTCATTTTAGAAACTCAAGCCGTGCGTGAACGAATAATTAAATAAACCCCGACCGGAATAAATAGCGCCAACGGATAAAAAAGTAAAAGTAAAACAAGCAATCCCTGCTTTTCAAACTCTTTCAGCAACAGCGGTTTGAACTCCGCGCGCCGCGTATGCACATGAATAAACCGGCTGTCGCGCCCCGCCCACTTCAATATCTCCATGGCAAAATTTAAATTCTGTGAAAGCGGTAAATAACCATTCGTCATAAAGTCACTGTCGCCCACAATCACCATGCGCCCGCCGTCCCCTTTTTTAGTCTCAACCGCGACTGCAATAGGCAGTGGCCCCGCGACGTCTTGCTTCACATCAAAACTGGACTTTCCGTCTTCTAAAAGCGCTAAATCCGTTTCAGCCCAGCTTCCTTCACTGGTGAAAGCTAAGGGAGAAACTTCCAAGTGATCAGGAGCATCCACCGACGGCTGAACCGTGCGGACCACCGGAAAAAAAGACGGCTCACTCAAACGGCGCACGGCCTCATGCTTTGAGTAGTTCATGACTACCGGCATTAAAAAGTCTCCGCCAACAATCCGGCTTGTCTTATCCACTAAAACGTTTTCACCGATTTTGACGCCGAAAGCAGCGAAGAAATCCATAAACTTACGGCCCGCTCCCAAATCCATCGGATCAATCAAAAACACAAGGCTTCTTCCTTTTTCAAAAGCTTGCTTGAGCTTGTCAAACTCTTCGGGAGTGAACTCCTGATGCGGCCCCGCCACCACGGTAACGGAACAGGACTCGGGAATACCATCTCGCGCGAGAACAATCGGATAAACACTCACTTCTCCGTTTTGTAAATTTTTCACCAAAGAAGCCCCGCCCTCGCGCTCACGGCTTTCAAGCGCGAGCTCTTGCCGTCCTGTCGTAAAACAAAGATCCAATTTACGGGGATGCGCGATGCGGAAAAGCGCGTTTGTAAAAATTTGTTCATTGAAAAAATACACACGCTCTTCATGCTCTCCGGAACGGATCAATGTTGTGTAGTTTTGATCGATTTTGTACTGCTCAGCCAGCTTAGGCCGGCGCTCAGGGTCATAAAGATTAAATTGAAAATGAGGGTGCTCAGCTTGAACCTGCTTGAGAAACAAAGTAAGGGGCTCACGCGCCGGATCATCTTTGGGGTAAAACGCAATGACTTCAATCGGCTTACCCGCAAGCTGCTTCAATACCCGTACGGTTTCATCCGGAAGCGAATGTACTTTTTCGCGCGTGACGTCATAAGACCAGCTGCTTTGGCGCACAACTAAGTACGCCATAACGACCGTCGCGCTCAGCAACATCGTCACCAGTAAAAATTGAAAACGATACCAAAGCTGTTTCATTTAAGAACTTTTCCAGTTGCGAGTGGAAATCGACATCACCGACATCGTTAAAAAGAAAAAAATCGTTAAAACAAAATAACCGGCATGCTGAAAATGAATTTGCCCCATCGTAAAATACCGGTAATGATCAAGCGGCGATACTTCCTGAAAAAACTGGGCAATCCATCCATCCGAAACTTTAGAAGCCCATTCCAAGACCCAAAAAATCAAGAAAACGCCGAAGGTCGCGACGGCGGAAAGCACAGGGCTTTTAGTTAAAGTGGAAATGAAGAACCCCAGCGAAAGATACGCCAATCCTAAAATCCAAAAACCAACGAAAGCCAAAAGCACAACACGCCAGTCAAAATCGGCTCCGGCCAGCTGAGCCACCAAGCCATACCCCAGCAAAGGCACGCACAGCAATTCAAACATCCAGACTTGTCCGAGAAACTTTCCCAATACAATTTCGCGGTCTGAAAGCGGATAGGTGAACAATAGCTCCAAGGTCTGGTCGCGTCTTTCTTCCGCAAAGCCGCGCATCGTCAAAACCGGCGCGATAAAAATGAGCAAAGTGGAAAGATTCATAAAAAAAGACCCGAAAATATAATCAGTTTGATTCACGCCCGCTTGCGCCAACTGTTCGCCCATCTGCCCCATCGACATCTTGGCGTATCCCAAAATTAGCAAAGAAAAAAAGAGGCCGGACACCAAAAAGAAAAACAATGTCAGAAACACACCCTGCCAGGTGTGAAAATAGGATGAAAATTCTTTGCGCGCTAAATACAAAATATTTTTCATTTTAAAAGTCTTAGGAAAATTTCTTCAAGGGTTAACTGTTCACGTTTAATTTCAATCACCGAAATACCCTGTTTTGATAATCTTTCGGTAATCACATTACGAAATTCCAATTGGGCGGGAGCACGACAGGTCAAAACAACCTGTTCACTTTCTGCAACTACAAAATGAATGTCTTTTAAACCTTCTATCCCCTGCAAAACATGCACTGCTTCCGTTGTTTTGGAACGGCCCAAAATGGTCACCTGAATTTGAAAATCTTCGGACAAATGCGCTTCTAACTCTTCAACCGTTCCGCTGGCCAGCACTCGTCCCTGATCCAGCATCACCACGCGGCTACAAAGCATGCTCACTTCGGGCAAAATGTGCGTCGAGAAAAGAACCGCGCGATCTTTTTTTAAACCGTGAATCAAGGCGCGAATATCTGAAATTTGTTTGGGATCTAATCCGGAAGTTGGCTCATCCAGCACAAGTAACTTCGGATCTCCCAGCAAAGCCTGCGCTAATCCGACGCGCTGTTTAAAGCCCTTGGATAAACGTCCGATCAGCCGTTTACTGACGTCACCTAATCCGCACTGCTCAATTTTTTCTTTAACCGCTTTGGCGCGACTCAAGAAACCAACTCCTTTCACCGCCGCGACAAAGTTAAGATACTCCACCACGCGCATATCACCGTAAAGACTGACCGTTTCGGGTAAGTAGCCGATCATTTTTTTTGCGGTTGTCGGCTCCTGCTGAATATCCACTCCATCAATCAGAATACGCCCCGAAGAAGGCGGAAAAAAGCCGCATATCATCCGCATCGCGGTTGTTTTTCCCGCACCATTCGGGCCTAAAAATCCGACAATTTCTCCGGAAGAAATAGAAAGAGTGAGTTGGTTGACAGCTAAGCGCGAGGCAAATTTCTTTGAAACATCTTCAACCTGAAGAATTTGCGCCATGATCAGGAAACCAGCTTAACACGCGCGAATTTGCGCTTGCCGTTTTGAAGGATCACGGGACTGGACAGGTCTAAAACCAATTTAGCGTCGCTCGCCTTTTGCTGGTCAATCTTCACGGCACCCGCTTCCAAAGCGCGTTTTGCTTCAGATTTAGAAGGAGCCAAAGCACAATGCACAAGCAAAGAAATCAAATCCATTCCCGCGGCAACTTCAAATTCCGCAATTTCATCGGGCAATCCCTTATTCTTAAAAATCTCATTAAACTCAGTATGCGCCTGCCGACCAGCTTCGGCTGAATGAAAAAGCTCCACCATGCGCTCACCCAAACGGGCTTTGATATCGCGCGGATTCACGCCCGATTTAAGTTCAACAGCCACCGCTTCGACATCCGGCTTAGGCAACGCGCTCAAATAGCGGTAATAACGTTCAATCAAACTATCGGGAATGGACATAATTTTTCCGAACATTTCCTTCGGAGCATCTTTAACGCCGATATGGTTGCCCAAAGATTTGGACATTTTTTGTACTCCATCGGTTCCCTCAATAATCGGCAAAGTCATCACCACCTGCTGCGGCTGTCCCTCGCGGTTTTGCAATTCACGGCCGACCAAAAGATTAAATGTCTGATCGGTTCCGCCAATTTCAATATCCGACTTAATCATCACCGAATCCCACCCCTGAAGCATGGGGTACATAAATTCAACCAGCGCAATCGGCTTGCCCGATTCATACCGTTTTTTAAAATCATCGCGTTCAAGCAGGCGCGCCACGGTATATTTGGAAGTTAAAGTCAAAAAATCTCCCGCGTTCATTTTCGCAAGCCATTCCGAGTTATAACGGACTTCCGTCTTGGATTTATCCAAAATTTTAAAAACCTGTTCCTGATAAGTCAGCGCGTTTTCTTTGATTTGCTCTTCGGAAAGCATAGGACGCGTCTCGGATTTGTGAGACGGATCACCAATCCGGGCGGTAAAATCACCGATAATAAATACCACCAAATGCCCCAACTCCTGAAATTGACGTAACTTGCGGAGCGGAACTGTATGTCCGAGATGAAGGTCCGGCGCGGATGGATCAGCGCCGTATTTAACGCGCAACGGCTTGTTTTTGGAGCGCGAATACTCAAGCTTCTTCAATAACTCTTCACGAGAAATTAAATCAACTAAGCCATCCCCGATGATTTGGAGCTGTTCTTCGGCCGTTTTAAACACAAAAACCTCGTGTTGCAACTATGCGCTTGAAAGACCGCGTATTTTAGCAGGGATTAAAGCCTGAGGAAAGAATGATCAAAAAAAAAGAAAAACCGCCGGCAAATCGCTTCGCCGACGGGCATCTTGTTTGGGGCTTGTCTCAGCCTAACGAAAGGTAACTTTTACGCCATGATTTCGATATATTGGGCAATTACAATCGCCTGAAGCAATTCTGTAAGAGGTCCAAAACCATAACTGCCATTAGCATTTTTGCGCAATCCCAACATGGTTTGAGGGCCATTAAAGAAAGTCATTAAGGCTGCTTCTGCTTCATCCTCAGTAATTTCTCCATCACCTAACGAAGCAATAGCAGTCGGCAGCAAAGCACCCACAGCAGCAGCAGCCCAAAGATCCTTACCGTTTAACGGACTATCTCCGTTTTTAAGTTCAAAAGGATAACCGCCTTTCACGCTGGCTAATAAGCCACTATTAATACCCAAATCCAGTTTTGAAAATTTTCCGTCATTTTCATCTGCAAACTGAGCCAACTCATCCGCATCAGCTCGCATGTCAAGAGCCTGAAGGAGCAAGCCCTTCATATCTGCCTTACTCCCTGTAAAACCAGATTCACGGTTAACAAGTAAATCAACGAGCTGATCAAAAAGCTCTGTTTTGTCAGCTCCTTCGGTCGCCAAAGCAATCTTGGTTCCCGAGGACACAATCCGCTGAATCAGAGACAATGCCGCGCTTCGATTATTATTCACAAGATGCACAAATCCAAGCGCCGTAATCAAAACCGGCTTCATTCGAACTTTTTTTGTACTGGTTAATTGTCCGCGATCTAACGCGGCAAAGCCTCTTCCAAAACCAATTTGAGCTTTGTCCACCAATCCCAAAAGCTGATCAAGGTCAGCCCCACCATCCGCTGTTTCACTGGTTTTAAGATTAGAACCCAACACTTCAGCGGCAACTTGACGAATTTGCTCGCCGGTAAAACTATTAAGCTGAAGGACAACCGCAGCCTGTTCGATTGTTAAAATTCCTTCCGTAAAACTCTTAAGAATGTCTCGAACCACCTGTTCTTCTTCAGTCGTTAGCGCACGGCTTTCGCTGCGGATAGCCGGTGCCGGTGTAATGGAAATGCTCTCGAGCGTTTTCGCCGATGGCAATTTACCGTTGACCGGTTCAGGCAATTTAAATTTTTCCCGTTTAGTGGCATCATCCCATTGCTTGGCAACAACGGATTCAATTGCTTCCGCTTCTTGACCTCGTGGAACCGTCACCACGAGTACTTCCGGCGAACCTGCAAAACGAAACCCTATTTGAAAACTCGTTGCATCCGCGCCAGGCGCATCACTTTCCACAAAACGACCCCACGCTAATTTAATCGCGTCAGCAACAGAAAGATTCTCCTTAGAATCTGGAAGAACATATTCGAATACCCGCGCTTCGGAACGAGCCGTCACGAGACGCAAAACTAATTCATTGGGAGCAAGATGGCGATCAGCAGCGGCAGAAGTCATAACCAGTTCTGCCTGAAAATTGCCCTTGGGCACAACCTGAACCCATGTGCTTGGGTTAAGCCATGACAAATCTTCAGAAAAAACATAGTGCACGGTTAGTCGTGCATTACCGAGCGTCAAAGCGACGGCTCCAGTAAACGCGTTAACTGTAAGCTGCGCCTTGTTATAGGCTTCAACTGATGCACTTGGATCTACCATCGCTAAAATATCTTTTAGGCTATTGTACGTGGGGTCACCTAATTGAAAATTGGTTATTTCGTAAACGGTCACTCTCCCGGTCGATTGCCCCATCTGATATTTAAGGGCAAAATCCCTCCTCGCTTCGGAACGTTTGAGAGCCAATTCCTCAGCCACCGCTAATAAAAATTGCCCGGCTTGCAAACGCTTGTTCCAAGCCCCCCCTAAACGATCTTGCGATAAAAGCCCTGCTTGTTCCAAGATAGCTTTCTCTGCCTCAAGCAACGGATCATTGATGGCATTTATTTTCAAGCCAGCAAGCTCCCGTTCGCCATGCTTGCGTATTGTTTCAATAATTACCTGCAATTCTTGTGGCTTAACATGATTGCGCACGTAATCTGCCGCCGCCAAGATCTGTTCGGAGCGGGCAGAATCATCCGTAGACTGGGGTTGCGGGGGGCGCACCGCTTCAATATCAGAAGGAGTGAATGTGTCGTAGCTCATCGCCTCATAATTCTGTCTTAAAATAGCTCCCAGCCGAACAAGGTTTTCCGTATTAAAAGTTTTTTCCGCTTCAATCACACCCGCCGCTTGAGCTGATTTAAAAAGAGTTTGAGCAAAATTACCGACACTCGCCTTACCGCTAAACGAAGGATAATCGACCCCATTTTTTGCGACCATCTCAAAATCACCAATCCAAGCGTCGCTTTGCCCGGATGCCTTTGCCCAAGTACTTGCCCAAGCATTAATACTATTCACGGAAATTTCATGAGGAAAGCTACCAAGATCCACACGTGCTTCGGAGCGAGGAGTAAAAATAGAAACGGTAACCGCGCCACCCGTTTTCGCAACTTCAACAGCGGCATAAATTGTTCCGCCAAAGTCATTCCGTTTCCCTGAAACTTCCTCCCAAATCTTAATTACACGCGCCGCAATCAACGAAGTTTGATTTTGGAAATTACCCGATGAGGTTCTCTCAATCGCGCTTTCAACGTTAACACCATTCAATTGAAATTGGATGGAGTGATACTCTGCGGTCAAAACTGAGCGAATCCCCGATTGAACTTCATTATCTCGAAGCTGAACATAATTGAGTGTTTTAAACTCTCGTACTTCGGAACGAACAAATGCAACCTTGATGGCATCTGACTCATCAGAGCCTCTGAAAATTACGTTTTCAAGTCCCTCGGGTAAATTATTGCCAAAACTAATTTCTAAGGTGTTTGCTTCTTCATTAAAGAAAAGTGCCGGACGAATGTTATCAGGCAGCTGATATCCTTGGCCGCTGACATTCAGCTTATCTGTTTCTTGATCCCAATAAATCTTGGCAATTGATTTCCTGTCTGCCCCTTCCTGTCCCTTCATCAAAGATACTTCAAACGAGCCTTCCACCAATCTTAAGTTACCTTGCGTCACTAAACTTACCGTGACATTGTGGTCACCTTGATTCAAACTGCGGTGTGCAAACTCCGCATCATAGCGAGACGCAGTCCAGCCATCGTTTGTATCTTGACTCAAAATAAAATCTTTTCCAATCTGAAGCCGCGCTTGCCCAGAGCTTGTCGAACGGGCTTCGGAGCGAGCAAGTTCACGCTTAACAGTTTGAATCACTTGCTCGATATCTGCTTGAAGCTGTAAATTTTCCGTTTTTCCCTTTAACTTCTCTAAAATGACTAGGGCCTCTGGCGAAGGCAATTTTGCTAATGTCCATGCCATTAAACTCAAAGTACCTCTGTGCGAAGTCATAGCCCCATCAGAGTCCCTCGGCTTAAGTGGAAAATTTTGAGGAGAACTCAATCCCACGGCAATAGATTGTGTAATCTTTTGTTTTTCAGCATCTGAAATTCCTTCCGAAATTAGAAAGTCTAATGCTTTAGTTGCTTCAACCATTAAACCATATAAATTCTGATATCCACGCTTTTGCCTATCCTCAATAACCGCAAGCTGAGCATCAATTTGTTGCGCACGCAACACAGCGGCTTCAGCTGCGATTTTTTTCTTTTCAGCAGCACCTTCATCTAAAATTCTTTGCCCACGCTGACGAACCCCTGCGTCCTGAGTAACCGCAACAATCGCATCAATAAGAGCAATTCTCGGTTCTTTCAAAGTGGCAACATCAGCCTGATTGCGAAACTTAAGCTCTGACATCACTCTTGGAGCAATCTGATCTGTAACACCTCGGTCAGGCATTTCATACTTACGATAAAACCCCACCAGCACCTCCAATGCCCTCTTTCGAACAGCAACATCCTCGGAATCCCTAAAAGCCACATCAGCAACGGAAACAAATAAACGAGCTCCCCAATTAACTAATTCAATATTTTCAAGTGCTTTCATCTTGTCAGAAACAATTACTTTCCGTTTTTCGATGTCTCTTCGTTGCAAGGGCGTCAGCGTATCAGTCTCAGCAATAAAATCCGGGGTACGCGCACTTAAGGCGGTTGTAATATTCCGTGCAACTGTCTGGCTACCTGCAGGAACCGCTTCTACTGGGATTTTCGCGGGAACGACTAGCGGTGCAGGCGCAGGAGGAGTTGCGGGAGTTTGCGCAACGGCGTCGGGAGACATCAAGGCTACGCCGGGAATCATGGCTGCTTTTGCAAAACGAGGGACATACACATCTCGAAAACGACCAAACAAAAACGAATTCAATACTCTTGACGCAAGACGCATCAAAATGCCGGGGGTTGCAGGCTTGGGCTGAATGGTTGAACCTGAAATGCTTCCCGCATTAAAACTAGCCGCATTCTTGGGTGCGTCCACCCACATCTGCATGACATCCAAATAATTTTGGCGACCCTGTGTGTCGATCGTAGTTAGCTTAGGCGTCATCAAAGCGTAGTTATATCCGCGCTTTTCAAAATATTCCGCAAAGGGTCCGGAGTGAAATCCGCCGGTCACAACCGCAACCTTGTCCGCCCCGGTTGCATCGAGATGCTCTTCAATACGTTCAAGCATTTTCGTGTCACGCAAACGTGCGCCTTCGTAAAAACGAACCGCCAGTGTATAGAGGGCGTCGAGCTCGGCAACATTTTTAAACTCAACTTCTTTGGCGCGGGAATTACCATTAAGCTGTTGAACCTGCTTCACAAGCGCGGAAGGACGAACATCATTTGAAGCCATAGGGGTCAGTCCGCGAGTTTCGCCTGAAACAAACCCCGTCAGCTTGTCAAAATCAGCGGGCAAAAGCTCGAGGGCAAAAAGCTTCTTCAGTAAACGATAATCTTTCAAAACAGAGACTAAGGCTTTTGCGTTTTTAGTTTCAGCTAGCCTGTCCGCGATTTTATCTTCCATGCGGGTAATTTCATCACTCAAAGTTTCAATTTGAAGCTGGCTTTTCAGCATCAGCAATCCGCAAAACGCGGTAACGGAAGAAAAGCGGCCATAATTAAAATTATCCGGCAAAGCGCGCACGAGGGCTTCAAACAGAGCCGACGTTTCAGGGTCAGGCAATCTTGCGCTTAGATCTTTGAGGTTAAGAAGTTTTTCGACTTCCGTGTAAAGAGAGTCATGGGCATCAAACGCCTTTGAGGTATAAGGCTTAACCGCCTTTAAAAAATCTTCTTTTTGCTTTTTAAAAGCAGCCGCATCGATTTTCTTTTCCAGCTTTTCAATCGTAAAAATACGAGTCAACATCGGCCACAAAAGCTGCCATGACGCGTCCGCCAGATTAATACCGGCGTATTTCTCAGCCGCTAATCTCAGCTGCTGCAAATAAATATCAAACGGAACATCCCCTGTTTCTTTTCTTTCGACTTGCTTAAGAAATGAACGCGCATCACTGGAAAGATAAAGTGCCGCAAGACGCTCAATTCCTATTTCTAAATTGGATAAAAATTGACCGCCGGCATCACGAGCGTTAACAACAGAAACAAAGTCCTGCAAATTTTGCTCATAAACAGCTTCATCTTCAATTCCAAGCCCTTGGGTTTTACCTGAGTTTAAAAGAAAAACCTCGGGACCGCTAATAACAGAATGACGAACAAAGGCATCAACTACTTCGAGTGTTGATTTACGATCTTCAGGGAAAAAATTGATAATTTCAGGATTCAGCGCCTCAGAGGCACCTTCCATCAAAAGGGTTTCAACACCGTAGTTTTTTTCCAAATGAGCAAGTAAAAATTCAATCTGTTTTTCGGCCTGATACTGACCATGCGCGGTTTGAATATGAAAAATCGTTTTCCCGTTCCCCGGAATGAGTTTATCAACCGTTGCGACAGCGCTTGGAACGCTGATCTGCATCGCTTGATCAAGACGTAAAGTATCCGGCAATGACACTTCACGCGCGGAAACCGAAAAAGCAGGCGCGGCAACGGCAATCTGAGTAAATGCAACGCACAGTGCGGTTGCGGTTGCGGCGATCTTGTGCAGTCTGCTTATTTTTGTCTTCATCTGTTTCCCCTGTTTAAAAAAGAAAAGAAAATTCCCGTAGAAAGTGAATCATTTTTAATAGATGTCGGAAGTGTAACAGACGGATTTTCATCCTGCAAGACGAGAAAAGCGATTTATTCACACTTAACCCTTTTGTTTAAAACAAGTTATGTGCTCTTAAAATCGGTTTTGATCGAATAAGTTAATAAATGATAAAAGCTTTTAGATTAATACCTCTATGAAAGAGCTCATTTAACCCCCTTTTAATGGCAAAAAACCATAATCTGCTTCTCGGCAAACAACTTCCCCTCTATAATTTGCGCCATGCCAAATCAGATTCATCCCACAGCAAGCATCGGAAAAAATGTTGTTCTCGGCGACAATAACGAGATTGGTCCTAATGCCGTGATTGCCAGCGGTGTCAAAATTGGATCAGGCAATAAAATCTTCCATGGCGTTACGATTTGCCACGGTACAGAGATCGGAGATCTGAACACTTTTCATATGCATGCCGTCATCGGCCATGAGCCGCAGGATTTAAAATTTAAAAATAAGCCGACCTTCACGCGCATCGGTAATAAAAATACTTTCCGCGAATTCACATCGATTCACCGCGGCACCGAACCCGGCACCGCAACCGTAATCGGCAATGAAAACTACTTCATGGCCTATTGCCATATCGCACATAACTGCATCGTAGGCAGCAACATAATCATGGTGAATCAATCTTCGCTGACGGGCCATTGCGTAGTCGAAGACCGCGCTTTCATTTCGGGCATGGTTGGATTTCATCAGTTTTCACACATCGGGACTTTGGCGATGGTTTCCGCGCTCTCTGCTTTCAACAAGGATATTCCGCCTTATGTCATGTGTGGCGGAAGACCCGGAGTCGCGCAAGGACTCAATGTCGTGGGCATGCGCCGCGCAGGATTTAAACCTGAAACCCGCGCCGAAATCAAAAAAGCTTATAAACTTCTTTATCGCTCAGGGCTAAGCGTTTCTAATGCCGTGGAAATGATCAAGAAGGAATGCTCAGGGCCTGAAGTAAAACATTTCGTAGAATTTATCGAAAACTCAAAGCGCGGCATCATTCGCGGACAAGAGAGAGTCTGCCAATTAAGCTCTCCCATCAACGAAGACGAAGAAGCCGAAATCCTCTAAAAATTTCCCGCGCGCTATCCTTCCGACACAAACTTTTCTGGGAAAAATCTGCTCAAAAAGTCTTATATGCGAGACGCGCGCAAACGACCGCGGAGGCGTATGAAACAATACGCCGCACAAGCAGTAAATTGTTTGGCGATTTGCCAAGGAAATCGCGGCGGCGCAGAACGAAGCAGATGAGGCTTTTTCAGCAGATTTTCAAACTTTGCCGAGAACAAGGATCGAGTTCTTCCCGCCAAACCCGAATGAGTTCTTAAGCACCTTGCGGATTTTTGCAGGTCTCGCAGTGTGCGGAACATAATCAAGATCGCAATCAGGATCAACTGAAGAGTAGTTGCGTGTCGGCGGAATAACCTGTTTATCCATCGCCAAGATAGCCGCGATTGTCTCTACCGCGCCGGCCGCGCCGATCAAATGACCAATCATCGACTTCGTGGAGCTGACCGGAATTTTATAAGCCTGCTCACCGAAAACTTTTTTGATAATCAAAGTTTCGGTTTTGTCATTCAGCGGAGTAGAAGTACCATGCGCGTTAATGTAGTCAATTTCATCCAGCTCAGTGCGGGCCGTGTCCAGGGCCATGCGCATCGCACGCGCAGCCTGCTTTCCTTCCGGGTCGGGCGCGGTCATATGGTAAGCATCACAAGTCATGCCTGCGCCTAAAACTTCGGCATAAATATGCGCGCCGCGGGCTTTCGCGTGCTCATACTCTTCAAGCACAAACATTCCGGCACCTTCACCGAGTACAAATCCGTCACGATCCATGCTGAAAGGACGCGAAGCAGTTTCCGGCGATTCATTGCGGGTAGACATCGCGCGCGCGACACAAAATGCCGCGAGAATGCCGGGAAAAATTGAAGCTTCAGCCCCGCCCATTAAAAGCGCATCAAGTTTTCCGGAGCGAATCGATTCGAAGGCATAGCCCATTGCATCCGATGCGGAGGAACATGCAGTTGAAATTGAAAAGCTGGGCCCAGTTAAGCCAAGCTCAATCGAAACGTTACCCGCGCAAGCGTCGGGAAAGCCCGCTAATGCGGTAAACGGATTGATGCGCATCGGCCCCTTGTTCATCAAAGTCGTGTGCTGATCGAGAATGTAGCCGTGCCCCGCCATTGCGGTGCCGATCACAACGCCCACACGTTCGGGCCCGAGCTTTTGAAAATCAATGCCGGAGTCCTGAACCGCCATTTTAGATGCCGCCACGGCAAACTGCGAGGTTCGATCCATGCGTTTCATTTGCTTCACATGAATATAGGCAGAAGGATCAAAAGTTTTAATTTCACCGGCAAAACGAGTCGTAAAGTCAGCAGGATCAAACGCAGAGATGAGAGAAATACCGTTATGAGCGTTAACTAATCCGTCCCAAAAGGCTTCTTTCCCTGTCCCGATAGAAGAAAGGACGCCGAGTCCTGTTACGACGACTCGGCGTCCGCTCGAAGAGTTCATAGTGTAATCATTCGCGGTTGGGCTGTTTGCCAGTTGCGCCTTGCGCAGAGGCTCACAAAACAGCTCAGAGCAAAAGTTACTTCAGCGCGAGGCTGATTTTGCGTCCCGCTTGATCCACATTCAATACCGTGCAATTCACGGACTGACCGGGCTTAAAACGAGATTCAACATCGGCTTGTGTCTTCGCATCCGGAATTTCGGAGATATGAACAAGACCCTCCAGTCCGCCATCGATTTCGACAAATAAGCCGAAGTTCACGATACGCGAAACTTTGCCTGTCACCTGATTACCGGCGAGTAAATCCTTCGTCAAATCATTCCAAGGATCGATGCTCATTTGCTTGAGGCCCAAAGAAATTTTCTGAGCTTCAACATCCACCGAAAGAACCATCAATTCAAGCTCGTCGCCTTTTTTAACAAAGTCAGCGGCTTTCTGAATTTTCTGTGTCCATGACATATCGGAGACATGCAGCAATCCGTCGATACCGTCTTGAAGTTCAATGAAAGCACCGTAATCCACGAGATTACGAACCTTCCCCTTCACGCGGTCGCCGACATTGTATTTATCCTGGGCTTTTTTCCACGGATTTTCCTGAGTCTGCTTCGCACCCAAAGAAATCTTACGATTGTCTTTGTCGAGGCTCAGAATCACAACGTCAAGCACATCGCTGACTTTGAGAATTTCGCTCGGATGCGCAACGCGCTTCGTCCAGCTGAGTTCGCTGATGTGAACCAAACCTTCAATGCCGGGCTCAAGTTCAACGAAAGCACCGTAAGGAAGAATGTTCACAACACGGCCGCGAACCTGGTTTCCGATGGAATACTTATCGTCAACAGCAACCCAAGGATCCTTGGATTTCTGCTTAAGACCGAGAGAAACTTTGTTCTTTTCGCGATCAATGCCGATCACAACCACTTCGATTTCATCCCCAACCTTAACCATTTCAGAAGGATGAGAAATGCGGCCCCAGCACATATCGGTGATATGCAGCAATCCGTCAAGATCGCCCAAGTCAACGAACACACCGAAATCAGTGATGTTCTTAGCTTTTCCTTGTACAACGTCATTCACGGCGAGCTTGCTCAAGCGGTCGGTGCGGAGAACGCTGCGTTCTTTTTCGAGAAAATCTTTGCGGGAAACAACGATGTTTTTGCGCTTGTGATTGATTTTTACGATCACAAATTTACTGCGGAGACCGAGCAACGCGTCAACGTTGCGTACCGGGCGAACGTCAAGCAGCGAAGCAGGCAAGAAAGCATCCATGCCCACGTCAACCATAAGACCGCCGCGTACTTTACGGGAAATACGACCGTCAACAATCGTACCTTCTTGAGCTGTGGAAAGAATTTCATTCCAAGTACGCTGACGATCGGCTTTACGCTTGGAAACAACAGACAAACCGTTTTTATCGTCAAACGATTCAAACAGAACTTCAACTTCAGAGCCGATCACGGCTTCTTCAGGGGAAGAAAATTCATTAATATCTAAAAGACCTTCGGCTTTAAATCCGATATCAACCATCACCTGGTTGTTTTTTACGGCAACGATCGTGCCTTTAACTAAAGAGCCTTCTGCAAGACTGCTTGTGGATGCTTCGAAAAGTTCTGCGAATGTTGACATGCTGATTGATTTCTCCTGTTTAAGAGCCCTGTCTTATTTTTCCTGTGGCCGTGAAACGGTCAGTCGGATTTTCCCCTTTGCGATTGCCGCATCGGAAAACAGTTTAACTCTTGGAACCCGGACCATCCGGATTCTATGATTGAATTCGCTCAGGGCAAAATACCCTTCGCGTGAGGGAGAATTATAGGCGAATCAGTCTGGCAGGCAAGCAATATTCTTCTTTGAACGTTCCCACTTGTTGCGTAATTCCGCAGCATTTCGCAATACCTTACGCAAGCCATTGGTATCATTAGACTTAACTAAATGTTCTAATTTAGCTAACTCCTTTTTATATTTAGAAAGGGCTTTAATCAAATACGTCTTATTACTCGTGAAGATTGGGGCCCATATTGATTCGGCCCCATTTGCCAATCTCGTCATATCCTTAAAACCCGTGGCGGCAACCTTCAAAGAGGCTTTAGAAGCTGTAAGCATTAGGCAAGTAGAAAGCAAATGCGGCAAGTGGCTAATTTGCGCAATAAGATTATCATGGATTTTTGGATCAAAATGACTAACCTCTCTAGCAATTTCTTTCCAAAATTGTGCAACCGGCCGAAACCCAGGCTTTTTACTTTCACCAGTTATGATAACTACGCCATTCTCATATAACGAGGGTTTAGCTGCATGAATACCCCGCGCATCCGATCCAACCATGGGATGGGCACCGACGTAACGCACATACTTCCATTTTTTCCTTTTCACCAACTCCGCCGTTGAGTTTTGAGCGCTGCCCACATCCGTAACAACAACAGGATTTTGAACAGATTTATCAATTATGCCTAAATAGTGAAAAATCAAATCTACAGGCGTACAAATCACAACAAAATCAGCCCCCGCCAATGCCATTTCTAAATTTTGATCGTAATGTCCTTCAGTGATCCATTTTCTTTTAAAAGCAAGATTTAGAGCATTGCGACTTCTTGAGACCCCGACAATTTGAGAATTAGGAAATTTTTTTCGTGCGGCGGCGGCAAGCGAGCCGCCCATCAAACCAAGTCCAATGATAACGATTTTTTTAAACGCGGGCGACTTCAACGCTTCAGCCCTAAAAATTTGACCAAGCGCTTAATGAATAAGCGGTTCTGTTTCGGAAGGCCGATCGTCACGCGAATCCAGTCATCAAAACCATAAGCATCCATCGCGCGCACGATAATTCCTTTTTTAAGGAAAGATTTGCAAAGCTCGCGTCCGTTTTGATTCACCTTCACCAAAATAAAATTGGCTTGGCTCGGCAAATGTTCAAGCCCCAATTTATCGAAAGTCTCGGCTAAAAACTTTCGCCCCTGAAAAGTGATCTCGCGCGTTTTCTTTCTGAAGGCTTTATCTTGGATTGCGCCTTTCGCCGCCGCTTGCGCCACCATATTCACATTAAAAGGCTGGCGAATTTTATGCAGATAGCCAATTACTTTGGCTGAGGCACAAGCATAACCAATGCGTACACCTGCAAGCCCATACGCCTTGGAGAAAGTCCGAAACAATAAAACATTCGGCGAGCCGCCGCGAATTAATTCGAGAATATCCGGAAAGTCTTTGGCGTCCACAAAATCAAAATAAGCTTCGTCAAAGCAGACCACAACACGCTTAGGCACACGCTTCAAAAACCGCTCGACTTCACGGCGGCGGACATAAGTTCCCGTCGGATTATTCGGATTCGCAATGAAAATAATTTTAGTTTTAGGTGTTACCGCTTCAGCAAGCGCTTTCAAATCATAACGGTAATCAGAGGTCATCGGCACACTGACATACTTCCCGCCGGAAGCCTGCGTTAAAATAGGATAAACAAGAAAAGAACTCTCCGACGAAACAACTTCATCGCCTTCGGAAAGAAATCCGCGTCCAACCAGCTCAATAATTTCATTGGAGCCGTTACCGAAAATAATTTGCTCGGGTGGAAGTTTGAGTTCGCGGGAAAGCGCATGCAAAACCTCGTGGCATCCGCCTTCGGGGTAAAGAAAGCACTCTTTCAGGACGCGCTGCATTTCTTTCAAAGCAAGTGGAGAAACGCCCAAAGGGTTTTCGTTTGACGCCAATTTAACGATTTGCTTCAAACCCAATTCACGCTGAACTTCCTTGATCGGTTTCCCAGGCTCATAGGGATGAATGGCTTCAATATTTTTTTTGAAAGCAGGCTCTGTCGACATCATAAAATATCCTTGAAAATCTACCGGCTGGCTCCGGCTGAAGGAAATGACCCCAAAACTTTGACGAAACGAGCATGCTTTTCAACTTCCGCGAGCATGCGGCGCACGCGCGGATTCTCAACATGCCCTTCGAAATCAATAAAAAAATAATACTCCCAGGCTTTTTTCTTAGACGGACGCGATTCAATTTTGCTCATATTCACTTTATACTTCATGAAAGGCGCAATCACCTCATGCAAAGCTCCGACCTTGTCTTTAACGGAAACTAAAATCGAAGTTTTATCATCTCCCGTCTGGCCCGGAATAGTTTTACCGACCACTAAAAATCGGGTTACATTTTCGGAAAAGTCCTGAATGTTTTTCGCGATCACCGGCAGTCCATAAAGCTTCGACGCCAAGGCGGACCCGATCGCGGCCGCTCCTTTTTCATTTTTAACTTTCTGCGCGGCAGCGGCGGACGAAGCCGCTGGAATCAACTCTACTCCGTGCAAATGTCTTTCAATCCACATCCGGCATTGACCGAATACTTCCGACTTTGAATAAACACGCTTGATTTTTTTAATGTCTACTTTCGCCATCAACTGATGCGAAATACCGAAGTAAATTTCAGAGCAAATTTTTAAATCAGAATCAATCAGCAAATCAAGCGCATGCGTCACCGCTCCATCGATGGAGTTTTCGATGGGAATCACACCGTAATCTGAAACAGCCTGCTCTACATCGCGAAACACTTCCCGAAAACTTTCCGCGGGAGAATAAGCCACACTGGCGCCGAACTTGGAAAGCGAGGCTAAATGAGTGTAAGTAGCTTCAGGTCCGAGATAAGAAATCTGAATCGGCTTTTCAAGCGCGATAGCCGCCGACATAATTTCACGATAAATTGCTTTCAGCGCCGTAGGAGAAAGCAAACCTTTGGCCGCGCGTTTTTCGAGGTTCTGAAAAATTTCTTTTTCACGCGCCGGAGAATAAACAGGGCTGCCTTTTTTTGATTTTTCGTGGCCGATGGCAAGCACGTGACGCATCCGTTGATCAAGAAGATCTAGAATACGTGAATCAATTTGGTCGATATGCTTGCGAATGCCTTGCAGCTTTTTTTTACTCATATTTAAGTATTGTACCGCGAATTTCGTAACGCGTACCGCTCAATTTTAACCGAGACACAAGCGCGCGGCTTATTGCGCCTTTTCGTCCTGCGGAGGCGCTGCTTCGGCGGATGGGGCTTCAGTCTGAAAATCAACCTTCGTGCTGACGGATTCAATTTCATCCGTAATTTCAGCGAGCATTTTCTCACGTTCACGCTTTTCAGCTTCGTGATCAATCGCCTTCACCGGATCTTCGGAAACCAACAAATCTCCTTCCGCCGGTTGAGCCGAAGGCTCAGAGGCAGAAACAACACGGGCAGTGGAAAGAAGCTCGTCTTTTTTAACGGATTTCGAAACCAAATCACGAATCTCGTCAATGTTCGGCAAATCGGTCAAATCTTTTAAGCCGAAGTGTTCTAAAAATTTATCCGTCGTGCCATACAGAAATGGGCGCCCGGGAACTTCTTTTTTGCCTACAATCTTCACAAAATCTTTTTCCATCAAAGTCGACATCACCCCGCTGGTATCCACACCGCGGAGCTCTTCGATTTCGGCCCGCGTCAAAGGCTGCTTATAAGCAAGAATCGCCAAAGTCTCAAGCGCGGAATGAGAAGCTTGCTTTACTTTTTTCTGAAGCTCAATTTTAAAAATCCAGGGAGCAAATTCTTTTTTGGTCGCAATTTCGTAACCGCCGGCAACTTCAACCAAATCAAATGGACGATTCGTGGCAACATACTCGGCTTGAATCGCGGCAACATAGTCTTTAATCACGGCGGGCGTCAGCGACTTTGCAACTTTGCGGATTTCAGCAGGGGTAATTGGTTTCGATGAAGCAAAAATAAGGGCTTCAATTACCTGCTTGGCGCGCGTTGGGTCTTCAAGATCCGCTTCGGATAATTGCTGGGTATCAACACTATTCAGACGCTCCGTATCCAGCTGCTCAGAAACGGCAGCTGCTTCAAGCTGTTCGGTGATTTGCTCGTCTAATTCACGCCTAAGCGCTTTGAGCTTCTGTTCTTTCTCTTTTTCTTTAACGGCGTCCGCTTTTGACATGATAATCCCCTATTTACTTAAACCGCATCGGCCGGAGCCGGAACGGAAAACTGAAATTCATTTTGTTCGCGTTTTTCCAACACAATATCTTCAAACTGACTGTCTTGCTTCACGATCGCGATTTTCATTCGGACAATTTCAAGCAAAGCCAAAAAGGTGGCGATCAATTCATTCTTCGTCCACCGCTCAGAAAACAAATCAAAAAATCGCACCGTGTTTTTGTGCGTGAACAGCCCTTTAATCGACGTAATTTTATCTTCAATCGAAACAACCTGCTCATAAACTTCATGCATGGCCTCGCGCCCGTGCTGAGTCAAAACTTTTTGGAAAGCAGCGAGAAGGTCATAAAAATTAGCGCTGAAAGTATCAATGCCGACATCATCCGCACTTAAATCAGAAAGATAATAATCCGTGATTTGACGCGTAAAAACCTTGCCGCGCTCCGTTTGCAAAAAACCCAGTTCGCGCGCGGCTTCTTTGAACGCTTGATACTCCAAAAGCTTACGCACAAGTTCGCTGCGGGGATCTTGCCCTGAATCATCTTCTTCCTGTGTCACTTCCTGCGGAAGAAGCATTTTCGACTTTATGTGAATCAAAGTCGCGGCCATCACAATAAATTCGCCAGCCACTTCCAAGTCGAGACTTTTTAATGTTTCAAGATAATCTAGGTATTGGCGTGTAATAACCGTGATCGGGATATTGTAAATATCCATTTCATTTTTTTTGATTAAATCGAGCAGAAGATCGAGCGGACCGTCATAAATTTCAAGTTTGACATGCAGGGCAATGGACCTCTCCGTCGGCAGAAAAGCAATGGGCTCAACCGGCTCAGTAGATTGAGCCTCAGTCGCCGGAGCAGAATGAACTAAAGGAAGTTCGCCGGACGTTTCCTCAGAGGACGAGTTTATATTGTTATCAGACGAATCAGGCATGGCGCACTAAATCCAGTAGGTTAAATGATTAGACCCCACAAAGTATGGCTATTGTAGGAATCCATCTCCTTACTGTCAATCAGGGAATCAGCCCTTAAAAGCTGTTTTTTAAATCAGCTCGTATCCCGAACGGCGTAAGGCCTTACGCATTCTTTCCAAAACCTGAGGCTTGGATGCCCCTTCCGTTAAATGGTCCAGACAAAGTCCCGCCAATCCGCGGCGATTCTTTATTTTAAAAACCCGAACCTGCGAACCCTTGATTTTCTTCATTTTTTTTACAGGCATAAACCCTCCTTGATTTTCACATTATTTATCGGCAAAAAATTAGGTTAAATAAATTATAATTCCTTCGCAAAAAACAGAGCTCATGCTACTATTTTCGAATGAAGCCATTCTTGAATACTGACACAGAATCGCGAATTCAGCTCCCCCTTAAAGTTGCCGGGCTTATTTTGGTCTATATTCTTCTTTGGTCTTTTTTTATTTTCCACAAAGGTCCCGTCCAAACCTTTCTGAAATGGTACACGGAACCCTGCAAATCAAAATTGTTAGCGATAACGGAAAACAGAACTTGTCCGCATCCTTTGCTTCAAGTTATCTTCAATTTCTGGTAATCCCATGAGTAAAGCCACCCGCTGTTTCTTTCGAGTACCAACCCGTATTCAGGGCAGCCTTCTTTCTCCCTCAGCGGAAAAAGAACTGCCAGTCACGATCCTTAACCTTAGTTACGGCGGATTTTCCGTTTGTTGCGCGGAAGAACTAAAAAAAGACACGGTTTTTCGGCTTAACTTCACCCTCCCGGGTTTTTTGGTTCCTTTCAGTGTTCCCGTTCAGGTTGTGAATCATCAAAACCGTCCATTGCCTGCCATCTCTAAGCACACCGCAGGGCTTAAGATTTTAGAATACACGGAGAAGTGGCATGAAAAAATTCCGGTTTGGATTAGCGATCAAGTTCACGCCCGCTCCATGCGCAAAAGAACCAGCTTTCTTTTAACTTTGACGGGAATCGGTTTTGCTTTGAAAGCGGCAGTCACGGCTTGCGGATATCAACTGTTTCACGGTGTTATTCATCGGCTTGAATTTTGGGGTATCTTGCGGTGGGTTGCCAAGATTCTTTCGGAGCCTCATTTGAATCTTCTTTTGGCTTGCTTATGCTGCTATTGCGGCTGGACCATTCTTAAACCCAGTTCAAACCGCCGCCTTCTTAATTGGCTCTTTGCCATCACCGTAGCAGGCGCTTTGGTGTTCCGCGTCTTCGTTAAATCCGAGCTGCTTTTAGGCGGAAAATCTCAGCAACTTGTTTTTGCGATGGATTATCTGATGGCAATCGCGGCCTGCGCCAGTTTGATTTTCATGCTTCAGGCTGAGCGGTTCTTCCGCCACTATGACTCTTTGCGAGATAGAGAAATGATCGCTCCCAAAACATTTCCTAAGAATGATATAGCTTAAAGCAAGACGAGAAGCAGCAGATAGCTTAGGCTTGAATTACTTCCCGCACTTCGGGAACCAGTTCTTTCAGCATCGATTCGACGCCCACTTTCAGCGTCATCGTCGAACTCGGGCAGGAAGAGCAGGCGCCCTGCAGATGAAGGCGTACAACCCCGTCTTCATAACTATCAAAAATAATATCTCCGCCGTCACGCGCTACTGCGGGGCGAATGCGCTCATCAAGAACTTCAATGATTTTCCGAACAATATCCGACTCATTCGCGGCGGCAGAAGGATCCACCTCGGCTAAAACCACCGCGGGTTCTCCTGATTCCAGCTGAGCCCGAATCACCTCGGTGGCGCCGGAGATGATTTTTGCCCAACTCTTCACATCGGCTGAACGCGTTACCGTAACAAACTCACGCCCAATAAAAACTTCGGCAATATTTCCGAGCGCAAAAAGTTTTTGAGCCAGAGGAGAATTTGCGGCCTTATCAACCGAAGCAAAAAAAGCGGTGCCACTAGCGAGAAACTCTCGGTTGGTATTAAATTTAAGCGAATTGGGATTAGGAGTGAATTCGGTTAAAACCGTAACGGGTTCGGTCGTCATATTAAACCCCTGCCGTTAAAGACTGAAGCGTTGCGATTCCCTTACGGTGGCAAAAGTCACCGAAACGCTCCCCTGCTTGTCGCTCTGATTTGTAAAGCTCAAATACCGGCTTCAATCTCTTCGCGAGATCAACACCCAGCACTTTTTCTTGGAAAGTTTGATTCAAACGATTGCCCAAGTGGCTTCCTGCTAGATAAATGTTGTAGGTTCCCGCGGTTTTACCGACAAAACCAATTTCAGATGTATAAGGCCGCGCGCAACCGTTCGGGCAGCCTGTCATACGAATACTGATTTTTTCTTCGCCTAATCCGAGCGACTTTAAATTCGCATCGATTTCATCCAATACCGCGGGAATCGAGCGCTCAGATTCACTGATCGCAAGACCGCAGGTCGGAAGAGCCGGACAAGCAATCGAGTGCTTTTGCACCGTTCCCCAAGATTCAGGGAGTTTGACACCATGTGAAGTTAAAATTTGCTCGACTTCCGGCTTTTGCTCAGACGTAAAACCAGAAAGCAAAATATCCTGCTCGGGCGTCAAAACAACATTGCATTTCCACTTTTCAACGATCATGCGCAGAGCCGTGCGCAGCTTAAAGGCGCCCTCATCTTTAACACGACCGTTTTGTACGAATACGCCAAGAAACCATTTTCCGTCACCCTGATCATGCCAGCCGTGATAATGCTCGATTTCTTTAAATTCAAAAGGGTGAATGTTTTCAGTTTTTTTACCGAAACGCTTTTCGACTTCTTCGCGAAATTTTGCTTCACCCAAACGATCAATCGTATATTTAAGACGCGCGTTTTTACGATCCGCACGATTACCCAAATCTCTTTGCGCAATCACGATCGCTTTCGTGATATCAAGCAGCTCCTCAGGCTTCACAAAGCAAAGCGGAGTCGCCACACGTGGATAAGTTGTGGTCACACCATGCGTCATTCCCATTCCGCCGCCGATTAAAATATTAAACCCTGTCAGCTTGTCGTTCACAATCTCAGGCACAATACCGATATCATGCGCGTAAACATCCACACTATTATCTCCAGGAAAAGCCATGGCGATTTTAAATTTACGCGGTAAATAAGTACGGCCGTAAATGGGCTCCACTTTTTCAGCTTCCAGCGCAGACAAATCCACTTTTTCGCCATCGAGCCAGAGCTCAGCGTAAGTTCCGCTTTTCCAAAGAAATTGATCTGAAACCCTTTGGGTATAATCCAATAACCCATGCTTCTGATATTTCAAGAACGGCGCGGCAGGAGCCATCACATTGCGCACAACATCGCCGCAAGCGCCAATCGTCGTCACTTTCACCCGGTTTAGCGCCTGCAAAAGCCCTTTGATATTCTTTTTCAAAACACCATGAAATTGAATTCCCTGACGATCGGTAATCCGAAATTGCCCCAAACCAAACTCATCGGCAATTTTGTCATGCGCAAGATACTGCTCCGCATTCATAAATCCGCCCGGAACCTTGGACCGGATCATCATGCTGTAGGATTTGCCTTTCCCTTCTTTGATCAGACGGGAACGGTCATCACGGTTATCCTGTTCATAAAAACCGTGAAATTTAATGAGCTGAAGCTCATTGGAACTGAAATGATCGACGGATTGATTGGCGACCGTCTCCCCCAGAGTCCCCTTGAGATAGAGGCTGTCTGTCTTGATTTTTTCGTTGATGGATAGCTTTTTTTCTTCTGTCATAAGGACGGGAATTATAACTTAATGAGAGCTAAGAACCAAGCAGGGTTTTTATTATATAAAATGACTCAAAAGGTTTCAGCTGCAAGGCTTGCGCAAACGCCCGAGGAGGCGTATCTGGGCAATACGCCGCACAAGGAAGTGCAGCGCATAACGCAGCAGATGAACCTTTTCAGTCGTTTTAGATTAGAAAATGTCGGATTCGAGCCAGCGATACTTACCTTCCAAAGCATTCTGAGCAACCTTATAAACGAACTTGTCCCGGTTAAAAAACAAGCCTGAAAACTGTTTGCGTATCCGTCCGCGAGCCTGCAAACAAAATAAATCCGCAAGTTCAAGCGCACCGTCATCGGAAGGATTTTGCTGATGCAAGTAAACCGCACGCGAAAGAGCGCAAGACATTGAAAAAAGATCCGTTCCAACGTTCACAAGCTTCGCGAGCAAATGCTGTTTTCCTTCCAAATTAGTTTGATAAATCATCATCGCATGGAACAGGTGGCGGGCCAGTTTTTTAGCATTGCAGCCAATAAACTTAAAATGCGTCATCAACCGTGAAGGCACGCCTTCAGGCACAGTACTGCCCGGCAGATACTGCTTCGGATACCAAACCGCGTAGAAAGCGAACGCTTTAAAGAAATTTCCAATGCGCTTGAAGAAGCTCACGCGCGGACCAATCACCGACATGATATTGCGCACATGCATATCCATCGCTTCACGCGCGATAAAGAGGCGCATAATCTGGCTTGTTCCTTCAATGATCGTATTAATACGGGCATCGCGCATCACACGTTCCACCGCCCAGGGTTTTTCACCGCGGGCTTTTAAGGAACGGGCAGTTTCATAACCACGCCCGCCGCGAATCTGCACCGCACCATCCACAATTTTCCAAGAAGCTTCCGTGGTGGCGAGTTTTGCCATTGCTGCTTCCAGACGAATATCCGTTTCCTTTTTATCAGCCATGACGGAAGCAATTTCTGAAACTGATTCCATCGCAAAAATCGTGGAAGTCATCGCCGCAATCTTGGACGCAACGGCTTCATGTTTTCCGATTTTAGAACCCCATTGCACACGTTCATTCGACCATTCAATCACCGATTGTAAACAATACTTCGATGCTCCGGTTACCGCGGCAGGCATCGTCAAACGGCCGGTATTCAGCGTCGTAAGGGCAATTTTTAATCCTTGTCCTTCTCCGCCAATGATGTTCTCAACGGGAACCTTCACATTATTAAAACGCAAAAGTCCGTTCTGAATTCCCTTCAACCCCATAAACTCGCAACGGTGAACATTTTCAACGCCGCCCATGGATCTCTCCACAATAAAGGCCGTAATTTGCTGGCGCGGCTTCCCGTGAACGATCTTGGCCGGAGTTTGTGCCATCACCACCATGATGTCAGCGCGGATACCGTTGGTACACCAGAGCTTTTCACCGTTGATAATAAAATGCTTTCCATCCGGCGTCGGTTCGGCTTTGGTAGTCATTTTCGCGGGATCACTGCCGACATCCGGTTCGGTTAAGGCGAAAGCGGAAATCGAACCTGTCGCGAAACGCGGCAAAAACTTTTGCTTTTGTTCTTCTGTTCCAAAAACAATCAATGGCTGAGGAACGCCGATGGACTGATGCGCCGAAAGATATACCGCGGTGGACGCACAATAGCTGGCAACAAAATGCAATACGCGGTTGTAATTCACCTGGGTTAAACCAAGCCCGCCGTATTTTTTTGGAATTTTAATCGCAAAAGCACCGCAATCTGAAAGTGCTTTTAAAGCTTCTTCGGAAATAATTCCGGTACGGTCCACTTCATCGGGATCAATGTGCTTCTTTAAAACTTCGCGAATAGTGGCAATGACCGCATCGCCGATTTTTTTATCATCCGTATTTTGAGCGGGATAAGGCATCAGTAAATTCCATGCCATGCGCCCTTTAAAGATTTCAGCCGCAAAGCTGGGGTGAGTCCAATCGCTCTGCCGCGCGGATTCCGCTAAATCAAGTGCCTTCCGTTTACCTTCACTAAAATTCTTATTATCTGAAATATCCATAATAACTCCTCACTTCTTATAAAAATAACAAAGAGACCTAACTGATTATCGGCAGATTGATGAACTTCCTAAAGAAAGGTAACTGATTATCGAAATGGGAACAAGGTCAGACCTTCGAGGGCGCCCGCTCTTCTTCGCAATAAGATGAACGATGCGGGATATATCCCAAATGAACGTCGTAACAGGCGTTGGAGCAGAAAGTGAGTCCGGTTCGTTTGGCTCGGCAGGTACTTACAGAGCAAAGATAGTAAAGGGAGTTGAAAGCAATCTCCTTTTTACAGCTGTTGCATTTTTTCCAGTAATCTTGACCTTCAATGCGTTCGGAAATTTCGCTCATTTCACCCTCTTGCTCTAAAGATTGCCCGAAATTTCCCCTTAAAGCAAATCAAGCCCGCATTAAAAACAGCCAAAAAACCAATGCTATTAAAATCCGGTATACTCCAAAAACAGCGAAACTGTGTTTTTGAATTACAGCGAGAAACGTTTTGATACAAATTAACGCCACGACAAATGACGCGAAAAATCCGACCGCTAATACTCCGAATTGATCCTTCGAAAAAGCATCCGCATTTTTAAGAATATCCAAACCGGTAGCCGCGGCTAATGTCGGTACGGCCAACAGAAAAGAAAATTCGACGGCGGTTTTACGCCCTACGCCCAGCAAAACCCCGCTAATGATCGTCGCCGCGGAGCGCGAAACGCCAGGAATTACGGCAAGCGACTGGCACAAACCAATCAAAAGCGCTTGACGATAAGTCATTTTCCCAACACCCACTTCGCTTTTTTGCACGGAACTTCCCCACTTTTCAAAGAGGATCAAAACAATTCCTCCGAGGAAAAGAGCCGCAAGCACAATGTTCAAATCATCCATAAAATATTTTTTGATAATTTTATAGAGAACAAATCCGACGAACGCCGTAGGAATAAACCCGCAAAAAATCCGTTTTAACTCTTCCCAGTTCCGCAAAAAGGACCGCCAATATAAAACCACCACGGAAAGAATAGCTCCGGATTGAATGGCAATCTGAAAACTTTTTAAAAATTCAGTTTGCGGCAAACCCAGAAGATGCCCGGTAAGAATAAGATGCGCGGTGGAAGAAATGGGCAAAAACTCGGAAAAACCTTCAACCACACCAAAAATCAAAGCTTGAAGCAGTGTCATGCTTTCCAATTAAAGACAGCCTTTCATATTCCGCTTATCAAGCTCTTGCACCAAATCACGGATCGATTCTGTTTCCGATTTGGGACAAACGAGAAAAACATCGCCCGCATCCACAATCACCATATCCTTCACGCCGACGAGCGCAACCGGTTTCCCCTGAGTGCGGACAAAGTTACTCCGGCTACGAACAGCCACAACATTCCCCTGAAACACGTTTCCGTCACGGTCTTGCTTCAAAAGCTTAGCAAGCGTGGACCAGCTACCTACATCGTTCCAATCGACTGAAACGGGAATACTTAAAATTTTGCCTTTGAGATGCTCCATCAAACCATAATCGATCGAGATCGATTCCACACGGCTGAATAATTCGGTCAGCTTTTTACCGCTAACCTTTTCATTCACAATTTTGCGCAAAATTTCAACGGACTTGGGCAAATATTTTTCGGCACATTTCACAAGCTCATCCGCGCGCCAAACAAAAATACCAGCATTCCACAAAAATTTACCCAATTTTAAAAAAGACGCTGCCTTTTTGGCATCCGGCTTTTCGTGAAATTGTTTCAATTGATAAACAGAAAAACTATCTTGTGTTGTTTTTTTGGATTGCAGTTCCAAGTAGCCATATCCGGTATGCGGACTATCAGGCTGAATTCCCAAAGTCACAGGCTGACCTGTTTTTTGCGCTACGGCATAAGCGGCCTTGAGGGCTTTTTCAAACTGTTTGGGCTTTCCAATAAAGTGATCGGACGGCAGAATCGCAATCACTGCGTCAGGATCTTTTTTGAGCAATCTTAAGGCAGCCCAAATCGCGCAAGGCGCGGTATTACGCCCCATGGGTTCGCCAACAACCTGCGACGAGGCAATTTTGAGGTGCTTGGCAACCCAACCCGCTTTGGAGGCTTGCGTAAAAACTTCGAGACGGTTTTTGGGAACCAGTTTGCGGATGCGGCTGCAGGTTTCTTCGATCAGAGTTTCTTTGCTCCAAAGTTTAAGGAACTGCTTGGGCAAAGCTTTGCGGCTAGCGGGCCAAAAACGTGTGCCTGAACCGCCGGCCATGATTAATGCCCAATTCATCCTTTAACCTTCGCTTCTTTTTCGATGTTTTGTATCACACCTTTAATTTCTTTTTCCATCCAGGATTGAATTGCCTGTGCACGCGAACTTGAAACCGCTTCAAAACGTGTGACCAGCACCGGCTGAGTATTCGAAGCACGTACCAGTCCCCAGCCGTCCGCCCATTCAGCGCGCACACCGTCGATCTCCACAATTTTAAAAGCGCCAATCGGCGGTGAAGTCATGGTCATCAAACTGAAACGATGCCGGATTTCTTCAATAACACGAAACTTGATACTGTCCGCGCAATCCACCCGCAACTCCGGCGTTGAAAACATCTTGGGATAATCCGCCAAAAGTTCGGAAACTTTTTTTCCGGTTTTATCCATGATTTCTAAAATGCGGCAAGCCGCGTAAATTGCGTCATCAAATCCGAACCAGCGGTCTTTAAAGAAAATATGCCCGCTCATTTCACCGGCTAACTCAGCACCTGTTTCTTTCATCTTGGCTTTCACCAGCGAATGACCCGTTTTCCACATCAAAGGTTTCGCGCCGGCCTTCTCCATCAAATCAAAAGCGGCCTTAGAACACTTTACATCGCCGATAATCACCGCGCCGGGTTTCCGCTCAACGATTTCGCGCGCGTAAATCAAAGTCAACTGATCGCCGAAAATCACTTCGCCTTTTTCATCAATCACACCAATACGGTCAGAATCGCCGTCAAAGGCCATGCCAATATCCGCTTTTTGAGCTAAAACTATTTTCTGCAAATCACGCAGATTTTTCAGCTCGGAGGGATCGGGGTGATGATCGGGAAAAGTCGAATCTAAATTTTCATAAAGCGTCGTCACGTTGTGGCCTAATGCCGCAATCAATTTGGGCAAAACCGCGCCGCCCATCCCATGACCGGTATCAAGAATCACATTCAGCTTTTTCTTAAAGGTAAAAAGTGAGCAGACATATTTCTGATATTTTTCAATCAGGGCGGAATCTTCTTTCACGCTGCCAATGCCATCTTTAAAGTTTTTGGCAAGAATTCGGTCTTTTAAAGCTTGGATTTGTACGCCATAGAAAGGAGCCCCCGAAAGTTGAATTTTAAGACCGTTGAATTCAGGCGGATTATGAGAACCGGTTACGCAAATCCCCGCGTCCAGAGGGTAAGTTTCAACCGCAAAGTAAACCAAAGGGGTCGGAACACAGCCATGCATGACAACCCGCATACCTGATTCCATTAAGCCGTGGATAAGCGCCTTTGCGATGCGCGGTGAACTGTCGCGGTGGTCATGGCCGACACCAACTTGCGACTTCCCTGCCTCAGCTAAATAAGAACCGAAAGCACGGCCGATTTTATGAGCGGTATCATCGGTCAATTCCGTATCGGCTAATCCGCGGATGTCGTATTCTCTGAAAATATGAGTGGCTAACATGCGCATAATTTACGGCAAAAAGTTTAAGAAGTCACCCACAAACCTTTCATCGGAAAGAAGCTGTGCGCGTTTTTTCGGAAAGTGTTAAGGACCTGGCTCCTTGCGTTCGCTCTCTCGCTAACCGCTCGGTTTCGCTTCAGGTCTGGTCTACGACCACAAGTGCCACTCGCCTCTCACAAAGACTTTAAAAAACAAAAACCTGACATTGAGTCAGGTTTGTTTTTGTTCAGCCGAAAGATTTTGTCGTCGCTCCCTTCAAGTCCTGCCGTGCGCATTTTTGCGACAAGCAAAAATTCCATTCGCCTTTTTCCAAAGGAAAAAGGCTGAGACCAAGCGGAGTTCTATGAAAAAAGCCTTATCCTTAAAACGAGTTCCACAGGCCAAAGGCCGAGGACTGTCTGAGCTTTTAAGGGTAAGGCTTTTTATATAGAACGGAGCAAAAATGCGCACGGCAGGACTTGAACCTGCATGCCTTGCGGCGCTACCACCTCAAAGTAGTGCGTCTGCCAATTTCGCCACGTGCGCATAATGCAATTTGAAAAATTGCGAAAAGATAAACAGGTCTAATAAAATTCCGGAGCAAGTTGCCTTGCTCCGGAATATCACTCTTATACGTCAATCAACAAAAAATTTTTCTATTGAGCGATGTAAAAGCAAAGTTGAGCTGCTTCGCCGGTTGCGCTATGCGCAGAGGCAAAACAAAACAGCTTAGTAACGACGATCGTCGTAACCGCCACGACCACCACGGTCTCCGCCGCGATCACCGCCGCCGAAGCCGCCGCGTCCGCCACGATCACCACCGCGGTCTCCGCCGAAATCACGACCGCCACCGGTGCGTTCAGTCTGCTCGCGAGCTTCAGAAACCATCAGCTTGCGGCCCATAAAATCTTGGCCATTGAGTTCAAGCGCTTTTTCAGCTGACTCACTGTTTTCGAAACGAACAAATGCGAACCCCTTCGAACGTCCTGAAAAACGGTCACGCACAACGCTGGCTTCAACCAGATTGCCATATTTGGAGAAGGCACTTTTAATGTCTTCATCCGTTGCTTGCCAGGACAAATTTCCCACATATAACTTCGCGTTCATAGAACTTATCTTACCTCATTGGTTAAAGCCGCGGTTTGTCGGCGGTAAAGCCTCCGTACAACGGCTTGCATTTTGCGAGAGAACGATTCGATTGGAAGGTTCGAAAGAGAAACCATACCAGACCCGATGAACTCTCTGCTTCGCGCCTACCCACCTGGATACTTGCGAAGCAAGATTCTCATACAGCTTTTTAACAGATTTAAACCCGTTTCCAAGCTGTCTCCGCCTTACTACTCAATTGAGGGCTTTGTACGCTTGCCGTTACCGGCTCGCTTAAAACTCTCCCAGCTCAAAGCTTCTTTCAGAAGCCAAGTACTGGGGGACTAGGATTCGAACCTAGACAAAAAGCTCCAGAGGCTTTTGTGCTACCATTACACCATCCCCCAACGGAATGGTTCGACGAAGGCGGTATTATAGGAGGAAATAAAGAAAGGGCAAAGAAAAAATAAGCCCCAGAAAAGAAGTCGGGAACTATCAAACGCAAACTTGGACTAGAACTAAAGAACTCCCTGAATTTCTTGAACAATCATCTCAAAGGCCTTGGCTGGGTCTTTTGCTTGAGTAATCGGACGGCCAATCACGAGATAATCCGCTCCCTCGCGGATCGCCTGTGCAGGTGTATAAACCCGTTTTTGATCATTTAAATCCGCGGTTAATGGCCGAACTCCCGGTGTCACAATGCGAAACTTTCTCTCAACCGCTTTGCGAATCAGTTTTACTTCAAGCGGTGAAGCCACGACACCGGACAAACCGGCTTTTTCCGCTAATTTCGCTAAATGCACAACCTGAGATGGAATCGGTTGTCCAATTCGTAATTCCTTATCCAAAACCTTTTGGTCATGACTGGTCAAAATGGTGACGGCAATCAGTTCAGCCTTTTTATTCACCGCATTTTCTTGAAACGCCTCCCCGGCTCTTTGCATCATTTCAAAACCGCCCAAAGCGTGCACATTCAAAATATCAATTTCATGCCGGCATGCTGTTGCGACCGACTTCGCCACGGTATTCGGAATATCATGCAGTTTTAAATCCAGAAAAACACGCGCACCGGTTTTCTTGACCAGCTCCACGACTTTCCAGCCGTGGCTAATAAACAGTTCAAGACCAACTTTGTAATAAACAGCTTGGCCGTCCAACTGCTTTAAAGTTTTTTTGACATCCTTTAAATCAGAAAAGTCTAAAGCCAAGATAATTTTTTCACTCGCCCTCATACTATTTACACCCCAAAGATTGCGCGGACTGAAACGTCCCTCTTAAATCATCCAACTTCTGAATCCCTTGCTCGCGGCAAAAACTCTCAATGCCCGTAATAATTTGCATGGTCGCGTTTGGTGTCACAAAATTAGAAGTTCCGACAGCCAACAAATCGGCCCCAACGATCAAAAACTCAACGGCGTCTTTCCAGTCACGAATTCCACCCGACGCAATGATCGGACAGTTAAACGCTTTCTTGCAGTCATAAACATAGCGCAAAGCCACCGGCTTAATCGCGGGACCGCTTAATCCACCGCTGTCGCGCGCAATGCGCGAACGGCGTTTATAAACATCTACAACCATCCCACGAAGTGTATTGATCAAACTGAGTCCGTCTGCGCCATGCCGCAGGGCATTGCCAGCAATCTCAATGACATCGCCGAGTTCAGGCGAGAGCTTTGCCATCATGACCATATCCGTCTGATCACGAATAGCTTTGATAATATCGATAATCGTTTCCTGCTTTTTCACAAAGCTGGCGCCGCCTTTTTCCACATTCGGGCAAGAAAGATTCACTTCCAGCATCGCAAAATCTTTTTTTACCGCATCCAACTTTTTCGCCATCACGGAAAACTCTTCCGTCGTTTCCGCCGCAATACTGATCACCCACGGAGTTTTCTGTTTGCGTATTTTGGGCATTTTGTTTTCGAGAAACTCATCAAGTCCCTTATTCTGCAAACCGATGGCGTTAATCATTCCGGAGGCTGTTTCGCAGATGCGGGGCATCGGATTGCCTGGCCGAGCATACAAAGTGACCGTTTTCGCGATCACCGCACCAAGCTTATCATAATCGATAAATGATTCCATTTCGGTCGTGGTGCCGAAGGTTCCCGAAGCGACCGTCACGGGGTTTTTAAAAGTCAGGTTTTTAATCTTTGTCGTAAGATCAACTTTTTTTGCAGCCGTTTTTTTCATACGCCTGCCTCTACAATATCGTCAAAGCTAAACACAGGGCCTTCCGTACAGGACGGCACCCAACCTTCATGCGTTTTAACCATACACCCAAGACAAACACCAACGCCGCAGCCCATGGTTTTATCAAGCGAGGCTTCGCCGGGAATTTCGTATTTTTTTGCCAAAGCCATCACGGCATTCATCATGGGCATGGGTCCGCAAGTTTGGATAAAAATATTTTCAGCGCCTTCCTTTTCAATCACATCTTCAAGTAAAAGCGTCACGCGCCCTTTTGTTCCGTAAGATCCGTCATCGGTTGAAAAAAGAACCTTGGCTTTAACTTTGGCGAGTTCCTTTTTCGGCATCACTTCCTGTTTGGACTTGGTTCCGATTAAAAGATAATCACTGCGATTTTTTTCGGCGAAAAACACAAGCGGAGGAACTCCCACACCGCCCGCAACAAGCACACGTTTTTTACGGGCTATTTTGACAGAAAAAGGATTTCCCAAAGGCCCCATCACCTGCACTGTTTCTCCTTTTTTCTTTTTCGATAAAAGCGAGGTGCCATAGCCTAAAATTTCGTATAAAACTTCAATGCGGTCGGACGAGGCACGGTAGTAACTGAAAGGGCGGCGTAAAAAGGGGTCGTTCTTATCTCCGATTTGCATCATGAGAAAATGACCGGGCTTAACACCTTGGACCAATTTTTTGGAACGGAAAGAAAGCTTGAGATACTTTTCGTTAATCTTTTTGTTTTCGAGGATGATTACCGCCTCGTCGTATGCTTTCACAGACATGATCAAACGCGCGCAGTCATGCGGCGGCATTCCTCATGGTAGTAGCTGATCGGGTTCACTTCGAGCTGCGCACCGCGCACGGCCTGCAATCCAAAGACAGCGGCCTTGGCCATGCGAATCGTTGTGATACAGGGCACTTTAAATGAAACAGCCAGAGAACGAATTTTGGCTTCATCCAACATCGGGCCTTTACCGTTGGGCGTATTAATAATCAAATCGATTTTCTGTTCACGGATCAATTCCGCCGCGTTGGGACTTCCATCGCTTAACTTCTTTAGTTCTTCAACTGAAACGCCATGCTCGCGTAAAACCGCAGCCGTTCCGCGAGTCGAAAAAATACGATAACCCAATTTTTCAAAACCCTGCGCAATATCAATAATCGCAACCTTATCGGTGTCTTTCACACTGATAAACACATTTCCTTTTTCCGGAATGTGTGCCATCGACGCTTCCTGCGACTTATAAAAAGCGCGCGCGAAGTCACGATCAATTCCCATGACCTCTCCGGTCGATTTCATTTCAGGCGAAAGAATAATATCTACGCCCGGAAACTTCACAAAAGGAAAAACAGATTCTTTCACGGTCACATAAGGCGGATGAATTTCAGCTGTATACCCTAATTTTTCAAGCGTATCGCCCACCATAATTTTAGCGGCAAGCTTCGCAAGCGGAACACCGATCGTCTTACTTACAAAAGGCATGGAGCGCGAAGCTCGCGGATTTACTTCCAGGCAGTAAACCTGATCACGAACCACGGCATACTGCACATTCATCAAGCCGATTACATTCAATTCCTTCGCGAGCTCTTTGGTTTTCTGTGTAATTTCCTGAACCACCATGGGTGACAGTGAATACGGCGGAATGACCGAAGCAGAATCTCCCGAATGAATCCCTGCTTCTTCGATATGCTCCATCACGGCACCCACGACACTTATTTTTCCATCAGAGATTAAGTCCACATCCGATTCCGTCGCGCTTTCCAAAAACTTGTCGATCAAAATAGGATGGTTATCACTGGCTTCCACGGCCTGCTTCATAAATTTTTTAAGCTGAGCTTCATCGTAAGCGATTTCCATCGCGCGGCCGCCCAAAACAAACGACGGACGAACCACCACGGGGTATCCGATTTCTTTGGCCACAACACAAGCTTCGGCGAAGCTGGTAGCAATACCATTAGCGGGCTGGCGCAATCCGATTTTCTGAAGCAGCTGCTTAAACAGATCGCGGTCTTCGGCGCGTTCAATCGACTCCACGGAAGTTCCTAAAATACGCACGCCATTATCCGCCAAGCCTCTCGCCAGATTAAGCGGAGTTTGTCCGCCCAATTGCGGAATCACGCCGATCGGCTGTTCTTTTTCATAAATATTCAGCACATCTTCGAGCGTCAAAGGTTCGAAGTAGAGCTTATCCGCCGTGTCATAATCCGTACTAACAGTTTCGGGATTCGAGTTGACCATGATGGTTTCATAACCTTTTTCTTTAAGCGCCATGACCGCGTGCACACAACAATAGTCAAATTCAATCCCCTGCCCAATTCGATTCGGGCCGCCGCCTAAGATCATGACTTTTTTCTTCGGTGTCACAACCACTTCATCTTCATCCTGATAGGTCGAATAAAAGTAAGGCGTAAAAGCCTGAAATTCCGCGGCACAGGTATCCACCAGCTTATAAACGGGAATTATCTTTTCCGCTTTACGCATCACACGGACTTCATTTTCTTTTTTGCCCCACAAAAATGCCAGCTGCCGGTCAGAAAACCCATACTTCTTTGCTTTGCGTAAAAGAGTTTTACGCTGAGATTCCTTGGCGTCGATCAACTCTTTTTCTAAGTCAATGATTTGTTTCAGCTGGTGCAAAAACCAAGGATCAATAAATGAAGCTTCAAAAATTTCTTCCACGGTCGCGCCGGCAAGAAAAGCATATTTCAAATTAAAGGGACGACCATCACGAGGCACCTTGATTTCATCCAAAAGTTTTTTCTTGAGCGCCGCGTCCTTAGGGGCAGTCTGACAAAACTCGAGATAGGCTTCGCGGGTATTTAGCGCTAAATCGAAAACTTTATCTTTTCCGTCCGCACCTAAACCAAACCGTTTGGTTTCAAGCGAGCGCAGTCCTTTTTGGAAAGCTTCCTTAAAAGTACTGCCGATCGACATCACTTCCCCAACCGATTTCATCTGAGACGAAAGCCGGCTATCCACGCCTTCGAACTTTTCAAAAGCAAAACGCGGAATTTTTACAACGCAATAATCAATGGAAGGTTCAAACGAAGCCGGTGTGTACTTAGTAATATCATTGGGAATTTCATCCAGAGTCAAACCAACAGCAAGCTTAGCTGAAAACTTCGCGATCGGAAATCCCGTGGCTTTGGATGCCAAAGCCGAGGAACGCGAAACCCGCGGATTCATTTCAATAATGGTCATGCGGCCGTCTTTGGGATTCACCGCGAACTGCACGTTCGAACCGCCGGTTTCTACGCCAATTTCAGTCATCACCGCTTTAGCGGCATCACGCATACGCTGATACTCTTTGTCGGTCAAAGTTTGCGACGGTGCGACGGTAATCGAATCACCCGTGTGCACGCCCATCGGATCGAAATTTTCAATCGAACAAATCACGACAAAATTATCTTTGGTGTCGCGCATGACTTCGAGCTCATATTCTTTCCAGCCAAAAATAGATTCTTCAACAAGCACTTGATGAATGGGGCTGTAATCAATTCCGGTTTTCGCGACCTTGCGCAATTCTTCTTCATTGGCGCAGATACCGCTGCCGGAACCACCCAGAGTAAAGCTGGCGCGCACAATCACAGGATAGCCGATTTTATTCGCAACCTTCACCGCCTCATCAACGGACGTCGCGAATTGGCTGACGGGTAAATCCAAACCGATTTTCTGCATCGCCTTTTTAAAGAGCTCGCGGTCTTCGGCTTTTTTGATCGCTTCATACTTCGCGCCGATCATCTCGACATTGTATTTCTTGAAAATGCCTTTTTCATAAGCTTCCACCGCCAAATTAAGGCCGGTTTGTCCGCCCATGGTCGGAAGCACGGCATCGGGACGCTCTTTCGCAATAACCTTCTCAAGAAACTCCACCGTCAGCGGCTCAATATAAACCGCATCCGCCATTTCGGGATCGGTCATGATTGTTGCGGGGTTGGAGTTGATCAAAATAACCTGATAGCCTTCTTCTTTCAGTGACTTGATCGCCTGAACTCCCGAGTAGTCAAATTCACAAGCTTGTCCGATGATGATCGGCCCGGAGCCGATTATGAGAATTTTCTTAAGATCTGTTCTTTTTGGCATAAATGGTTCCGATAATTTTTTGTATTTATAAAAACTTACTTTGTGTTCGCCGCCACTAAATCATAAAACCGTTCGAATAAATAATGACTGTCGTGCGGACCCGGCGAATTTTCAGGATGATACTGAACCGAAAAAAGAGGATGCTTTTTATGGCTCAACCCTTCGAGGGTTTTATCATTCAAATTAATGTGCGTCACTTCGACTTCACCCTTGGGCAAAGTATCCACATCCACCACAAAACCATGGTTTTGTGAAGTGATCTCAATTTTCTTGGTCGTTAAGTCCATAACGGGATGATTGCCTCCGCGATGACCGAACTTCAATTTCGAAGTCGTCGCGCCCAAAGCCAACCCAATCATCTGGTGCCCCAGACAAATTCCGAAAAGCGGTACTTTGCCGATCAGTTTTTTGACGGTCGAAACCAAGTAAGTCACCGCCGCCGGATCTCCGGGTCCATTCGAAAGAAAAACACCGTCCGGTTTCATTTTTAAAATTTCTTCGGCAGTGGTATCCGCCGGAACGACCTTCACTTTAAATCCATGCCGATTCAACAAACGTAAGATATTGTATTTAATTCCGCTATCAATCGCGACAACCTGATACTTCTGCGTATTTTTTTTGCCCCACTCAAATCCAACGGGCATCGTTTCGTTAAAGTCATAGGCTTTGGTGCAGCTCACTTCCCGCACCAAATCCACGCCGACAATACTCGGAGAATCTTTGGCTTTTTGAACCAATTTTTTTGGATCGGATTCCTTGGTGGTCAAAATACCCTTCTTAGCACCATGCGTCCGCAAATGTTTCACTAATTTGCGTGTATCAATTCCCTGAATGCCGGGCATATTATTCCGCTTCAAATAATCATGTAAAGATTCCTGCGAACGATAATTGCTGACCACGGGGCTCAGTTCTCGCACTACAAATCCTTCAGCCCAGGGGCGGTGAGATTCCGCGTCTTCGGAGTTAATTCCATAATTACCGATATGCGGGTTAGTCATAACCACAATCTGTCCCTTATAAGAAGGGTCCGTCAAAATCTCCTGATACCCGGTCAACGAAGTATTAAAAACTACCTCGCCGAAGATTTCGGTTTCTGCCCCAAAACCTTCGCCCTCAAAAATCAATCCGTCTTCTAATGCTAAAAATGCTTTCATAAAAAATACCTAAAATTGTTTTAAGAACAAGTGAAGGAAAAAGATCCAGTTGCAATGCGCAAGCAAGCGCCTGCGGAGGCGTAGTAAAAACTTACGCCGCACAAAGAAGCGCAGCTTGTAAAGCAGCAAATGGACTTTTTCATTACTTGGTCAAGTCGTAGTGATAGCCGTTTACAAAATTATGAAATACCTTGCCTTTAAATTTTCTGCCCAGGAAACAAGAGTTTTTTGATTTTGAAAAAATATGCTTTTTCTCAAAAACCCATTCATGATTCAAATCCGCCAAAACAAAGTTGGCAAGCTCTCCCTCGCCTAATCTTCCAAACTTATTCTTGCCGATAATTTCACTTGGGCGAAGACTCATTTTTCTAACGATCTCCATCAGAGGAATTTTCTGCCCATGATATAAAGCCGTCATCACCGCGCCAAAGTAAGAAGTCAACCCCACAACTCCGTCCGGCGCCACTTCTACATCCATATCTTTTTCTTCCGCCGCGTGCGGCGAGTGATCCGAACCAATCACATCAATCGTCCCGTCTTTCAACCCTTCCAAAATTGCTTTTTGGTCCTCAACGCTGCGCAAGGGCGGGCTCATTTTAAAATTGGTGTCATAAGTCACAAAGTCATCTTCGGTCATCATCAAATGATGCGGTGTCACCTGCGCGGTCACGGTGATGCCTTCCTGCTTTGCTTCGCGGATATACTCCACCGCCCGTTTGGTCGAAACACTCATCAGATGGAGACGACATCCTGTTAAACGCGCCAATTCCAAATCTCTTGCAATCGCAATGTCTTCAGCGGCACCGGGACGGCCGCGTAAGCCCAAGCGGGTTGAGACCACACTTTCATTCATCACTCCGGCCGCGCTCAATCGATTGTCTTCGGCCTGCGACATCACCACCAAATCATAAGTGGTCGCATACTCATAGGCCCTGCGCGCAACACCGGAGTCTTGCAGCCAGCTGGATCCATCCGTCACCGCCACCGCGCCCGCAATTTTCATTTCAGAAATTTCAGCTATTTTTTGACCTCCGACTCCTTGTGTCAAAGCACCGGCGGGAAAAATATTAAAGTCGCTCAACGCGCCGCGGTCGATTTGATATTTCACAACCTGTTCATTGTCGCACGCGGGCTTGGTATTCGGCATAGTCACGCACCCCGCGAATCCGCCCGCAATTGCTTCCTGAACTCCGCTTTCAATCGTTTCTTTGTTTTCAAATCCGGGATCGCGGAAATGAACCTGCAAATCAATGAACCCCGGAAAAAGATACAGTCCTTTGGCGTCAAACACATCGGCGTCGGCGGGAGCATCCACCTTCTTGCCCCACTTCTGGACTTTTCCGTTCTTGATATAAAGCTCGAGCACGTCATTAATTTTGTGAAAGGGATCCACAACATGCGCGTTACGGATCACCAAATTTTTTGCCTGCCGGCGATGCAATCCGTTACTCATGCGAACCTCCCCCGTCAATCGAAGCCGCTCCGCTCAAGAGATAAAGAACCGCCATACGCACGGCAATCCCGTTGGTTACCTGTCTTAAAATCACCGAGCGAGGGCTGTCCGCGAGCGAGTTTTCGATTTCAACACCGCGATTCACCGGTCCCGGATGCATCAAAATTGCATCCGGCTTCGCTCGCATAAAAAGTTTTTCATTCATTCCGTAAGTGTCCGAGTATTCGCGCAAACTCGGAAATAAACTTTCATTTTGCCGTTCGAGCTGGATACGGAGCAAAGTCACCGCATCGGCATCTTGTACCGCTTTAGCGGGATTGTGTTCCACTTTCACGCCGAGCTCTTCAATGCCCTTGGGAATAAGGGTTTTGGGACCGCAAACAACCACCTGCGCGCCAAGCTTCGTTAATCCCCAAATATTCGACCGTGCGACCCGTGAATGCAAAATGTCGCCAAGATAAACAATCTTAAGCCCTTTGACATTTTTTTTCAGTTCACGAATAGTAAAAATGTCGATTAGCGCCTGAGTGGGATGCTCATTGATACCGTCGCCCGCGTTCACAACACCTTTGCTTGTGTACTGCGACAACCGATAAGCGGCACCCGAGGAAGGATGACGCATCACGATCAAATCCACTTTCAGCGCTTCGATATTCTGAGCGGTATCGCGCAACGACTCACCCTTGGTCATACTCGATACCGAACCGGTCATACCAAGCGTGTCCGCGCTCAAACGTTTCTCGGCTAATTCAAATGACATGCGGGTACGCGTACTCGGCTCAAGAAAAAGATTCACGACTGTTTTTCCGCGAAGTGCGGGCACTTTTTTTACCGACCGCTGTGAAACTTCGCTGAAAGATGCTGCCGTATCCAAAATCAACTCAATTTCTTCTTTAGAAAGATCGCGTAATCCGATCAGGTCTTTGCGCTTCCAGGCGGATTGGTTCATGAAATCACCTCGCCGGCTACCGGCAAAATTAACGCTTCATCCTTCCCGTCTGTTTCCTGCAAATGAATCAAAACTTTTTCTTGTCGCGAAGTCGGAATATTTTTTCCGACAAAATCTGCTTTAATCGGAAGCTCGCGGTGCCCACGGTCGACAAGCACGGCGAGTTGAACCGCGCGCGGCCGGCCAAAATCTGAAATAGCATTGAGCGCAGCCCGAATCGTACGTCCCGTAAATAAAACATCATCCACCAAAACAATGGTGCGATCATGCAAATCAAAAGGAATATCCGTTTCTTTGAGCTGAGGATGAACTCCGACTTCACTTAAGTCATCGCGGTAAAGCGTGATATCTAAAATACCGAAAGGAAGTTGAAATGATTTGATTTCTTGTATTTTATTGCGGATTCTCTCGGCAATAAAAACCCCGCGGGTACGAACGCCCACGATCGCCAAATTATTCACGTCATGGTTGCGTTCTAAAATTTCATGTGCAATACGCACTACCGCGCGCTGAATTTCGGTTGAATCAAGAAAAGTCTTAGGCATGTGCCACCCTGTTTTGAAAAAAAGAGGATGAGGCAAAAGACAGCCGGGCGGTTGAGCGAAGCTCAGAGCCAAGACAAAATGCGGTTGGCCGAAGGCCAGAGCCGAGACAAAAAAAGACCCTGCCTAGGAAATTAAGCAGGGACGACAACAAACGCAAATTGTATGCTAGTAAATTCACTGATGTTCCTTTGACAGCGTCACAGCACCGTCTTAAAAGGTCTTGGCGGCTAAAATCACCGCTTCGAGCTGAGGGATGATACTTTCACTTCGCTCTTTTGTCAAGCTACTACATACTCATTTTTGGGGTGTGGCATAGACAAAAAAATGCGCTTGAGCAAAATCAAGGGTGCTTACGCAGTTGCGCCACAGGCGCAGAGCAAAAAAGAGGCGAGAGAACAGAATCAAGAGCACCTTTTCTATAAGCCGTGTTCTGTATTTGCTTTACAGCAAACGATGACCATCTATCTTGAAAGCTCCTTACGAAGCTTCGCTAGCGGCTTACCCGAAAAGAAACCCTCCGTTACCTCGGGGTTGAAGCGGACCGCTTCCCATTGCTGGTCTTTTCCGTTTAGCCTTTCTTCCCCGTAGAGATTGCCGCGTTTCACCCTTTTCGAGGGTTTACCCTCAAAAAGACTCGTCTCTGTGGCTCTGATCCGTTCCGCTTTCCGCCGATGATTTGCACCTTCAGCATATTACGGAAGATGGGCGTTACCCACTACGGCTGTCCTTGGAAGCACGGACTTTCCTCTCCTTTAAGGAGCGGTCATCCGAAAAAGCACCCTTGATTCTATCTAAAACTTTAAAAAATGCGTCGAGAGGAAAAACTCAGTAAGACTAGCCGGCTAAGTTTTTTAACTGCTCCTTAGAAAGCTCAGCCCAAATCAGATCGGGATACTGATTAATAATTTCCTGGTAATACTTCTTCGCTTGATCATTCTTCTGCAAAGCAACATAACTTTTCGCGGTATAGTACTTAGCGATAATTGAAAGGTTTCCCTCTTCATTCTTATCCATATAGTTTTGATAAGACTCGATCGCTTTTTCATACTTTCCCTCAGCATAGTACTTCTCCGCATTGGAGTAATCACCGAACTGGTGACGCGCGGGTGAACGCAAGCAACCTGAAAGAAACAAAACACCAATTCCAAATAAAAAAACAATCTGAATGGATTTTAAAAATGATTTCATGTTTTTAGTGTATGAATACAGAGGCAAAAGGTCAATCGAAAAAATTATCCCGCCTTTAAAACAAAGGCACAAAACGGAAAAGACAAAAAAAGCCCCGGATTTTTTCAAATCCGGGGCTTTTAAAACAAGTTGCTTAGATTGTATAAATCATCTGAGCAGCAAGAGTTCCACGTGTACTATCCGTTCCAAAGATCGTGCCGTTTCCGCTATTCACTTTATCCAAGCGGTATTCGAGACGGGTGATCAAATTGTCATACGGTGTGTACTCAAGAGTTGAAGTCCAGCCAAACATCGTGTCTGTGCCAGAACCTGAACCTGAACCAAAACCTGCGCCGCGTGATCCGTCAATATCACGGAAGATTTCGAAGCGCTGAGCAGCAGCCCATTTCGGAGCAAGCTGATAGCGACCATAGAAACCGAACGTAGCAAATTCAGCGTTTTCAGAATTGCCCGCAGCGGTTACGAAATCGTTTGTGCGACCCCAATTAAGTTCAGCACCTAACTTAAGCGCATCTGTGACAGCCAAATCAAGGACATGTGTCCACAAAAAGGTTTTATCATCAGAAATGCCAGCTGTTTCAGGGCCGAAATAAATAGCGGTGAAGTAGCTCAGATTTTCAAGAAGATTAACACCAAGACCGAATTCCAAAGTACGGAAATCGTTAGTCTCAACGTCAACATCCCAACCGTTGTTCACACCAGCATAAACATTCAGCTTTTCGCCGAACCATTTTGTGTTAGTGCGCAAACCGGTGTGAGTAAACGGAAGACCAAAACCAAAGCCAACAGAACGGGAAATGTTCCAGTTTGCCGCGGGATTGATGACTTCACGTCCAGCCAAAGTGGACATACGTCCAACTTTCCAGTTGATCATGCTCGGAAGAATATCGCTTTCGCCGAGGAGAGACGGTGTGTTCACTTCAACATAAGCTTCGTTGAAAGCAAAATCATCGTTGTCAGCGGTCGCGGCGAAATCAATTACGCGAGCGTCACGGCCGGCAATAATATCGATTTTGAAACCTGCTCCGCCTTCAGCTGGAGCATCTTTCTTGAAGTAGAAGTTCGCCTGATTGACAGCGAAACCTTCGTTGGCATCAAAAATACGCCCCTGCCAAGTGCTGTTCTGACCAAAGTGGCTGGTGTAGCTTGTCGCAACATATCCGCCAAAGTCAATATCCTGTGCGGCATGTAAAAGACCACCCTGATCACCTTCGGTCGGCATCACATAGCCAGCACCGTAGGAAGACTGTGACGTCTTTGCGCCTTCAAGAGCAGCTACCTTCTTGGTAAGCTCTTTTACTTGGTTTTCTAATGCACTGACATCCGCGCTTTGTGCAAAAGCCATCGAAGGCATAAATGCAACAAGAGCGAGAATCCCCAAAGCTTTCTTAATTGTCAGCTTCATCCGATCTCTCCTTGGTTAAATTAATTACATGGAAATTGCCGTTACCCGAACGGTACCCAAACAGCAAGCATCATACCAATCTCGAAAATGAAATCAATATTTTTTTTAGAAAAATCAAAGAACTAAAACGATTCTTCATAAAAAAAGGAAATCCCGCCCCAAAAAACAATTCGGCATCCCATATTTAGTTTCGGCTGCGACAATAAAAACTGAACTTAAATTTTTTAATTACGTGAATGTCTTACATTTTTGAAGCAAACATGTTTTTACGACAAAAATGGAAAACATTTTAAATGCATTAAAAAAGAATGCGCTGGATTAACTGCATCACCGTTGTAAAAATCTATGAACCCCAAGTGAAGCGTGGTTGGGATAGCAGAAGGAAATGGACCTATCTGGACTCGCCACCCTTCGCTCACTCTCTTGCTAAACGCTCGGGTTCGCTGCGGGTCAGCCACTCGCCGCTCCCAATGTTTTCCCTCATTCAAATTCTGATGTTGTCACGGCTCACTTCAAATCCGAAAAATCTCAAACCATTTTTCTCAAAAAAGCCTGAATAAAAGGAAAATTTGAATGACTGCGGAGGTGTAGTGAAAACGACTCCGCACAAAGGAATGAAATTTTGACGCCGTAGACGGCTCTTTTTTAAAACTTCGAATCTGGGCAAGCTTGCGGTTGTGGCAAAGCCACAGAGCAAAAACAATGCAGTGGGCCCGCCTGGACTCGAACCAGGGACCAAGGGATTATGAGTCCCCTGCTCTAACCGACTGAGCTACGAGCCCAAACATTAAGGTGCGGCTAGCGTACCGCCGGTTGCGCATCAGCGCAGAGGTTTAAAAAACAGTGCTACTCGCTAATCTTGATTTCTAAAAAGCCTTTGAGCTTTCTTGACCGAGTTGGATGACGAAGCTTGCGCAAAGCCTTCGCTTCAATCTGACGCACACGCTCACGAGTCACATTAAAAATGCGTCCGACTTCTTCCAATGTCCTCGGATATCCGTCGCCGATACCAAAACGCAAGCGGAGAACCTTCTCCTCACGTTCAGTCAGAGAAAGCAGAACATCGTCCATCTGCTCTTTAAGCATACTGTAAGCCGTGGCATTCGCCGGTGAAACAGCGGACTTATCTTCAATGAAGTCACCGAAAGTGGTATCTCCGTCATCGCCGATCGGGGTTTGAAGACTGATTGGTTCCTGAGCGATCTTCAAAATGCCTTTTACCTTTTCAACCGGCATCTTCATCAACTGCGCGACTTCTTCGGGAGTCGGCTCACGGCCGGTTTCCTGAACTAAGTGGCGGGAAGCACGGAAAAACTTATTGATCGTTTCGATCATGTGAACCGGAATACGAATCGTACGCGCCTGATCCGCGATCGAACGCGTAATGGCCTGACGAATCCACCACGTCGCGTAAGTCGAAAATTTATAGCCGCGTTTGTATTCAAACTTATCAACCGCTTTCATCAAACCAATGTTTCCTTCCTGAATCAAATCCAGGAAAGATAAACCGCGATTGGTATATTTTTTTGCGATACTCACGACTAAACGCAAATTCGCGGCACAAAGCGCTTTTTTGGCGATCGATAGCTCAGCTTCTTTTCTTCCGATTAAACGCAGACGTTCAACAAAATCTTTTTCGGGCTCGGAGAGCTCATGCAAAATTTCTTTATTGCGCTCTTCGATCTTTCCGATCGCGCCACGGACGCTCTTCTTACGAAGTTTCTTGATTTCTTCGCGGTTTTTACGGAGCTGAACATATTTGGCGCGCAGACTGGCGAGAATCTTATCCACCATCTGAACGCTCAGTTTAAAACTCATCAAAAGCTCGGTAATATCCGAATCTTTCCGTGAAGCACGCAGTTTACGAATAAGCGACTTCATTTTCTTTTTCATCGCCTTGATCTTGGCTTCCTGCATGGCTTCGTCTTCGCCCTGCTCTTGCTCGGGATCAATGATCGATTCAACTTGAACGGTTCCCTCAGAAATCTTTTTGGCCAGCTCGAGCACTTCATAGCGCGCGCCCTTACATTGAAAAATGGCGCGAGCTAAATCCTGCTCACGATCCTCAATGCGTTTCGCCAGCGCAATTTCTTCATCACGTTTTAAGAGAGGAATTTGTCCCATCTGGCGCAAATAAGTGCGGACAGGGTCGTCCATGCGGACTTTTTCGGCTTCATCCGCCGCGCCTTCTTCTTCCAACTCTACATCGCGCTCTTTGCGGTTATCCGCCTCAACTACTTTTTCGGAAAGAACCTGAATATTTTCTTTGGCGAGAGCCTTAATCACGCGTTCAACGTTATCCGGATTATCCAAGTCCCCTTTGACTTGTTTTTTCATCTGTTCAATGGTCACCACGCCTTGTTCCATGCCCGTTTTGATCAAACGGACAATCACTTTCGCGAGTTTCGCATCAATCGCTTGCTGCGCCGGAGACACGGTAACCACCGCTTTCACAGCCTTTTTTAAAGGCAATTTTTTAACCGCTTTTGCGATTTTTTTCTTAGGCGGAGCTTTTAATTTTGCTGTCATGGAATCCTTTTCCCAATCTCAATAAAACGACTCAACTATCCCGGTTAGACCCTTTTTGGGCTAACCCGTAAAATGACCCAGCATTATAGTAGTCCGAGTTACTGAAAGAAAGCCTTTTCACAACGATTTCATGAAAAAAAATTAATAAATAGACGGGTCTTACGGGTGGTTTGTCTCGGGGGGCTTTTGCTTGCCCTTCTGAAGCAAGGCTTGATACTCCGCCAAATAAGTCTGCAACTGTCCTGAAAGCTGGTTTTTCTCGGCTTGCACGATTAACTCACGCAGCTCATCCAGCCTGCTTTGCGTTTGGCGCCCGCGCATTTGTCCAAAACAGTCGCGCCACATGGCCGGCTTGTCCTCAACTTCATCCAAAAAGGCAATCGTGCGTGTCAAACGCCCCCTGAAGGCCTCACTTTGTAACAAAGGAAGAATCATTGCCATGGAGGGCTTAGCTCCCAACTTAACCGTATTAACCAGCTGCTCGAATAAAACCCGCGCGTCCTCATCGGTCCAGTCGGAGGGCTTAATTTGTAAAACACCCTCCTTGCGGAAAAACTCATCCGAAAACATAAGCGCCAGTAGCATCACTTCTTCCGCTCTTGCGACCGGCTGAAGATTCCGCTTCGCCTCCTGTTCTTTTCTCTCCGCTCCAGGCACAGGACGGCGGCCTTCTGTTTTTTGCTTCAGCAAATAAAATTCCCGCCTCAAAGACGATTCATCAATTCTCAGCTCCTCAGCTAACCGCTTAAAATAACTGGAAAGCAAAACTTCATTCTTCACCTTCAAAAAAGTTTCCATCAACTCATTCGTCATTTTGACAATCCCCATCGGATCGGTCTTCGAGTAATTTTTAAGCATTGCATCCAGCTTGAACTTTAAAAAATCGGGCGAATTCTTAATCACTTCTTTCAAGGCATCATGCCCATATTTTTTCAAATAGTCATCCGGATCAAGTCCGTCCGGCAAAACAATCACGCGCACATGCAATTCCGCTTCCAGTAAAATTTCAAGCCCCCGCATTGCCGCGTTCTGCCCCGCGACATCACCGTCATAAAGCACGACAACCTCATCCACATAGCGTTTCAAAATTCTGGCATGACTTTCTCCCAAAGCTGTTCCCAAGGTCGCCACAACGTTTTTAAATCCAAACTGATAAAGCGTTACCGCATCCATGTAACCCTCAACCAAAATCATATGACGCCAAACTTCATCAATGCTCTTTCGAGCTAAATGAAGTCCAAACAATTCCTGCTTTTTTGAAAAGATTGGACTCTCAGGACTGTTTAAATATTTTGGGCCTTCTTCATCACCTATTTTTCTTCCGCCAAAGGCAATAATTTTGTCCTGCGCATTTTTAATCGGAAACATCACGCGCCCGCGAAAAACATCATAAAGATGCCCCTTGGGTGATTTTTTTACCAAAGCCGCTTCTTCGGCAATCGCGTCCGGAATTCCCTTGGACTGCAAATAAGTCAAAAGCACGCGCCAATCCGCCGGGGCCCAGCCCACTTGAAATAATTTGATCATTTCTTCGCTGACACCGCGCTTCGCCAAATAATCACGGCCGGATTGGCCTGAAGGAGAAAGCAGCTGCTTTTGAAAAAAATCCGCGGTGAGAGAACAGGCTTCGAACATTTTTTCGCGTTTACCGCCATCGCGCCTTTCACGGCCATCGGGCTCGGGCAAAGGAATGCGTGCACGATCGGCAAGCTTTTTCAAAGCCTCCTGAAATCCAAAATTTTCTACCTTCATCAAAAAAGTAAAAACATCGCCGCCGACGCCGCTTGAAAAACAATGAAACAGCTGTTTGTCCGAAGAAACGAAAAAAGAAGGTGTTTTTTCCTGCGTAAACGGTGAAATACCTTTGAAGTGCTTGCCCGATTTCTTAAGCGGAACATACTCGGAAATAACATCAACAATGTCATTCGAGGAAGCCACCCGCCGGATAATGTCTTCGCCATATTTCATAAAATAATTATTTCCGGTTTACGATGAGCCGAACCGGCGTCAAAGCCGAATCAACCACCTTCGGGACAAACTGCCTTAAAACAATGCCATAACGCGCTCCGTGCGAACCATAAAGCTTCGCGATCGACTTTGAAGGCAACAGCAAAAAAAACTGCGAAACAAAACTAATCAAAAGCAACGCAAAGAAAAAGCCGATCACTGCGCCGATAACTCTATCCCAAAAGGGGTGAAAAGAAGGCGTCATTTTTTTAGATTGAAGCAAGGCTAGTTTTTTAAAAAGGTAAAAAAATGCGACTCCCACCAGAGCAAAGCACACCGGATTCCAAAAGCCCGCTTTCGCAAAAGATAAATAACGGATGGCTCCCTCCGCAATCCACGGGTAAACCAAAGTAACGCCGACGGCCATCGCAAACACATAGATCAGCTTAGCAAAAAGAAATCCAAACCCGCGATAAACACCAACAACAATCAGCGCAAAAGCCGCAACAAAAAGAACCCAATCCAGCCAGGCAAATCCATGAAAAAGGTCATACCAAAACTTCCAAGCCGAGAGCATTTGAAAAAAATGACGGATACTATCCATGTTTCACTTCTTCGGGCACAAGCTTTCCGAGGATGATTCCGTTTTCAACCGCCAAGCATCGGACGCGCGCAATTTGTCCGTCCATTTTCTGAGATGCAGGGAAACAAACACGGACATAGTTGGCAGCCATGCCTTCATAAAAACCATTTTGCTCGCGCGGCCTCTCAACCAAAACATCAAGCTCACGGCCAAGATAAAGACGCAAACGAGCTTCACTCCATTGCTGCGAAAGACCAATAAGCTGCTGGACTCGTTCACGGATTAAATGCGGTGCCACATCCGTCATTGACGCGGCGCGAGTTCCCTCCCGGCGGCTATAGGGAAAAACATGGCATTTCAGCGGCTGAATTTCTTCCAATAGTTTTACTGTGTTTTCAAAATGCCGCGCCTCTTCTCCTGGAAAGCCGGCCATAACGTCCAATGTCAGCTCAAAATCAGGGATTCTCTGACGAAGTTTTAAAATGAGGTCACGATAGAATTCACCTGAGTAGCGGCGGTTCATTAACGCCAAAATTTCCGTGTCACCGCTTTGTAATGGAATATGCATTTGGGGACAAAACTTTTTTACCCGCTCAAAACATTGAATCAAAGGTTCACCGATATCAATCGGTTCAATCGAACTGAGGCGAATCCGCTCAATCCCTTTTACTTCCGCCGCGGCCTCGATCGCATCCGTCAAAAAATAATGATCGCGAGCCGACGGATTGCGGAAATGCTCCGGAGATTCATAATCCAAACCATAAGCCCCAAGTTGGATGCCGGCAAAAACAACCTCCCGATATCCGCCTTCGGCAAGCCGCTTCACCTCTTCGACAATACTTTTCAGTTCGCGGCTGCGTGAACGACCGCGCACCAGCACGACCTTGCAGAAAGCACAGGAATGGTTGCAACCATCCTGAATTTTGACAAACGCGCGGGTTCCGCCTCCCTGCGGAGCGGAAACAGCAAGCTCAGCGAAACGGGTTTTATCCGGAGACGTCTGAATGGTTTCGGTGCCGCATCCTTCAAAAATTTTCTCATGCAGTTTGTCTTTTTCATAATTGGAAAGAATCAAATCAATCTCAGGCATGGCTTCAAGTTCAGCACGGTTTTTCTCGACATAACAGCCGGTCACAACCAATTGCGCGGCAGGGTTTTCGCGCTTCATGCGTCGAATCCAATAGCGATTGTTACGATCAGCATCAGCCGTAACCGTGCAGGTATTCACGACGACATAATCACAGGGAGCACCTTCCACCTGCTTGATGTTCTTCACGGCAAGGCTTTCCGCCATGGCTTGCGTCTCATACTGGTTTACCTTGCAGCCCAGTGTCACAAATTTAACGGATTGTTGTTTTGAATTCATATTAGATAAAAAAAGAAATACCTGCCAAAGCGGCCACAAAAGCCGTATCCGCTTTTAAAACAGTTTTTCCCATTGAAACAATTTTAAGGCAGGGATGCCCGCAGTCTAAAGCCATTTGAATTTCTTTCTGTGAAAATCCGCCCTCAGGCCCAATAAGCACGGTAATACCGGAAAAAGATTTTTCTTTCTTAGACAATTCACGCGCCTGCAGTACCCAGTCCTGCGCCGGAGCCTGCGTATGAAACAACAAAACAAGATTTTCCGTATTTAACCCAGCCAGCATCTTATCAAATTTGATGGGCGCGTTAATTTGAAGCGCTTGAGACGACCCGGACTGTTTCGCCGCTTCTTTAGCGATTTTATCCCACCGGGACGCGACAGCTTCAAAACGATCCGCCGCAATATCATAATCACTGCGCTCACATAAAAGAGGCTGAAAATTTGCCGCGCCAAACTCCTGTGCTTTTTCAACTAAGGTGTCCATTTTACCTTTTTTGATCAAAGCAGGTAAAACAGTTACGGGCAAGGAAAAACCGCGTTGCTCATGACGGCAAGCAAGAATCTGAAATTGAGCAAGGTCATGCTCGGTTGAGCGGAGAACAGCTTCCGCTTCCCAGCCTTTGCCGTTTGCGATCAGGCAGGTATCACCCGGCTGAAGCCGCAAACTTTTAAGGGCATGACGGGATTCTTCCGCGGAAAGAGAAATGGTCTTAGCTAGATCAAGATCTTGATTGGAATAGAGCCTTCGAAGACGTCGAGAAGAAGCAGAATCATTGTGAGAAGGCATCCGCTAAATCTCCCGAGGGACCAAGAAGCCAACGGGCTCAAACGCCCAATTATTTCTTTTTGCCTTCTTCTTTAGATTCAGCCGGCTTTTCGGCTTTTTTGGTACGAACAACATTGCGGGCTTGAGGACCTTTGCCGGTATCTTCAATGTCAAAATCAACTTCGTCACCGGCTTTAAGTTTTTTATAACCGTCACCCTGAACAAAGGAATAATGAACGAATATGTCCTTCTCATCGCCTTCCTTTTGAAGAAAGCCGAATCCTTTTAAATTTGAAAACCATTTTACTTTACCTTTTTCCGCCATAAATTCCTCTTTGTCCTTCGGGTTATGAGACTCTCAACTAAGAAAGCCAAAAAATCACTTTACCCGTTGTTTCGCGATCAATCCGGGCTTGAAAACGACCACTTTCTTTTCAGGGACGGCCACTTCCTGACCGGTCCTTGGATTACGGCCGATTCTCCCGCGCCGAATCTTCACTTTAAACACACCAAAATTACGAAGCTCAACGGTATCGCCCCGTTCCAAGCTTTCAAGAATAATGTCTAAAGTTTTCTGTACGATTTTTTTGACATCCTGCTGAGTCAGATTGGTTTCATTTGAAACACGCATGACAATGTCTTTTTTTGTCACAGTCATGAATCTCACCTCCCTAGGTTATATCAAAAAAATAGTAGGAGCGGGAGAAGCCTAACAAAGCTAATTAGCCTTGTCAAGATGGTTTTATTCATAACCCCCGACTTAGCCTAGCTTTACATCTATATCGTCTATAAACGGCTGTTTTCTTAAAAGCAAGTCTGATTCAAAGGCTGGAGGGCTGATTTTGCTTAAATTCTTCCCAAAAGCTTCGCTCAAGCTCAATCATTTTTTGAATGTAGGAATCATCTCTCTCAACCCGGATGTGAATTGCGGGCTTTTCGGGCATATAACACCAATAATCGATCGCTAAAAGCCCGGTTACCGCAAGAATATGCTGTAGCTGCCCCATGTAATAATCCGGAACCTTTCCGGTGGCGGAAGAGACCCAGTAAGCCCCCTCCCCGCATTTAATTTCAATCACGATGTTCCCGCAATGAGACAGACCATCCACACTGGCCCGCATCCAAGGATGATGATTACTTTGAAGACAAGCCGGCACCACTTTCAATCCAAAGTGATTTTCATACCGCTCACGGGCAACAGGCTCTAATTCCATTCCCCTCCGCATGGCCGCGTTCAGCTTCACCTTGGTTCGTTCGCGTTTTTCACGCATCAATTTCGTGCGGCTTTTCCATGGATTCTCGCCCATAATCGCGGGCGCATCAGATGCCCCAATACCCTCAAACCGCCAGTCGAGCCAAGCCTGCGTGCCTTGCTCCAGATTCACAAAAGAAAACGCCGCGGCGCTATTCATGTGTTTTCTCAATCGGAATAATTGAAGAAGTGTTGGAATTATCCGTTCCCTTCGCCCAAAGCCGTAGCATATAAATTCGTTTGGGATTGATTAATTTATCAACCAAATCTTGCGCGCTCTCCGTAAAGGATCCGCGCGAATCACCCGCAGCAAAATCCCTCATCTTAAATTTCAGCGAAGACAGCATCCAATTAGTTCTAAACGAAGTAATCGCAAGTTTTCGCGGGCGCTCTTCAAAATAACGGATGTGCTGATTCTTGACATCAGATGAATGAGTTTCTTCGTAGACAACAATAAAAAACTGTTCGCGGAATGGTTTTATTTTTTCCTCATAAACCGCTGGGCTAGCATCTCCGTAATATATCGAAACCGGCATGCTCAAATAGCGTTCCCCCCGGGGTTCCCGAAAAATCTTATAAAGCGTTACGCTCATTCCTTTCTCAGGCGCAGCCATTTCAATGCGCAGATCATCTCCAAAGAAAGCCCCAAGTGCATAGGGCTGCATTAAAGCATCGTGATGGGATTTATTATTGCGCTGAACTAAAAGCCTCAAAGGGCGTGTCGCAAGACCGGAAAGCGCCTGAATAGTGGGTGTTTCTGATTGGTCATTCAAGTAAAGCCGGGGGAAAGACGGGGCGTTCTCCGTTGCGGCCTCAATAACCGGAGACAAACAAAAAAAGAACAGCCCTAACCACGTTCCGATCAAAATCCGCATTCGACTCTCCCGTTCAAATAAATCAAAAAAAATTAGGCAGAAATTTTGACTGAGTTTTCGCCAAGCAATGCTTCTAAATCATCAAATAACGCGTCGTTCGTATCCACCATGAGCCCTACACCGGCATCAATAACCGCCCGTTTCCCCTTCGGGTCACGAAAAGCGATCATGACGGGAGTTTTGCCCTTATGCTTCTGCAAAATCGTTTTAATCTCACCCAAAAGTTCAGGAACCAACCCTGTGGTTTGAAGATCCACCATCACTTGCTTGGTAAACTTTTGCTGCACTTCTTCCATTTTTACAATTTCATCCACCAAAACTTTGGGCGTCTCATCCCGTGCATCCGCTTTACCCTTAATAAAAACCAACTCGTCTTTACGAATGAGCGGTAAAAACTGCTGATAAACTTTAGGAAAAACAACCACCTCACAATTACCATACAAATCCTGCAGCTGCACAAAGGCCATCTTGTCGCCCTTTTTGGTAAGAATTTCCCGCACGGAATCAATCACGCCGCCAATCGAAACATCGGGCCCGGTTTTTTGCCGTTCACCGCGAAAGAAAACAGGCGGCGGCGCGGCAGCGGGTTTCATGATCGTAATTTCCGCCAAAGTCTCGGTGTTATGCGTCGCATAATTTTTAAGAATCTTCGAATATTTGGAAAGCGGATGCGCGGAGATATAAAACCCGATCAATTCCCGTTCATAAGCCAGCTTTTGCCCCTCAGGCCACTCCGGAATATCCGGCATCGGATCATGCACCGATCCAAAATCGCTTTCTCCGCTTCCAAAAAAAGACATTTGTCCCAAGCTTTTATCTTTTTGGATCTGCGCTCCGGCATCAAGCACGGAATCTAATTGCGACATCAACTGAGAACGATGAAAGCCTAATTCGTCGAAAGCGCCGCATTGAATCAAACTTTCCATCACTTTACGGTTACAAACGCGCAAATCAACTCGCTGAGTAAAATCAAGCAGTGACTTGAACGGTTCCCCCGCATCACGCGCTTTTACAATCGATTCGATCGCGATATGCCCCACGTTTTTAATCGCAGCAAGACCAAAACGAATCCAATCTTTGCCGCAGGTAAACTTATCAAAACTTTCATTAACCGCCGGCGGAAGAACTTTGATTCCCATTTTTTTGGAAGCTTCAATATAACTTACGATTTTATCGGTATTGTTCATTTCCGATGTTAAAAGTGCAGTCATATATTCAACGGTAAAATGTTCTTTTAAATAGGCAGTTTGATAAGAAATCAAAGCATAAGCGGTCGAGTGCGATTTATTGAACCCGTAACCTGAAAAGTAATCGATTAAATCCCAAATTTTCTCGGCAACTTTGGGATCGCAATCTGAGTTTTTAACCGAACCATTCACGAAGTTTTGCTTTTCTTTCGCCATAACTTCAGGGTTCTTTTTGCCGATGGCGCGGCGAAGTGAGTCGGCTTGCGCAAGCGTAAACCCCGCCAAGTCACTCACAATGCGCATGACTTGCTCCTGATAAAGAATAACTCCGTAAGTTTCTTTCAGCGCGGGTTCCAGTTTCGGATGATCGTACTGAATCAATGCCGGGTTTTTCATACGCTTAATAAAATCGTCCACCATGCCGCTGCCCAAAGGTCCCGGGCGATAAAGCGCCAAAAGCGCGACCAAATGGTCAAACTTGGTCGGCTTCATCTTTTTAAGCAAATCACGCATCCCCGAACTTTCAAGCTGAAAAACACCCCAGGCATCTCCCTTCGCCAATCTTTCGAAGGCCTTGGGCTCTTCCCACGGCAACTCATCGAGCTTAATATCCACTCCGCGATTGTTCTTAATGATTTTCACAGCATCATGCAAAACGGTCAGTGTACGCAAACCCAAAAAATCCATTTTGAGCAATCCGATTTTCTCAAGATCACCCATGGTGAACTGCGTACAGATCTGTTCATCCGTTTTGTAAAGCGCGACATACTCGCTTAACTCCCGGTCTGAAATCACGACACCGGCCGCGTGAATGGACGCATGCCGCGACAATCCTTCCAGCTCCATCGATATCTTCACCAATTGATCAACGCGCGCGTCCGTATCTTTCAACTTTTTAAGCTCAGGCTCTTTTTCAAGCGCATCTTTAATCGTAATGCCCAACTCCATCGGAATGAGCTTCGCGATTTTATCAACCTCAGCATAAGTAAAATTCATGACGCGTCCCACATCGCGTACCGCAGCGCGCGCGGCCATCGTTCCAAAGGTAATAATCTGCGCGACACTGTTGGAGCCGTATTTTTTGCGGACATAATCAATCACTTCATCACGGCGCTCATAGCAAAAATCAATATCGATATCGGGCATGCTGACACGATCAGGATTAAGGAAGCGTTCAAAGATCAGCCCATGCACGATCGGATCGGCATCGGTAATGCGCAAGGCGTATGCCACCAAACTTCCCGCCGCGGATCCGCGTCCCGGCCCGACCGGAATTCCTTTTTCGCGGGCAAAACGAATAAAATCCCAAACGATCAGAAAGTAACTGGTATAGCCCATCTTTGCGATCAAATCGAGCTCACGTGTTAAGCGCGCCTCATAGTCGGGCGGAATAGTTTTCATGCGCTCTTTGAGCATTGAGAAGCAAAGCTCGCGGACATACCCTTCCTGAGTTTTTCCCTCAGGCGGTTTATAATGAGGCAGATGAATTTTTCCGAACTCAAGCTTCACATTGCATTTCTCGGCAATTTCGATTGTGGCGCGAATCGCTTCGGGATGCTCCTTAAACCGCTCCTTCATTTCTTCCGGTGACTTCAGATAATATTCATCACTTTGAAAACGGAAACGGTTGGCATCTTCAATCTTAGAGCCGGAACCGATGCAAATTAAGGCATCATGTGCCTGCGCGCCGTCACGCTTCACGTAAAAAACGGGGTGGGTCGCAACCAAAGAAACGCCTGTCTCTTTGGAAAGCTTGGCGCATTCCGCGATCATTTTTTGATCGGGTTCAAGACCGTGATCCATAACCTCAAGATAAAAATTCTTTTTCCCAAAAATCTCAAGATACTCGCCCAAAGCGCGCTTCGCGTCATCCGGCTGATCATAAAGCAAATAAAAAGGCACTTCGCCTTTGTAATCGCCCGAAAGCGCGATCAATCCTTCGGAATATTTCGCGAGAGATTCTTTATCTACACGAGGCTTGTAATAAAAACCTTCCAAATAACCCATACTCGAAAGTTTCATCAAATTCTGATAACCCTTTTCGTCCTTCGCCAAAAGAGTCAGACGGAACGAAGCTTCTTTGATGCCGTGTGTCTGACGTTCAAAGCGCGAACCGGGGGCGATATAAGTCTGCATGCCGATAATCGGTTTCACGCCCTTTTTCATGGCTTCGGCATAAAACTCGACCGCACCGAAAAGATTACCGCTGTCGGTAATCGCCAACGCGGGTAATTTTAATTCCGCGGAACGTTTTACCAGGTCGGTAATTTTTGCGGTGGAGCTTAAAAGACTATATTCGGTGTGAACGTTGAGGTGAACAAAATCAGCGTGAGACATATCAGAACCAAGAACCAAGGATCAGGAACCAAGCATGAAGCACTTTTTTTTCTCTTGGTGCTTGCTTCATGGTGCTTGCTTCTGGCTTATTCCCACTCGATGGTTGCGGGAGGCTTGGAGGAAATATCGTAACAAACGCGGTTAATTCCGCGCACTTCATTGATGATACGGTTGGAAACTTTGGCTAAGACAACATCAGGAATACGCGCCCAATCCGCGGTCATACCGTCCACGGAAGTGACCGCGCGCACGGCACAAACATTTTCATACGTACGTTCGTCACCCATAACACCGACGCTTTGAACCGGAAGCAAAACCGCGAAAGCTTGCCAAATTTTGTCATAAAGCCCGGCTTTTTGAATTTCTTCGATAAAAATATTATCCGCGGCACGCAAAAGATCGCAGCGTTCTTTGGTAATTTCGCCCAAAATACGCACGGCTAAACCCGGTCCCGGAAAAGGATGCCGGCCGATCACTTCCTTGCTAAGACCCATTTTATAACCAGCCTCACGAACCTCATCTTTAAAGAGTTCACGCAAAGGTTCAACGAGTTTAAATTTCAAATCTTTGGGCAAGCCGCCGACATTGTGATGGCTTTTGATCGTAACACTGGGGCCGCCATGAAAAGAAACCGACTCAATCACATCGGGATAAAGCGTACCTTGCGCGAGGAAATCAACTTTCCCAAGCTTCTTGGCTTCCGCGGCAAACACATCAATAAATGTTTTGCCGATAATTTTGCGCTTTTTCTCGGGATCCGTAACGCCTTTGAGATTGGAAAGAAAACGTTTTTCAGAGTCCGCGACGATCACATTCATATGAAAATTATCGCGGAACATTTTGACCACTTTTTGCTTTTCATTTAATCGCAGCAAACCATTATCCACAAAGATGCAAGTAAGCTGTTTTCCGATAGCTTTATGAATCAAAACCCCCGCAACGGAAGAGTCCACTCCGCCGGAAAGGCCCAGAACCACCTTCGACTTACCGACTTGCTTGCGGATATTCGCAACCGTTTCCTCGATAAAAGAAGCAGCCGTCCAATTACCTTTGCACTTACAAATATTAAACAGGAAATTTTTAAAAAGCTGGGATCCGAATTGGCTGTGCACAACTTCCGCGTGAAACTGAATCGCATAAAACTGTTTTTGAGGGTGCACCATAGCCGCGTAAGGCGCGTTCGCCGTATGCGCAAGAATTTTAAATCCTTTCGGCAGCACGGTCACCTTGTCACCATGACTCATCCAACAATTAAAGGACTTGGGGATACCTTTAAACAATGTTTTCTGTTCATGCGTTTTTAAAACCGAAAGACCGTATTCACGCTTATTCGACTTCAGAACTTTACCGCCGAAAGTGTGCGACAAAAGTTGCATACCATAACAGATTCCAAGAATCGGAATTCCCGCTTCAAAGATGCGTTTATCGGGCATTGGCGCGCCTTTGGCATAAACACTCGCGGGAGAACCCGAAAGAATAATGCCTTCCGGATTGCTTTCAAGAATCTGCTCGAATGACGCGTTATAGGGCAGAATTCGGGAGAAAACATTGTTTTCGCGGACGCGGCGCGCGATCAGCTGTGTGTATTGCGATCCAAAATCTAAAACAACAATCGTTTCTGTCATTTATCCTCAAAATGAGAAACGGCGAGAAGTAATTGTTTTAAAATTACCGCCCGCCGTTTTTCGAAGTTACTTACCCATTCCGATGCGTTGGGTTCTTTGAAAAACTTTGCCTTCCGTGCGAATCGAAGGCGCAATCACAATTTCAGTTAATTGCATTTCGCGCAAATTGCTGGCACCGACATTGCCCATACAAGTCCGAAGCGCGCCAACCAAGTTCTGCGTACCGTCATCGAGCTTCGCAGGACCATAAAGAATTTCTTCTAAAGTTCCGGTGGTGCCGACATGAATACGGGTTCCACGCGGCAAATTCGCATGCGGCGTCGCCATACCCCAGTGATATCCTTTGCCAGGAGCTTCTTCGGTACGGGCAAAAGCGGAACCAACCATCACCGCGTCTGCACCGGATGCAAAAGCTTTGCAAATATCGCCGCCGGTAGACATCCCGCCGTCGCCGATAATATTCACATATTTACCGGTTTTCTTATAATGCACTTCACGGGCCGCGGCACAATCGGCGATTGAGGTTACCTGGGGCACGCCCAAACCAAGGACGCCGCGGGAAGTACAAGCAGAACCCGGTCCGACACCCACCAAAAGACCTGCAGCGCCGGCATCCATCAAATCAAGCGCCACTTTGTAAGTAACGCAATTTCCGAGAATGACCGGAATTTTCATTTTCTTGCAGAACTTTTTAAAATCAACAATCTGATATTTCGTCGCAACATGTTTAACCGTGGTTACCGTGGATTGCACCACAAACACATCACAACCGGCCTCCTGCGCGATAGCACCGTAACGTTCCGCTTTTTGTGGAATGGAGCTGACAGAGCAAGGAACTTTGGCCTTCTTGATCTTTTCAATAATTTTGGAAATCAATTTCTCTTTAATAGGAGCGGTGTAAAGCTTTTGAACAAGCTCCGTCGCTTTTTCGGGATCCGCTTCGGAAATTTCCTGCAAAATGGATTCGCAGTCATCATAGCGGGTATAAATACCTTCAAGATTGAGCACCGCGAGACCGCCAAGTTTTCCCATCGCAATTGCGAATTTAGGATCAACCACGCCGTCCATGGCAGAAGCCAAAAAAGGGATTTCAAATTTTTGCTTCCCGATGGTCATCTTGATATCGACTTCATCCGGATTAATGGTCATGTCCCCTGGGACAAGAGCAATTTCGTCAAAACCATATGCGCGGCGAGCTTTGCGATCACGTCCAATGAACACTGACATAATAAAAATCCTCTCAGTAAAAAGGTTATTTAAAATTTCTTATAAATGAAACATTGCGCTCGCGAGTGGCAAGTTTTTGCAATAGCTTGCTGAAGGCAGGAGTCCCATTTGCGGTATCATACTAAACACCCTTGGCGGGTGTAAAGCTTGAATTTAGAGTTGTCTAAAGCGGATGTCCAATCAGAGAAACAAGCGAAGATTCAAGCACGGGATAGCGAAAACGGAAGCCGGATTGGAGCATTTTACGTGGAACGGCGCGCTGTCCTCCTAAAAGCATGGAAGCCATTTCCCCCAGCAAAAACCGCAACAAAAAACCCGGAACGGGCAAGCAGGACGGACGATCTAAGACTTTGCCAAGTGACGCGCAAAAATCTTTCATGCGAACCGGATTGGGAGCGCAAGCGTTAAAAGGGCCCCGAGATCCCTCGTGGCTAATTGCAAACAAAATCATTCCCACAAGATCATCAATATGAACCCAAGGAAACCATTGTTTTCCCGAACCCAAAAACCCGCCGACACCCCAACGAAAAGGCGGAATCATTTTAGCGAGAGCTCCTTGCTTGGGGTCTAAAACAATTCCGATGCGCGGTAAAACAACACGAACGCCAAGCTCCTCAGCTTCAAGCGCGGCCTTTTCCCAATCGACGCACAGATCCGCAAGAAAACCCTGTCCATGACCGCGGGACTCTTCCACTTCCCCTTCGGCGACCGAACCGTAAAAACCAACCGCCGAAGCATTGACTAAAACCTTGGGCTTCACTGAGCTTTGCTTAATCGCTTTAACAATCAATCGCGTCGAATCCAGCCGGCTCGAGCGAAGTTTTTCTTTTTGCTGTGAGCTCCAGCGTTTATCGGCAATTCCTTCTCCGCACAAATTAATTACCGCATCAGCGCCCTCGAAACAACGCGCCCAATCTCCCAAGTTTTTTCCATCCCAATAAAGTGTTTGAACCCGATCAAGAGGAAAAATGTTTTTTTGCGCGGCCCGGCGTGAAAGCAAAAAAAGTGTGTGTCCCGCCGAAATCAGAGCCGGAATGAGGTTTTGCCCGACAAGGCCGGTTCCGCCCGCGATGATAATTTTCACGCGATACCCTTTTCAAAAAGACCTGCAATCACTTGTTTGCGATAATCAAATATTTTTTCCACTTCGCGCCTCACAAATAAAGACCGGATAAAATCACCCAAAAATCCGAATGGAACCTCGTATTGAACTTCATCCTTCATCAAGGTTCCACCGTCCTTGGAAATAAAATGATGCGTATGAATCCATGTTTTATAAGGACCCCTTACCTGGGTATCCGTAAAAGAATGCGGCGGATCATAATCTGTGATGGTTGTTTGCCACTTCATGGGAACGCCATAAAGACGAATTGTGTAATCAATCACCGTTCCCTTTGCCATGGGTATCGGACTCGGCGTCAAAATTTTAAAACCTAAATTGGAAGGAGTGACCTGATCTAAGTTTTCAGGCTTTTTAAAGAAATCAAACACACGCTCCGAGGAATAAGGCAGAAATTGTTCGCTTACGAAAACGGATCGGCTCATGACGCTGTTTTTAGTTTTTCGGCAAGCACCTGTTGAATCTGCGTTTGAATCAACTCGGCTTTTTGCCTAAGCTGTTCAAAGATCACCGCTATTTGATTCTCAACGCTCTGAACCGCCTGCTCCTTTGAAGGTAAAAAGGATTGCCAGCCGGCACTGCGCAAAGCAAGCAAAACAGCATAAACCGCAACGCGGTCGGGAGTCGTCAGCTCCGTCAAATCCGATTGCGGAGATTCCACTTTACGGCTTTCGGTAACACGATCATTTCCAAGCTGAGTCTCAAAAACAACCCGATCCATCTGAAACCGAACCTTATCGATTGAAAAAGAAAGAAACGGCACTTTCAGTGACGGTGTCTCGGTTAAGGTTCCCAATACCCGCTGCAACGGCTTTAACTGTAAAATATTGGTTTCCGACAAAGACTTTTTATCTAAATAAATTTCATCCGCGTTAACTTCCAGATAGTTAATTTTAAACAGGCCTTTTCTTAAATCGCTCGCATCATATTCCGCTTGGATTTTTGAAATCTTAGCTAATTCACGCTGAGCGTAGCCTTCGGGATTATGAATCCGAACATTATGAATAACCATTTTTTTGCTTACCGCTCCCCAACGGACAGACCCAACCGTAGTCTTAACACCGAGCCAACGCTCAAACATGGAAGCAATCACATAATTACTTCCAAAATAGACTCCCGCAAAAATAATTGCCCCGGCAAAAATGAGACTCTGAATAAATTTCATTAATTTTGTGTTTGCCCGTCAGAGGCCGTGGTTGAATTAGAAGCGTTATTGGATAGGAAAGCGTTTATGAGCCCTGCGGCAATATCGGTTTTACTCGCTTGAGAATCACCAGATTGTGATGCCGATGGCTGCCCCATCAACGACTCAATCAAAGACGGCTGCTTCTGCTGATTTGGGTAAATTTTGACAGGAACAGAGCTGTCGGTGGTTTGCGTTGATAAACTGTCCGAGGAGGCTTGCCCTGCCCCGCTCTGAGAACCGGTGGTCGTTCCCAAAATTTGGCTGAGACGATCCATACGATCGCTGCCTTCTGTTCTTTGAGAAAACTGAGCCGCCAACATTTGTCCGGCCTTGTTCCTTACGATTTCAGCCAATAAAAATTGAATGTCAGGCAAAATACTCATACGCGCCAAAGTTCCCGAAATCGTCAAAGGAATTTGCATTTGCCCCTGAGAATTCAGGGTATACGCAAGCTCATGCACCCGGCCTGCTAACTCCGCCATAATTTCTTCATGAACCCAAATAACCGGCCGAGCCTGAATGCTGGTATCCAACCCCAGGTTCACTCCGCCGCTGATTTTGACATCCGGCGAAACAACATCAAACTGGTTAAAACGCACCGCGCCGCGCTCAATCGTAAAATCTTCAGCGATTTTTTCAAAAGGCGTATCACGCCGTGCCCGGCGCTCTTTCAGAGAATCAGACATACGCTGATCCAGAGCAGAGTTCAATCCGGGAATAGCTGAAAGTTTGGATAAAATTTCTTCCAAAACGTTCAAATTGCGCATCACCGGATTTTCGATCTGAAAATTTCCCGAACCGGAAATCGAAGGCAAAATAACTTCAGGTACTTTTCCGCTCCCTCCGGCGTTCACTTCAAAAGACAGGATTCCTTCCATAATCGGCTGGTCAGGAGAAGTAGGGGGCGGAGCCAAATCCGCTAAATTTAAATTTCTGGCGCGGGCTTCAACCCGAAAAAGCGGCGCTGTAAAAATATTCTGAATATTGAGACGCCCCTCTGCGGGACTATTTCCGAAATTCATATTCCAGGCATCCAAGCTCAACTGATCACCGCGTAAGTTTCCGGTCATCTGAATCTGACTCAGATCCTCTGTAACATTCTTTAATCTTAATCTTCCCTGATCATAACGAAAATCAAGGTCGCCCAAGGGTTGACGCCCGGGCTCAAAGGTCACACGCCGAATGTCAGCATGAATTCGCCCTTCCGGCGCGGCAGCCAATCCGCTCGTGCGAATCGCCGGAACTCTTGATTCCATTTCCGTCCAATTTAACGAGTTCAGGTCTAAATCCAATTGGGCGGGTCCAATGATCACCCGGCCCAAGTTCGAAGCTTCCACCTTACCCTGAAAACTCAAATTGGTTGTCCCGGAAAAAACAGCGGCTTTAACCTGAACTTCAAATGGAGCCGAAAGGCTTAGATTTTTTGAATAAATGCTTATTTTTTGAATAAATCGGCCGGCTTCCTGGGTTTCAAGAAAGCCCTCATCAAAAGCAAGATCGGCCCGCACCGATTCGGGCTTTCCATTTCTTATCTTTAAACTGGAAACATGAACAGCGAGCTTTCCGCCCCAGTCAGTTAAAGGAACATCTTTCATTACTTGGGGCAGGCTGCGTGTCAGCTCATCACGCTCGATCAAATCCAAGTCTGCTTCCAGCTTTAAATCATCAATCTGAATCTCAGCGCCTAAATTCTCAAGCTTGACCGTACCGCGCAAATCGACGTTCTTTTTATCTCCAAAAAAAGCACCCGACGCTTCAAACTCCATAGGCTTAAACAAAGAAACATTTTTAACTTTGAGCGACAAATCCAACAAATCAAGCTGCATCGGAGACTGTGAGTGGTCATCCTCATAATGCAAATTAAGATTACTAAGATTCACTTGTGAAATCAAAAAGGATGAAATGGCGGAAGGCACCGTCGCTGAGGGAACGGACGCCTTGTTTTGATCTACTTGCACCTCGGTGCTTTTAACATCCTGAGGCATTGTAACGCCCAAAACACGCATCACACCCGACTCACTCTTAACGACGCGGACATCCGCTCCGTCAATAAAAACAGAGGCAACCTGAATGTTGCGGCGCAACAATGGCGCTAATT